>NZ_JBHSEY010000016.1:0-205368 GCF_042654745.1 Comamonas denitrificans
GATTTTCGGGCACACAAGGGCAATGCCGTACTCGTTTGTGGCTCTACTACGGTGAAATATCCGGGTTAGTTCTTTGAGACTTAATGTTTGCTTGCGGTAGCAGCTTTCTTTTTAGATTTGTTGGCTGCTGGCCGGGTCTCGCCCCGGCGGGCGACTGACTTTCTTGCCCGCGCAAGAAAGTCAGCAAAGAAGGCGTGCTGCGCAGCTTTTGCACCGTGAAACTCGCTTCGCGCCCTTTGGGCGCTGCGCTCGGACAACCACGGTGAGTCAGACGGGTAGCGCTCGCTATGTTGAAGACGGTTGCGCTCTTGCGGTTGCGCTGTTGAGGAATGACTTCTTCGCTTGCTTTGCAGCAAGCGAAGAAGCCACTTTTCAAGGGCATCAAGAAAAAGCGCAGCCGCTGATCAAGCAAGCCCTCACCCATCCATGCTCGCCGTAGCTGTTTGAGCGCAGCGCCCGCAGGGCGCGCAGCGAGTTTTACGGCGGGTATTGAAGCTGCGCAGCACGCTTTCTTTGCATCCTTTCTTGCGCGTGCAAGAAAGGATGTCGCCTGCCGGGGCGAGACCCGGCCAGCAACCCTAAAAATCATCAAAACTAACGGTTAAAGCTGCTGAGCCAGCCAAGCCAGAGATTTGAGTGCCACCAACAGCAACACCGCCAGCAACAAAGCGCTGGTAAAGGGCAGCCGCAGGGTGCGCCGACCCAGGGGAAAACGCAGGTCGCCGGGCAATTTAGGCCACTTGCCCAGAATGCCGGTGGTGCTGTCGATGAGCAGCAGCACGATGAAGACGATGATGGCCCAGCGCAGCAGCATGGTGTGGTGTGCTCCTGGGGGCTTTACAGCCGGTGCGTGCGGTCGCCGTGGGCAAAGCCCAGGGTGGGCCAGGGCGGCACGCCTTTGCACAGGCCCAGCACTTTGAACAGCTCGCCCATTTCGTGCTCCAGCACCAGCTTGCCCGCCAGCGCCCGTTGGGAGAGGGTGAGGGCATCGGTTTTTGCGGTGAACCCGCAGTTCAGCAGAAAGTGCCCCTGGCTGGTGTAGCCCAGGATGTCAAAACCCGCGTCCTGCGCTGCGACGGCGCTGCCGGTGAAATTGACGTGGGCGGTGATGTCCTTGCCGCCCACGTCGGCCAGCGGGTCGCTGTCCATTTTGTGGCGCTGGTGGCAGACCAGGGTGCCCATGGAGCGCTGGGGGTGGTAGTACTCGTCCTCGCCAAAACCGTAGTCAATGAAAAACGCCGCGCCGCGCTGTAAATGGTGGCCCAGGGTGCGGATAAAGGCTTCGCCCTGGGGGTGGATTTCGGTGAGGTAATCGTGTTCGCCCTCGATCTCCAGCGGCGGGCGCAGGGGGGTGGGGCGGTCGCTCCAAATGAAAGCGCCCCCGTCGCCCAGCGCCACGCCGCGCTCGTGCCAAGTGCCGTCGATGCGGGCCAGCAGCTGCACGGGCATGGCATCGAGCACCTCGTTGCCCAGCACCACGCCGTGCATGGCGGGGGGCAAATGGTCGGCCCACTGCACCACATCGCCAAACGCGGCCAGCCGCGCTTGCTGGCGCTGGCGCAGGCTGCCCGAGACATCAACGATGGTGTAGCGCTCCAGCGGCACGCCCTGCGCCTGCAAGGTGGTGAGCACCTGCTCGGCCAGCGCCCCGCTGCCCGCGCCAAATTCCCACACCTCATTAGTAGCGGTGTGCTGCAGTGCTTCGATCACCTGGGCGGCCAGCGTTTGCCCGTACAGCGAAGACAGCTCAGGCGCCGTCACAAAGTCGCTGCCATCGGCGGGCATTGCGCCCAATTTAAGGCTGTCGTTGGCGTAATAGCCCAAGCCGGGGGCGTACAGCGCCAGGTGCATGAAGCGGTCAAACCCCAGCCAGCCACCGGCGGCCGTAATGGCGTGGGCAATGTGCTGGCTGAGTTCGGCGGAGGAGGGTGCGCAGGTGTTCATAATCGGGCCGATTTTTACCCGTATTTCCCCTGGCCCTTGGTGATTCATGAATAAGCTGCCGTTTTTATCCGCCGATTCTGTCGCAGCCCCGCCACCGCAGCCGCCCTCGTGGGTGCTGATTACGGGGGGAGCGGCCCGTTTGGGCAAGGCCTTGTGCTTGGCCTTTGCCGATGCGGGCTGGAACGTGGTGCTGCACTACCGCCACTCTCACGCTGCCGCGCAGCAGGTGCAGGCGCTGGTGCAGGCCAAAGGCCAGCAATGCACCCTGCTGCAGGCCGATTTGACCCAGCCGCACGCCGCCCAGCAGTTGTTGGCCGACTGCGCCATGGCCTTGGGCGGCCAACCGCTGCGCTGCGTGGTGAACAACGCCTCGCAATTCGAGCCCGATACCGCCGCCACCGCCCAGGCCCAGGGCCTGCAGGCGCATTGGCAAACCAACACCGCCACGCCGCTCTTGCTGGGCAATGGCCTGCTGGCCTGGGCGCAGCAGCACGCCAGCCCCGCGCCGGGCTGGTTCAGTGTGCTGCACATCCTGGATCAAAAGGTACACAACCTGAACCCGGATTATTTTTCCTACACCGTCAGCAAACTGGCGCTGGAGCGCAGCGTGGCCCTGCAGGCGCAGGCGCTGGCCCCGTGGGTGCGGGTGTGCGGCATCTCGCCGGGGCTGATGTTTTTAAGCGGGCCGCAAACGCAGGACAACTTTGACCGCGCCAGCCGGGTGAACCTGCTGCAAGCGCCCATTGACCCGGCGCAGGTGGCCGCCAGCGCGGTGTTTGTGGCCGAGACGGCGGCGTTGAATGGCTGCACCCTGCCCGTGGACAACGGCCAGCACCTGGTGCCGCTGGGCCGTGATGTGATGTTTGCCATTGAGACCACCCTGCACGGTGCCGGTGCGCAGGAGCAGCCCTTATGAACTCGATCTTGCTGGCGTTTGCCGCCCTAGACCCCCGCCTGGCGCTGCACTGCCGGGCGCTCAGCCTGCGCCGCCACGAGGTGCCGGTGCGCATTGGCGTGCATGCTTTTGAGCGCCAGGCCCCGCAGCGCATGTGGTTTGATGTGGATTTGTGCGTGCCGCTGGCCCAGGCCGCCGCCGCACACGACGATATTGCGCACACGCTGGATTACGACTTTATCCGCGCGGTGATTGCCCAGGTGGTGGGCGACCAGCACCACGAGCTGCAAGAAACCCTGTGCGACCGCATCGCCACCCAGCTGCTGGCCAACCCGGCGGTGCAGGCCGTGCGCGTGGCCACGCGCAAGCCCGATGTGTACCCGGACAGCGCATCCATAGGTGTAGAGCGCGTGGCGCTTAAACCATGCCAATCTTTGGGTAAAAACCAACTATAAATCAACGTCAGCAAGCGCTGACAGCTATCATTATGTTAAATCTCTCTTCGGTGCCGCAAACCGGCAACCAAATCCTGACCCTTACCGGCCTGCGCTTTGCGGCCAGCCTGGGCATTTTGGAGCAGGAAAAAACCGCCCCCCAGCCCATCCAGGTCGATGCCGAGCTGAACCAAGGCCCGCAAGCGCTGCGCCCGCAGGACGATGACATCCTGCACGTGCTGGACTACCGCAAGGTGCGGCAAATCATCATCGAGGAGTGCACGGCCGAGCACGTGAATTTGCTCGAAAGCCTGATCGGCAAACTCGCCCAGCGCCTGATGCAGCTGCCTGGCGTGCTGGGCGTGCGCATCAAAATCGCCAAGCTGGAGATTTTTGACGACTGCGAAGTCGCTATCCGGGTGGAAGCGGGGCAGTGGTAGCGCTGGCGCTGGCGGCAACGGCAGCGTGGGTGGTTAAAAAGGCTTCCAGCGCCTGTGCTGGCAGCGGCTTGCTGATGCCGTAGCCCTGAAAAAAGCGACAGCCCCAGCCCTGCAAGGCCGCTTGGTGGGCGGCCGTTTCGACCCCTTCGGCAATCACATCCAGGCCCAGGCTGTGGCCCAGGGCAATCACCGTCTGGGCGATGCTGGCATCGTTGTGGTCTTCCAGGCAGTCGCGCACAAAGCCCTGGTCGATCTTGAGCTGGTCCAGCGGCAAGCGCTTGAGGTAGGCCAGCGAGGAAAAGCCGGTACCAAAATCGTCAATCGAAAACCGCACCCCCAGTTGGCGCAGGGCCTGCATGCGGGCCACCACGGCCTCCATGTCTTCGACCATGGCGCTTTCGGTCAGCTCCAGCTTGAATCTGGGCTTCGTAAAACAAAAATCTGGGCTTCGTAAAACAAAATGCTGCCCGGGCCGGTATTTTTTGCTTGGTTCAGCGCCAAATCGACTTTGCGCAGCAGCTCCATCGGCGGCTCGTGGGTCGCCCCGCCGAACACCACGATCCCAATGCTCACGCTGCAGTGCTGGGCGGTGTGGGCAAAGGCCAGTGGCTGCTCTAGTGCGTGCAGTAAGGCCGCTATGGGCTGCAGGGCAACCAACCAGGCTTGGCCCTGGTTGTCGTACTCCAGCTGGGCAAATTGGCCCTGCGCCAGGGCATCGACCAGCGGATTGCTGCCCAGCGGCGGCAAACGCTCCATCACCCGCTGGGGCTGGTTGGCGGCCAGCACGGTCTGGGTGGCCACATCGGCGATGAAAAATGTGCCTTGTTCCCCATAGGTTTGCTGTTCAATGTGCGACAAGAAATTGGGTCGGCTTAAATCCAGCACCCCCGCCAACACCCCAATCGGCTGGCCGCTGCTGCCCCAGATCGGCACCGCCAGCACCACCACCGGGGTGCCGGTTTCAATGAAGGGGGCGCTGACCACGCTGCGCCCGGCCAAGGCCGCTTGGATAAAGCTTTCCCCGCCGTAGTCATTGCCGGTGCGCAAGATGTGGGGCGGAAACGAAGTCAGCGCCAGCCCCTGGGCATTGGTAACAAAGGTGCCGCCATTGAACAGTTGCTGCAGCACGACCAGGCCCAGCTGGGTTGAATCTGGGGTGGAGAGCACCTCGCCAAAGGGCTGGCGCAAGGCACGAAAATCTGTGGCCGGGCGGTTGAGCTGCTCGGGCGCATGCTCCAGCACCGGGGCAAAGTGGCGGGCCACGCGCAACAAGATTGCTTGGCGCTCTTGCAAGGTGTGCTCCAGCGCCTGGGCCGCCAAGGCGGCCACGGAGCGCTGTTGGCGTTCAATCTGGTGGCGCATGTCGTGGCGCAACTGGTAATTGGCAAAGCCCGCCAAGGCCCATAAGCCCCCTAAAAACAAAACCACAATCAGCAGCGGCAAGCGCAGTTTCAAGGAATGCCAGGAGAGTGCCGCCATAAAGTTCAGACCCAGGTGGTATCAACGCTGGAGGCTGTCTGGCACCTGTGCCGCGAATCTTCCGCTGGAATGCCCGTGGGGGCCAAACCGCATTCAATTACAGGGAAAATCACGCCTCAGCAGCGTTGAGGGGATGAAATGGATTGTTTCAAGTCCCCGCGCTTTTACCGCAAATTGGCTTGTATGAATACTGATACTTCTCCCTCCTGGGTGGCTGAGGCTGCCGACTTTTCTGACACCGACAGCAGCGCCATGCCCGCCCCGGAGGCGGCCACCAGCGGCAGAACCAAGGCCCAGCGCGAGGCGTACAAACTGGAAAAACGCCTGTGCCGCGAGGTGGGGCGGGCGATTACCGACTTCAACATGATTGAAGAGGGCGACCGCGTCATGGTGTGCATGTCCGGCGGCAAGGACAGCTACACCCTGCTGGACATTTTGCGCAAGCTGCAAAAACGCGCCCCGGTCAAGTTTGACATCGTGGCCGTCAATCTCGACCAGAAGCAGCCGGGCTTTCCGGAGCACATCCTGCCCGATTACTTCAAAAGCATTGGCGTGGAGTACCACATCGAAAACCAGGACACCTACAGCGTCGTCAAGCGCGTGGTGCCCGAGGGCAAGACCACCTGCAGCCTGTGCTCGCGTCTGCGCCGGGCGATTTTGTACTCGGTGGCCGACCGCCTGCAATGCACCAAGGTGGCGCTGGGCCACCACCGGGACGACATTTTGGCCACCATGCTGCTCAACCTGTTCTACGGCGGCCGCATGAAGGGCATGCCGCCCAAGCTGGTCAGCGACGATGGCAAGCATGTGGTGATTCGCCCCCTGTGCTATGTGCCCGAGCGCGATACGCGCAGCTGGGCCGAGCACCAGCAGTTCCCCATCATTCCCTGCAACCTGTGCGGCAGCCAGGACGGCCTGCAGCGCGTGGCCGTCAATGAAATGCTGCGCGAGTGGGAGAAAAAACACCCCGGCCGCATCGAAAGCATGTTCCGCGCCATGGGCCACGTGGTGACCACGCACATGATGGACCCCAAGCTGCACGACTTTAAAAACGCCAAGGCCACCGGCATGGCCGACCCCCAGGGCGACATTGCCTTTGACGATGAGCCCCTGCCCATGCCGCAAGTCGTCCAGCGCAGCCGTTCTACCCTGGAAACCAGCCTCGACAATTAACGCGCCCCGCCGGGGCCAGAAAGGGATCACCATGTTCCAACGCGCATTCACCGCAGCCGCCCTGGCCAGTGCGCTGCTTTTGGCCGGTTGTGCCACCGGCCCGGCGGCCATTACCAGCCAGGTGCAGTCCTACGCCAGCATGCAAGGCGTGGCCTTGCCCAGCACCTACCGGCTGGAGGTGCTGCCCTCCCAGGCGCAGCAAGCCAGCTTTGCCCGCATTGAAATGGCCGCCGACACGGCCTTGACCAAGGTCGGCTTGCAGCGTGCCCCGCGCCCCGAGCAGGCCAAACTGGTGGTGCAAGTGGGTGCCTCGGCCGGGGAAGGCCGCGCCCAGCATCCAACGTGGGATCCGTACTACTACGGCCCGCGCTTTGGTTGGGGCCTGGGCTACGGCGGTGGCTGGTACAGCGGCTGGAATATGCACTGGATGATGATGGACACCCCACCCCGGGTGTATCTGCGGGCCGTCAAGCTGGTGCTGCGCGATGCGCAAAGCCAGCGCATCGTGTACGAAACCTCGGCCCAGTACGATGAAGTGCGCGTGAATGACGACACCATCTGGCAGGTGCTGTTTGATGCCGCCCTGACCGGGTTCCCGGCCCCGCCCGCCGGGCCCCGCCAAGTCACCCTCCTGCCTGCACCTGCAGAAGCGCCAGCCCCGCAGGCCCCGGCCAGCGTGCCGCTGCCGGTCTGGCAGCCGGTGGACACCACCTTGCCGCCAGCCACGCAACCCGCGCCCGCAGGGGCGGTACCGGCGACGGCTGCTCCTGTTAATGGATCAGCTCCCGTTCGTCCTGCTTCAGAATTGGGGCGCTAACGCCTTCATTTTGGCTTGCAGTAAACGCTTGCAGCCCTAATTTTTGTAGCAACTGATCATCGGCCTGGGTGTCTGGATTGCCGGTGGTCAGCAGCTTGTCGCCATAAAAAATCGAATTCGCCCCGGCCAAAAAGCACAGCCCTTGCACCGCCTCGCCCAGTTGCTGGCGGCCGGCCGACAGACGAATCCGCGCCCGGGGCATGGTGATGCGGCAGATGGCAATCACCCGCACAAAATCCAGCGGATCCACCGGGGCGCTGCTGGCCAGCACCGTGCCGGGCACGGGCACCAGGCTGTTGATGGGCACCGACTCGGGCTGCAGCTTGACCAGTTCGGCAATCAAACTTGCGCGGTCGGCCTGCTGCTCGCCCAGGCCAATGATGCCGCCGCAGCACACCTTGATGCCGGCTTGGCGCACGGCGCTCAGGGTGTCGAGCCGGTCTTGGTAGCTGCGCGTGGTCACCACCTGGGCGTAATGCGCGGGGCTGGTATCGAGGTTGTGGTTGTAGTAATCCAGCCCGGCCGCCTGCAAGGTCTGCGCCTGGTCGGGCGAGAGCATGCCCAGCGTGGCGCAGGTCTCCAGCCCCAGGGCTTTGACGTTGGCGATCATGGCGGCCATTTTTTCCAGATCCCGTCCTTTGGGGCTACGCCAGGCGGCCCCCATGCAAAAGCGGGTGGCCCCAGCGGCCTTGGCCGCCTGGGCCGCTTGCAGCACCTCGTTTTCAGGCAGCAGCTTGCTGGCTTTCACCTCGGTCTCAAAACTTTGCGACTGGGGGCAGTAGCCGCAGTTTTCCGGACAGCCGCCGGTTTTGACCGACAGCAAGGTCGCCAGCTCCACCTCCGGCTGGGGCCAATGGGCCTGGTGGACGCTAACGGCGCGTTGCAGCACCGTCAGCCACGGCTGGGCAAACAAATCCTCAATAGCAGACAAAGTCCAAGCAGTCATCGCAATCTCCAAAGCAAAAACAATCGACGGCGATGGTAGGAGAGTGTTTCAGGCTTGCCCAGGGGAGCAGCGCAAAATAATCAGCGCTATTTATTTGTCTGCAAATGCCGGTAAATCATCCCAATTTTGCGCAAACTTAATAACAGTTAAGCGCAGATTGCTGCTTTGTAGTCATGCGCAACTAACCTGCTGTCTTCTGCCTGCAATGGCGTGCAAAATCGCGCATTCACCGCTGTATTCCTCTGGGGCTTGCAAGCACCTAGGGTTTACCCGAGAATCAAACGCTTTTTTTACCCCCTTTTTTTTCTTGCCCATGGACGCAACCCGCATCATTGCCATTCGGCACGGCGAAACCTCCTGGAATGCGACTGGCCGCATTCAAGGCCACACCGACATTCCCTTGAACGCCACGGGCCAAGCCCAGGCCCAGCAGGCGGCCCAGGCGCTGGCCGATGAAACCTTGGCCGCCATTTACAGCAGCGACTTGCAGCGCGCCTGGCAAACCGCCCAGGCCCTGGCCACGACCACGCAAACCGCCCTGCACCCTGAGCCGGGCCTGCGCGAGCGCTGTTTTGGTGTTTTTGAAGGGCGCACCTTTGCCGAGGTGGCGCAATCGCACCCCGAAGACTCGCTCCGCTGGCGCAAGCGCGACCCCCACTTGGTCTTTCCTGGTGGCGGCGAATCCCTGCTGCAACTGCGCGAACGCATCGCCGCCACCGTGCAGCGCCTGGCCCAGCAGCATGTGGGTGAGCAAATCGCCCTGATTGCGCACGGCGGGGTGATGGACATCTTGTACCGCCTGGCCACCCAGCAAGACCTGCAAGCGCCGCGCACCTGGGCGCTGACCAATACCGCCATCAACCGTTTGCTCTGGACACCCCAGGGCCTGAGCCTGGTTGGCTGGGGCGACGTGCGCCATCTGGCACCGGGGGCGCTGGAAGAGTCGTTTTCCTAGCCTCGTCTCCTCGTCCTCTAGCCCCGTCTGCGCCCCAGCCATAAAAAAGCCAGCCTATCAGGCTGGCTGGGTGCTGGCAGGGCGCGATTACAGCGCAGGAATGCGCAGTTTTTGACCCGGGTAAATCTTGTCCGGGTGGGTCAGCATGGGCTTGTTGGCCTCAAAAATCACCGGGTATTTATTGGCATCGCCATAGAATTTTTTCGCGATGGCGCTCAAGGTGTCACCGCGCACCACGTCGTGGTACTGGGCTTCGGGCTCGGGGTGGGTGACCGTCATCTCGTTGTCCACACTTTGCACGCTGGCAACGTTGCCGCAGCACAGGGTGACTTTTTCTTTGGCCGCTTGGGTGGGGGCCGCGCCCCGCACGGTCACTTTGCCCTCGCTGCCATCAAACGTGACCTGCAGGTCTTCCAGGCCCAGGTTTTGAGCTTGGATATAGGTGGTAATGGCTTGCGCCGCTTGGGCATTTAAGGCTTCAGCCGAAGGGGCCGCCGCTGTGGCTGCCTGGGCGGGCTTGCCGCCAAAAAGTTTTTCACCGGCTTCTTTGATAAAACTAAACAGACCCATGGGGAAGACTCCTTCTTGTGTTGAAACAAGCGACCACTTTACCGGCGGATGCGGGTCAATCGTCCTTTCATTGGCGCAATAGCTACTTTTTTTCACAATTCAGTGCCGCGCCCTCTGCAATGCGCTGTGCCGTCGCTGTCCTGGGCGGTAAAAATCCTGATAATCCCTGCCTTATGACATTTCTGGCCATTGACATCGGCAACACCCGCTTGAAGTGGGCCATGTACGACGCACCCCGCCATGGGGCCAGTCTGCTGGCACAGGGGGCGGAGTTTTTAGAGCAAATCGAACAATTGGCCGACGGCCCCTGGAGCCGTCTGCCTGCGCCCTGCTGCATGCTCGGTTGCGCGGTGGCCAGCGAAACCACCCGGCGGCGGGTGCATGAGCAAATCGACCAGATGCTGGGCTGGGACTTTGCTCCCCAGTGGGTTGTGCCCAGCAGCCAAGAGGCAGGCGTGACCAATGGCTACGACCAGCCGCTGCGCCTGGGGGCCGATCGCTGGGTGGCCATGATTGGCGCGCGCCAACGCATCGTGCAACGCGGCAGCCCGCGCCCGCTGATTGTGGTGATGGTGGGCACGGCCGTAACGGTGGATGCGCTGGATGCCGATGGGCGGTTTCTGGGTGGCCTGATCTTGCCCGGCCACGGCATCATGCTGCGGGCGCTGGAGACGGGCACGGCCGGGCTGCATGTGCCCACCGGCCAGGTCACCCCCTTCCCCACCAACACCAGCGATGCCTTGACCAGTGGCGGCACCTACGCCATTGCCGGGGCGGTCGAACGCATGTACCAGCACCTGTACCTGCACTGCCGCATGGAGCCAGCCTGCATCATGGCCGGTGGCGCGGGCTGGAAGATGGTGCCCAGCATGACGCGCCCCTTTGAGCTGGTCGATAACCTGGTGTTCGAGGGCCTGCTGGCCCTGGGGGCCCAGCGCTTTGCCAAAGCGGCGGCTTAGAACGTGTTCACGATCTGCGCGCGAAGGGGTGCGGGATGCGGATCGGGATGGGCTGCAAGGCGCAAACCACAGACATAGCGCTAGCTATGGCGAGGATTTGCAACGCCGCAGACCGCCCGAGGCCGCGACTGCACACCCGCGAGGAGATTGTGAACACGTTCTTAGGGGCGCTGCGTTTGGGCGTACTGATCAGCAGGCCAGTACCGGTGCCAAAGCACGCTGGATGCAATTATTTTTTTAATAGCTTCTACCGCTTTTATATTAACGATATTAAAGAAAAAATACCGTTAAATCTTTTATTTAAAAGCGGCTACAGCTATCAAATTAGGCGCGCACCTGGGCATCGTAAGCATCAATGATCCGCGCTACCAGGGGGTGGCGCACCACGTCCTGGCTGCCAAAGTGCGAGATGGCAATGCCGCGCACGCGCCTGAGCACGCGCTCGGCATCAATCAGGCCGCTGGCCGTGCCTTTGGGCAGGTCGATTTGGCTGACATCGCCGGTAATCACGGCCTTGGCACCAAAGCCAATGCGCGTTAAGAACATCTTCATCTGCTCGGGGGTGGTGTTTTGCGCCTCGTCCAGAATCACAAACGCATTGTTCAGCGTGCGCCCGCGCATGAAGGCCAGCGGCGCAATTTCCAGCACATTGCGCTCAAAGGCTTTTTGCACCTTCTCGTAGCCCATCAGGTCGTACAGCGCGTCGTACAGCGGGCGCAGGTAGGGATCGACTTTTTGCGTCAAATCGCCGGGCAAAAAGCCCAGGCGCTCGCCCGCCTCCACCGCCGGGCGCGTCAGCACGATGCGCTGCACGGCGCTTTTCTCCAGCGCATCGACGGCGCAGGCCACGGCCAGATACGTCTTGCCCGTGCCCGCCGGGCCAATCCCTAAGGTGATGTCGTGCTGGGCAATGTTGTCCAGGTAAATGGCTTGGTTGGGCGTGCGCGCGCGCAGGCTGCCACGGCGGGTGTGCAGGCTGGGGGCATCGGGGTCGGCCTGCAGCATGTCCTTGTCGCCGGCCAGCAGCAGTTGCACGGCATCTTCGATGATCGGGTCATCGGCCATTTCGTACAGGGCCTGCAATACGTCCAGCGCTTGGTGCGCCTTGGCCTTCACGCCATCAATTTTGAACTGCTCGTGGCGGTGGGCGATTTTGACTTGCAAGCCGTTTTCGATGGTGCGCAGGTGCTGGTCGGACGGGCCGCACAGGTGCGCCAGACGGGTGTTGTTGTGCGGGGTAAAGGTGTGGCGCAAGATCACGCGGATAATTCCAAGACAGTAAAAACGTGCAAGGCTTGCCCCGCACGCTCCAGAAAACAAAGAAGGACGAATCCGCCATGATAGGCAAATTAACCGGCACCCTGACCGATAAACATCCCCCTGAGGTCATCATCGACTGCCACGGCGTGGGCTACGAGGTGCAGGTGCCCATGAGCACCTTTTACCACCTGCCCGCGCTGGGCCAACCCGTCAGCCTGCTCACCCACTTCGTCGTGCGCGAAGATGCGCAGCTGCTCTATGGCTTTGCCACGCTGCAAGAGCGCCACACCTTTCGCCAGCTGATCAAGGTCAGCGGCGTGGGGCCGCGCACCGCCCTGTCCATCCTCTCGGGCCTGAGCGCGGATGATTTGGCCCAGGCCGTTAGCCTGCAGGAGGTGGGCCGCCTGGTGAAGGTGCCCGGTATCGGCAAAAAAACCGCCGAGCGCTTGCTGCTGGAACTCAAAGGCAAACTCGGCGATGCCCTCACGGCCAATCTGCCCCTGCAAGCCAGCACTGCCGAACGCGCCGACATCCTGCAAGCACTGCTGGCCCTGGGCTATAACGATAAAGAGGCCAGCGCCGCCCTCAAAGCCCTGCCCGCCGACGTGGGCGTGAGCGAAGGCATCAAACTGGCGCTCAAAGCCCTGGCTAAATAATTTCAGCCAAATCGCCACTTAACCCTTGCACAGCAAGCGCTAGCAGCTATTGATTTAGAAAACCATGAGCATCCACACCGAAGATTTCGGCCTGGGCAACGCCGCAGCGGCCACCACCGCCGCACCCGCCCCGCGCCTGATTGCCGCCACCAGTGCTTCGCGCAGCGAGGAGGCGCAGGAGCGGGCCTTGCGCCCCAAGCTGCTGGATGAATACGTCGGCCAGGCCAAGGCGCGCGAGCAGCTGGAAATCTTTATCGGTGCCGCCAAAAAGCGCAGCGAGGCCCTAGACCATGTGCTGCTGTTTGGCCCGCCCGGCCTGGGCAAGACGACGCTGTCGCACATCATTGCCGCCGAACTGGGGGTAAACCTGCGCCAAACCAGCGGCCCGGTGCTGGAAAAGCCCAAGGATCTGGCCGCCCTGCTCACCGGGCTGGAGGCGGGGGATGTGCTGTTCATTGACGAGATTCACCGCCTCTCGCCCGTGGTGGAAGAAATCCTCTACCCCGCGCTGGAGGACTACCAGATCGACATCATGATTGGCGAAGGGCCGGCGGCCCGCTCCATCAAGCTGGATTTGCAGCCTTTCACCTTGGTGGGTGCTACCACCCGTGCCGGGATGCTGACCAACCCGCTGCGCGACCGCTTCGGCATCGTGGCGCGGCTGGAGTTTTATACGCCGCAGGAGCTGGAGCGCATCGTCACCCGCAGCGCCAGCTTGCTCCACGCCCCGATAGATGCCGCAGGCGCGATGGAAATCGCCCGCCGCGCGCGCGGTACGCCCCGCATCGCCAACCGGCTGCTGCGCCGCGTGCGCGACTTTGCTGACGTGAAGGCCGATGGCACGATCACGCAGACCATCGCCGCGCAGGCGCTGGCGATGCTCGACGTTGATCCGGAAGGTTTTGACGTGATGGACCGCAAGCTGCTCGAAGCCGTCATTCATCGCTTTGACGGCGGCCCGGTGGGCGTGGATAACATTGCCGCCAGCATTGGCGAAGATGCCGGCACGATTGAGGATGTGATTGAGCCGTACCTGATCCAGCAAGGCTTTTTGCAGCGCACCCCACGCGGGCGCATGGCCACCCAAGCAGCATGGCGGCATTTGGGATTGCAGGCACCGCCGCAGGGCAGCTAGCCAACCAAACAAAGAAAAAGCCGCCACCTTTTGACAGGTTGCGGCTTTCGGTGGTTTAGTCGAGGAAGGATTACTTCATCGACAAAATCCAGGTCACCAATTGCTTGGCTTCGGCTTCGGTCACTTTGTTTGGCGGCATGGGCACGGGGCCCCAAACGCCTTTGCTGCCTTCGATGATGGCTTTTACCAAAGTGGCTTCCGCGTCTTTTTGACCGCCAAATTTGGCCGCTACGTCTTTATAGGCGGGGCCAACCATTTTTTTGTCGACGGCGTGGCAGGCCATGCAGTTTTTGGCCTTGGCCAAAGCCTCGTCGGCCATGGCGGGGGCTGTAGCCAAAATACCAGCAGCCACAGCAGCAAGCAGAGCAAGTTTTTTCATAGAAAAACTCCTGAAGTTAAAAAGTGAAAAGGACGGGGTAAGACAAAACCTGCCCTCCCCATCCTGAATGTTTACGGTTAGCTACCGTTTACGCGACGCTTAGTAAACGTCGTGTTGGGTGTTGTAAACGTTGAACTTGCCGGTGGGGGTGATCAGACGTTTGTCTTTGATCACAGTCTTGCAAGCGCGGGTTTTGTCATCCACAACAACGATAGCAGATTCTTTGTCTTTGGCGCTCCAAACCGAGAACCAGACTTCGTCACCGGCCTTGTTGTATTCCGGCTGCACTACGCGCTTGGCACCATCGTCTTTCAGGCCAGCGCAGGCGGCGATATCGATCACTTGGTAGCCTTTGTCCAAGTTGTTGATATCAAACACGGCAACGCTTTGGCTGATCTTGGCATCGGGGTTCAGTGTGGTATCGACCCACAGGTTGGTGGACTTGGGGTGGGTTTTGATGAACAGCGAACCACCACCCTGGCCTTTGAGGGTTTGAACCACTTTCCAGGCGTGGTCTTTGTTTTTCTTCGGATCGGTGCCGATCAGAGAAATGCCCTCGTCACCCAAGTCAGACGTTGCCCACACCGGGCCAAATTTGGGGTGCTTGAAGTTGGCACCGCGCCCAGGGTGGGGGATTTTGCCGACATCGACGATGGCTTCAAGCTTGCTTTCCTTGGTGTCGATCACCACGATCTTGTCCGAAGCGTTGGCAGCGGTCATGAAGTAGCGGCCCGAAGCGTCAAAACCGCCGTCGTGCAGGTATTTGGCCGTATCGATTTGCGTGGTCTTCAAGTTGGTCAAGTCGGTGTAATCGACCATCCACACTTTGCCGGTTTCTTTGGCGTTCACCAAGAACTCAGGCTTGTTGTGGCTGGAAACGATGGCCGCCACCCGGGGTTCGGGGTGGTACTCGTTGTTGATGTCCATGCCGCGGGTGCCGACCACTTTTTTGGGCTTCAGGGTGTCGCCATCCATCAGCACGAACTGGGGCGGCCAGTAGGTGCCGGCAATGGCAATCTTGTCTTCCCAGCCTTTGAACTTGGAGGTTTCCACCGAGCGGGCTTCCAGACCGACTTTGATCTCAGCGACGTTGTCGGGTTTTTCCATCCACAGGTCGATCAGGTTCAAGCGGGCATCGCGGCCAATCACGTACAGGTAGCGGCCCGAAGCGGACAGGCGCGAGATGTGCACGGCGTAGCCGGTTTTGATGATGTTGATGATTTCCTTGGTATCACCGTCGATCAGGGCGATCGTGCCGTCGTCACGCAAGGTCACCGAGAAGATGTTCTCGATGTTGTAGTTGTTCATCTTTTTGGTGGGGCGCTTGTCCACAGGGATGTATTCCTTGCGGGTCGCTTCCATGTCCGCTAAGGAGAACTCGGGTGGTGTCGGGGCATCGTGCTGGATGTAGCGGGCCATCAGATCGACGGTGGCTTCATCGAACTCACCCGAGGTCAGCCAGTTGGGCATCCCGGCGGGGGAACCGTAAGCGATGAAGGTCTTGAGGTACTCGGTGCCTTTTTCGTTGGTCAGATCAGGGGTCAAAGGCTTGCCGGTTGCGCCTTTGCGCAGCACACCGTGGCAACCGGCGCAGCGCTCAAAATAAACTTGACGGGCGCGGGCAAATTCCTCCTCGGTCATGGGCGGGGCTTTGGGGTTGCTCGACTGGTGCATAGCGGCACCGGCCAAGGGCGATGCAGCGCCTTGGTACTGGGCTTCTGCCGCAGTGGTTTGGGTGGTGGCTGCGCCAGGTTTGGCTGGCTGGGCCACGGCGGCCAACGCCATCGAGGACAGAGCCAGAGCGATAAGACTCGTTAGTTTGCGGGTTTTCATGCAGGAAACTCCTTGTTATGCCGCCGCCCGAAACTCCCTCCCGTCCTAGGGGATACCCCCGCTGTGGGCCGCGACAAAGCAGCAGGGTTTTCCAGTTATTGTGGAGAGCACAGAAGGGTTTTTATTTGATTTATCTCAAATACGAATGCAGTGTCTATCTTTTCTTGGCATTGCGGGAAAGCACTCCATAATCAACGCGAAACTCCTTGTTTCTTGAATCGTTCTTGCTATGGCTTTTACCCTGCTGCCTTCTAATCTTTTGCTTTATCAACGGCTTAGCCCCGTCTGCCTTGGTGTGGTTTTGGCCTGTAACGTCTTATCGCTCGCCCAAGCCCAGGTCGCCACGCCGACGGCCCATGCCACCTTGCCCACCGTCGTCGTCAGCGGCGCGCGCATGGAACAGGCCAACGACGACCTGCCCCTGTCGGCGGACATCGTCAGCGAAGAAGGCCTGCGCGACCAGCAAAGCCGCAATCTGCGCCAGGCGCTGCAAGACCTGCCCAATACCGAGGTGCGCAGCAGCCCGGCGCGGCTGGCCGTGGGCGCAGGCTCGGCCGCTTTCGCGCGGGACGGCAACATGGGCATCCAGATTCGCGGCCTGGGCGGCAACCGCGTGTTGATGACGGTTGATGGCATTCGCATGCCGCGCAGCTACGTCTCGCGCTCGGCCATGTTCGATCGGGAATACCTCACGCTGGAGACGTTCAAGCGCATCGAGCTGGTGCGCGGCCCGGCCTCGGCCCAATACGGTGGCGACGGCATGGCGGGGGTGGTGAACTTTGTCACCCACGACCCCAGCGACTTTCTAAAAGCCGCTGACGGCAGCAGCAAAACCATGGGTGGGCGCATTGCCACTGCCTGGAGCGAGGAAGACCACAGCACCAGCCTGACCGGCACCGTGGCCGCCCAGGCGGGCGAGCAGGTGCAATGGATGCTCACCGCCTCGGGCCGCCAGGGGCATGCAATGCAGACCATGGGCACCGATGGCGCAGCCAACAGCAACCGCACCAAGGCCGACCCCTTGGATACCAACGACCAGGCCGTGCTGGGCAAGCTGGTGTGGAAGCCCAATGGCCTGCAACGCCATACCTTTACCGTGGAACATTCGCGCAAAAAGCTGGATGCCGATTTGCTCTCCAGCCGCATCGCCACCCCCAGTAAACCCAACGATGTGGTGAACGAGTTCACCACCAGCACCATTGAGCGCAATCGTTTGGCGTGGGATGGGCGCTTTGGCCTGCACACTGCCTGGGCCGACCATGTGCGGGCCATCGTCTCGGTACAGCATGCGCAGTCGCACCGCCTTGGCCAGAGCTTTTTAAACAGCGGCGTACACCGTGTGCGCGACAACCGCTACGAAGAGCAGACATGGCAACTGGGCCTGCAAGCGGACAAGGTGCTGCGCCACCCAAGCTGGTCATCCCGCTTTGTCTATGGGCTGGATTGGGTGCGCAACAGCATCAGCAACCTGTACACCGGCCAGGCCCCCCTGGCCCCAGAAGTTTTCCCGCTCAAACGCTTCCCCGATACCCATGAAACCAGCGCGGGCCTGTTTGTGCAAAACGAAACCGTGCTGGGCGATTGGACGATTACGCCCGGGCTGCGCATCGACCACTTCCGCATTGATGTGCAAAACCAGGATTTGTACTTTCCGCCGGCCCCCCAACCCGCCAAGGATATGAGTGGCACCGCCGTGCTGCCCAAGCTGGGCCTGCTCTACCGCGCCACGCCCGAGTGGAGCGTGTTTGGCCAGTACGCCACCGGCTACCGCGCCCCCGAGGCGGGGCAGGTGAATGACCGCTTTCGCGCCCAGGCCCTGCTGCCCGGCGTGGGCATGGTGGACAACTACATCATCGCCAACCCCCACTTAAAACCGGAGCGCAGCCGGGGCATGGAGCTGGGCGTGCGGGGCCGCATGGAGCGCTTGAGCGTGGATGTGGTGGGCTTTTACAACCGCTACAGCAACTTGATTGAAGATGCCCGCCTGATTGAGCGCACCCCGTTAAAACAAGTCTTCCAGACTGTGAACATCACGCGTGCCAAGATTTACGGCTTTGAAGTCAAAGGCATTTACGACTGGGGCCACGTGGGTAGCAACACCGACGGGCGCTTGCGCAGCTCTTTTTCGTATGGCCAAACGCGGGGCAAGGATGTGACCAGCAACAGTCCGCTGAACTCGGTCTCACCCGCCCAGCTGTCGGTGGGGCTGCGCTACGACACACCGCATTGGGGCGTGTACGCCAACGCCCGCCATTACGCCGCAAAGCGCGATCAAGACATTGATTTGGTCTCGATTGGCAACAACAAGGCCGGAACCACCCAATTTGCTACGCCCTCAGCCACCACCTTGGATGTGGGCATGCAATGGCGGCCCCGCAGCAATGTGCGGCTGAATCTGGCGTTGAACAACCTCACCAACCAAAAATACTGGCGCTGGGCTGATGTGTATGGGCAAGCGGCCAATTCCCCCACCATTGACGCTTACACGCAACCGGGGCGCAATATAAAAATAGCACTAACCGCTGATTTTTAAACGCGTATCGGTCAAATACTTCCCAAACCTGACAGGCCGGCTAAATCCACTTGCATGCAGATTTTGCGGGCGACTTGGGTGGGATTGTTGCGCTGGGTATCCAGTACGTAATGCGCCACTTCGCGGTACAGCGGGCCGCGCACTTTTTGCAGGGCTTGCAGGCGCTGCAATGCATCGACGCCTTGCAGCAACGGGCGCACAGTATCACCACGCAGCCGCCGGGCGATATCCTCTGGCGCAGCGTGCAGGTAAAACACCGTGCAGCCTTCACGCAAGGCCACCCGATTTTCTGGTTTGAGCACCGCGCCGCCGCCCGTGGCAATCACCGTGGGTTGGGGCGCTTGCAGCAAGGTGCGCAGCACCTGTGCCTCGACCTCCCGAAAAGCGGCCTCGCCGTGCTGGGCAAAATAATCTTTGATGCTGCAGCCCAGGCGCTCTTCAATGGCGTGGTCGGCATCGACAAACACCCAGCCGCCTTGGCGCGCCACCTGCCGCCCAATGGTCGATTTGCCCGAGCCGGGCAGTCCCACCAGTGCCAAATGCTTTGCCATAACGCTTGCCTTGATAAAAAAACCGCAAGGCCGCAATTGCGGCCTTGAGGGGTTAATGAAATTTTTGATTAACGGTTGGCGATGGCATCGGTGACCATGCGTGGGGTAATAAACACCAACATTTCCCGTTTTTCGGTTTGGCGAGTACGGTTTTTAAACAAGTTACCCATTACAGGAATATCGCCTAAGACTGGCACCTTATTGACTTGGTTAGATTCTTCCATTTCGAAAATACCACCAATGACCAGTGTTCCACCATTTTCTACTAATACTTGGGTTTTAATACTTTTTGTGTTGATTGCTAAGCCGTCATCTGTACGATCACCAACAGAATCTTTGTTAACCTCAAGATCCATAATAATATCTCCTTCAGGAGTTATTTGTGGGATAACTTTTAATGATAAAACAGCATCTTTAAAATCGGTGGTGCAAGAGGATGATTTGTTTGGATCACTGCAAGCCCTAAATGGAATTTGTTGACCTTGCTTAATTTCTGCCTCAGATTTATCTGCAGTCATCAAACGGGGATTGGAAACAATTTTACCTACACCTTCCGATTCCATAGCAGAAAGTTCAAGACTCAAAAATCGAGACATTTCAGAATTGAATACACTGAATGCTAAGGATGCTGCATTGGTGTTTGGTAGTAAGGCTGGGAGGTTTACGAATGGATTGCCAGTGTTTGTGCCAGCTGTACCTGTGTTGTTGCCACCGTTATTGCTTCCAGAACCAATGCCACTGCCAACACTGCTACGGTTACTGAGATACCCACCACCAAATTTCACACCTAGCGAGCGACCAAAAGAGTCGCGGGCCTCAACAATCCGTGCTTCAATGAGCACTTGACGAACAGGTACATCGAGTTTTTTCAGCAGCTCGGCAATTTCTTCCAGCTTGGTCGGCGTATCAGTGATAAAGATTTGGTTGGTACGTTCTTCGGCAATCGCCGAGCCGCGCTCTGATAGAAAGCGGTTGTTGCTAGAGCCGCTGGTGCCAACACCACCACTGCGGTTTTGGGATTCAGTGAATTTCTTCACCAATTCTTCCGCTTTGGCGTAATTGATTTGAAAACCTTGGGTGCGCAGGGTTTCCAGCTGCTCAATGGAGCGGGCCGCTTCTAAATCCTTTTTCGTGCGCTCATCAATTTCTTCTCGAGGTGCAATCCACAGCACGTTGCCATTTTTCTTCATGCCCAGGCCCTTGGCCTCCATGATGATATTCAGGGCTTGGTCCCAGGGCACGTCTTTGAGGCGCAGGGTTAAAGCGCCACCAACGGTGTCGGAGGTGACGATATTGAAATTGGTGAAGTCGGCAATCACCTGCAGCAGGGCTCGCACTTCAATGTTCTGGAAATTCAGCGACAGGCGCTCGCCGGAGAAGCCTGGGCCCTGGGTCAGTTTGGTGGGATCGATTTTCTTTTCACGCACTTCCAGCACAAACTGGTCGTCGCTTTGGTAGGCGCTGTGCTCCCACTCGCCTTTCAGATCGACTTTCAAGCGCACCTTATCGCCTTTTTGCGAGCTGGAAATCAGCTGTACTGGGGTGCCAAAATCCACCACATCCAGGCGACGCATCAGTGCGTCAGGCAGGCTGGAGCGCGAGAGTTCTACCACCAGTCCCTTGCCTTCGTTGCGCACATCGGCGCTGGCACCGGCCGAGCCCAGGGCTACCACCAGGCGGCCTGCGCCGTCGCTGGTGCGGCGAAAATCTACATCGCGAATGCTTTTGGGCGATGCCACCGGGGCCGGTGCTGGCGTTACTTGCACAGGGGTGGAGATGGGGGCCACGGCCGAGGCGGTTTTTACCGGGTCGAGGTAAACCAAAACAGCATTGCCATCCAATTCGGTGCGGTAGTTGGTGGCCGATTTCAAATTCAGCACCACGCGGGTGCGGCCCGAGGCCTCGACCACGTTGGCGGTATTGAGATTGCCTTGGTTGAGTTCGACCAGGGATTGGGGCAGGCCATTGGTCGTACTCAAAAAATCCAATGCAATGCGTGCCGGTGATTGCACGGCAAAGCCGGTGGGGGCTTGGCTGAGGGGCTCATCCAGCACAATGCGTACCACTTCGCCACCGCCTTGCACCGAGCCAGTGACCGATTGAATGCTCCCTGCCCAGGCAAAAACGGGGAGTAGAAAAGCCATCCCGACACTATAGGCCAAGGTATTTTTCATTGGTTTTTTTTGACGCAGCAGCATTATTTGGTTTCCTCTTGCAGTTCCAGGATGGTGGTTTTCTCTACCCAATCTCCCGCTGGGTCTTGAACAATTTCACGCAAACGAATGGCGTTTTCTGAAATTTTTTCTATGCGGCCATAGTTTTGCCCCATATATCCCCCAGCCTTGACTTGATAAACCTGCTTGTTCACCCGTACTAAAGCAGTTTCGCTGCCATTTTGGTGCATGCTTCCAACCATTGAGATGGCATCCAGGGGGAAGCTTTCCAGTTCTTGTTTGCGACGATTGAGCTCTTGTTCCAGCAAGTTGGTATTGGCTGTGCCTTTTTCGCTATCCAGGCGCAAAGCCGACGTGAGCTTGAGAACGTTGAAGGGGTCCATCAAGTCCGCGGTGGTATAGGGCTGAGGAGTGAAGGCCTTGGGTTCGCTCAAGGGTTGAATATTGGGCTTGGCATTTTTGCGTTCTTGGCGCACCCATTCACGCAAATCGCCGGTGGTGTCGCCCATACAGCCAGAAAGGGTCAGCACGGCCAGCGCGCTGGCGAGCCATGGAAGGAGTTGATGGTTGCGCATCATTTTTTACCTCCTTTTTTCTTTTTGCTGGCTTCAGCCTGCTGTGCTTGTATCTCTTCAGGATCCAGGTAGCGATAGGTGCGGGCCTGCGCGTCCATGACCAAGCTTGTGCCTTTAGGGGTTGAAGTCAGGGCGATGTCGTTGATCGTGACAATGCGCGAAAGGTGTGCCACATCCGAAACAAAAGCACCCATGTCGTGAAAACGACCAGAAATGCGCAAAGTAATCGGCAACTCTGCATAGTAATCGCGAATGGATTCGGAGCCTGGACGGAATAAGTCAAATTGCAATCCCCGCCCCATGCCCGCATGGTTCACATCTGACAGCAGCGCTGCCATCTCCGCTTTGTTGGGAAGTTGTTTTTCCAACTGGGTGACGTATTGTTGTACTAATTCGCGCTGGGCTTTGAGGGCTTCCAATCCAGCCGCTTTGCGCATTTTGGTGGAAAACTCTTGTTGCAGTGTGGTTTCTTTTTGCTGTTCTGCCTTCAGGTCTTCTTCTAAGGTGTTGAGATACGCAAACCAAGCACCAATCAAAACGCCTACGGCAATGGCGATACACAGAAAGACTCTAGGGATCAGAGGCCACAGAGAAGGGTCTTTGGGATCCAGATTTCGAAACTGATTTTTAAAGGCTTCAAATTTCTCAGAAAGATCAGAAGCCGTATTGTTTTTGCTTTTATTGCGCATATCAGGGCTTTCTCTCTTGGTTTTGCTGCTTCACCTCGGTGGAGCGAACCAAGGTAAAAGACATGGTAAAAGTGACTACTTTACGCAAGTCTTTTGGAGCAACTTCGACGGTGCCAGAAACAATTTCCTTCAGAATAGGCTTGGTAAACCATGGCGACCCATTCGAGATGTTGCGCAGCACTTCAGAGACGCGTTCATTGGATTGCGCCGAGCCTTTTACTTCGACATTCAGGCCTGTTTGCTTCATGGAAGTGATGTAAACCCCCTCGGGCAGAAGCTGGGTAATGTCGCTGAACAGATAAACTGGTAAATTACGATCAGCTTGTAAATCCTCTACTGATTTTTGCCGTGCTTTTAATGAGTTGATTTCTTCTTCAAGACCTTGAATATCTTTAATTTGATTGTCTAGCTGGGATATTTCTGATTTTAAATAGCTGTTGCGCTCTTGTTGGCTACCAATCAAGGCTTGGTAGATAGAAAATACAACCGCCGCTGCCAGCAAACCGGCAAGCAAGGCGCCGAACATTGCCATTTGAAAAACTTCTTTGCGGCGTTTGTTCGCGATTTCTCGGTGCGGTAAGAGATTGATGAGAATCACTGGTAGAACCTCCGCAGTGCTAAGCCGCATGCTGTTAAGTAGGCGGGGGCCGCTTTGCGTATTTTTGATTTATTAATCGACGAACCCATCTCCATGCCAAGGAAGGGGTCAAGTACCAGGGTTGAAACCTTGGTTTCATTTTGAATGGCCGAGGCCAGCCCTTCCAAAATCGCGGAGCCACCAAATAGCAAGATGTGCTGCACGCTGTGGTAGGGGGTGCTGGTAAAGAAAAATTGCAGCGAGCGGCCGATGTCCAGGGCCAGGTTTTTGACAAACGGTGCCAATACGGCGGTGGCGTAATCGTCCGGCAGATTGTCGTTGCGCTTTTTTTGTTCGGCCTCTTCGGGGGGGATGCTGTAGTAGCGGGCAATCGCTTGGGTCAGTTGTGCGCCTCCCATGCCTTGCTCGTGATCGAACAAAATTTCTTCACCGCGCAAAACTTGCATGGTGTACCCGCGATCGCCCACATTGATCAGGACGGCCAAGTCGGCTTCGCCAACATGGGCGGGGGCTTGGGGATGGTCCAGCACGCGTTGTACCGCCAAGAGTGCCGCGTAGGACTCAATATCCAAGACGGTTGGTTTTAAACCTGCGATTTCGGCGGCATCTTGGCGTTCGTGTGCTTTTTCTTTGCGGGTTGCGGCCAAGAGAACATCCACATCGCCTGGGTTTTTGGCATTGGGCCCAATGACGCAAAAATCCAAGCGCACTTCTTCCAATGCAAAGGGCAGGTATTGACTGGCCTCAGATTCAACCTGAATCTCCATTTCCTGATCGGAAAGGGCCCCGGGCAGAATAACTTTTTTGGTGATGACGGCAGATGCCGGCAGGGCCAGGGCAACGTTTTTCGTGCGCGTGCCACTTTTGGCCAATAGACGGTGGATGGTGGCGCTGACTTCATCCATGTTCGCGATGCTGCCATCCACAATACAGCCGGGGGGCAGCGGAACCATGGAGCAGCGCTCCAGCGTCCAGCCATCTTGGCCGTGACGCGCCAACTCCACCAACTTCACAGCCGTGGCGCTAATGTCCAGGCCAATGAGTGGCTCTGGCTGGCGTTGGAAAAGTGACTTCAGGGAAAGCAAGACAACTCCTATTTGCTGGCATCTACTGGTGTTTGCGGTATGTGGCGGAATGTAAGCCGGGCCGAATGATGCTAGCAGCAAGAAGTGATGCCGCTTTCCTGCGCAGTTCACAATTTCAAAGGAGTGTTGCCAAAACCGCACGTTTCAAGGGTTTTTGGTGACATCTGGTCGCACTCTGTGACACGTGTAGTTTGGCGGTGGCTTTCTATAATGCGCCTCTTGCCTGGTAGCCCTTTATGCCCACTTCGAAACCTTCTTCTCATGGCGCAGCGTCGCCCAATCCCAAACAAACACCCCCGAAAAAAAAGCGTTTGCCGTGGCCCGTTCGGGCTATTTTTTGGGTGCTTGGTCTGGCGGTGGCTGGCATGGTGGCCGGGGCCTTTGTGGTGGCGATTGCTTTGTCGCAGGCCTACCCGAATTTGCCGGATATTTCAGATTTGGTTGATTACCAGCCTAAGCTGCCGCTGCGGGTCTACTCCTCAGAAGGGGTGTTGATTGGGGAGTTTGGTGAAGAGCGGCGCACGCTGACACCGATCCGCGAGATTCCCAAAGTAATGGTGGATGCGGTGCTGGCGATTGAAGATACGCGCTTTTTTGAGCACAACGGGGTGGACTACAAGGGTATTTTGCGGGCGGCCTTGGCCAATTTGGGCAAGGTCAAAAGCCAGGGGGCTTCCACCATCACCATGCAGGTGGCACGCAATGTGTACTTGTCGTCAGAGAAAACGTACACCCGCAAAATTTACGAGGTGCTGCTGACGTTCAAGTTAGAGCATTTGCTGACCAAAGAGAAAATTCTGGAGGTCTATATGAACCAGATTTTCTTGGGTCACCGGGCTTACGGTTTTGCCGCTGCCAGTGAGGTGTACTTTGGCAAGCCATTGAAGAACATCACCATTGCGGAGGCTGCCATGCTGGCCGGCCTGCCCAAAGCGCCATCGGCGTACAACCCGATCAGCAACCTCAAGCGGGCCCGTGTGCGCCAGCTGCACATCATTGACCGGATGGAGGAAAACGGCTTTATTACCGCCGAACAAGCCGAAGAAGCCCGCAACGAGCCCCTACGGTTGCGCCGCGATAGACCGCGCGAGAATGCGGCCCATGCGGACTACGTTGCAGAAATGGCCCGGCAGCTGATTTTTGACCAGTATGGGGAAGCGGCTTACACCAAAGGGCTGAACGTGTACACCACGCTCAAGCTCGATGAGCAAAACGTGGCCTACCAGGCCCTGCGCGAAGGCATCATGGCCTACGAGCGGCGCCAGCGCTTTCGGGGGCCGGAGCGCTTTGTCGCCTTGCCAACGGATGCGCAGGCGTTGGAGGATGTCGTAGATGATGCCCTGGCCCAACACCCGGACAACGGCGATGTGCTGGCCGCTGTGGTGTTGGAAGCTTCACCGAAAAAACTGGTCGTGGTGCGGGCCAATGGGGACAAGATTGAAATCACCGGCCAAGGCCTCAAACCCGTTGAGTCGGGTTTGGCCGCCAAAGCGCCGCCGCAGATCAAGATTGTTCCGGGTGCGATCATCCGCATCATCCAGACGGGCACGACCTGGGCGGCCACGCAGTTGCCGGAAGTGGAAGGGGCCTTTGTGGCTTTGGACCCCAATACCGGGGCCATTCGGGCCTTGGTGGGGGGCTTTGACTTTGCGAAAAACAAATTCAACCACGTCACCCAAGCCTGGCGCCAGCCCGGCTCGGCGTTCAAGCCGTTTATCTACTCTGCTGCGCTGGAGAAAGGCATTGTTCCTTCCACCATCGTCAATGACGCTCCTTTGGTGTATGGCGCGGGGGTGACGGGGGGGCAACCTTGGACACCGAAAAACTACGATGGCCGCTTTGAAGGCCCCATGACGGCGCGCGTGGCCATGGCAAAGTCAAGAAATATTCCCGCCATTCGCATTCTCGAGGCGGCCACCCCGGCCTTTACCCAGCAGTGGATCACGCGCTTTGGTTTTGAGGCCAGCAAACACCCGGCATACCTCACCATGGCTTTGGGCGCAGGCTCGGTCACGCCGATGCAAATGGCGGTGGGCTTTGCCACTTTTGCCAATACCGGCTACCGCATTACGCCGTGGCTGATTACCAAAATCACCGACCAGCGTGGTGTGGCCTTGGCCGAGTACCAGCCCAAGCCCCTGGCCCAGCAGCAGCGGGTGATTGAGCCGCGCAATGCCTTCATCATGGACAGCATGTTGCAGACGGTGACCCGCTCGGGCACCGCCGCGCGCGCGCAAGCCACCTTGAAGCGGCCCGATTTGTACGGCAAAACCGGCACCACCAACGATGCCATGGATGCCTGGTTTGCTGGCTTTCAGCCCAATCTGGTGGCCGTCACCTGGATTGGTTACGACACGCCGCGCAACCTTGGCTCGCGCGAGACTGGCGGGGGCTTGAGCCTGCCGATCTGGATTCAATACATGCAGTACGCATTAAAGGATGAGCCTGTGGCCAGCTACACCGTGCCGCCGGGTGTCACCAATGCCAATGGCGAATGGTTTTATACCGAGAACGTGGAATCGAGCGTGCGCGGTTTGGGTATGAGTGATGTCCCCCTGGAGGGAGGGGAGGATGCCATTCCTACGCCCAATGCCGAAGAGCGCAAAAACATTCTGGATTTGTTCCGCAACAATTAAATAATCAATGGCTATGCGTTTTACCTATTTGCTTCGTACTTTGGCGCTTGTGATGGCCGTGGCTGCTTTGGGCGGCTGCGGTCAAAGCGGCCCGCTTTACCTTCCTGGGGCACAGGCTCCAGCCCCCCAGGCAGCGCCCGCTGCATAGCCATGACCCTGCTGGCCGAAGGCGTGCTGAATGCGCACTGGGATCACAAGCTTCCGGTGAATTTGGCCCGCATCGCCAAGGGCATGGAGGTGGTGGTGGCCTTTGCCCCGTTGGGCCGGGTGTGTGCCCTGGTGGAACTGGCTGCCAAGCGCAAGCCGCGCATTGTGATTGATCGCCAGCACCCTTTAGAGCGCCAGCGCTACGGCGTGGCCCATGCGCTGGGGCACATTGCCTTGCACCATTTGCGCCCAGGCCAGACGCACGCGATTGAGGTGTCAGACAGTTACCACTGCAACGTGCAGGAGCGCATCGACAACGAGGCCAATGACTTTGCCCTGCGCCTGCTGCTGCCCGAGGCGGCGTTGCGTGCGCAGGTACAGCCCTTGACCCCGGTAGAAGCCTTGGCCCAGGTGTTTCAAGTGGCGCCGATTTTGATCAAGCAGCGCATGGCCGACTTGAATTTGCCCTGGCCGCGCACCCTGGCACAGCAATTGCGGCCAGAAACCACCTGGGATGACTAAAAAATCATCAAAATAAATAGCTGTTTGCGCTTATTCAGCAAAGAAAACGCGGTTCTTCCCTGCTTTTTTCGCCATATAAACAGCCTTGTCAGCTCTGATTAATGCGTGTTGGTAGTCCTCGTTGGCTTGCAGCTGCGCCACGCCGGCGCTGAAGGTGATCAGCACCCGTTCGTTGTCTTGCAAAAAGTACTGCGCAGTGAGCGTGCGCTGTAGGCGCTTCATCACCTCCACGGCCTGTGTGGCGGTCGTGTCGGGCAGGAGGAAAACGAATTCTTCTCCGCCATAGCGGGCCAGCTGGTCTTGGGTGCGCATGATTTTTTTGGCCACATGGACCAGATGCTCCAGGGCTTTGTCGCCGGCATCGTGGCCCAAGCGGTCGTTGAGGTTTTTAAAGTCATCCAAATCCAACAAGGCAACGCACAAGGGGGCACCGGTCTTTTGCGCGGCTTTAACTTCTTGCTCCAGCGCCTCGTCCATACCCCGGCGGTTGAGCGCCCCGGTTTGGGCATCGGTGCGGGCCTGGGCCGAGGTCTCCACCAGGGCATCGCGCAGGCGGTTGATTTCCTGCATCCCTTGTTCGCTTTGTATGCGCAAGGTGTGCAGCTCATGGCGGGCCAGATCGCAGCGATCGGCCATGGCTCGGGTAGCACCGATGACATCTTCGAGCAGCGGGGTGATTTCGTGCAGCTGCGAGACTTTGGTGAGCTTGGCCGCGCACTGCTCCAGATGGTCGTGGTAGCTGCTGTTGGTGTCCCCTATGTCGGCCAAGCGGTCAATAAACGTGGCGAGCAAATCACGCACCTGGTTTTGCGCTTGCACCAGGCGCTCTTTGGCCTCGGTTTGCTTGAAGATCACCTCTTGCAGGCGCTGCTCCATCTCTTGCAGGCGTGGCAGCGTCAGCGGTGGCTCGGTGGCCGTTTGCAGCGCGCTCAACTGCCCCTCCAGCCACTGGTCGTCCAAACACAGCACGGCCATGTTTTGCAGGATCAGCCCCAGCAAGCGCAGCAAACCCTCGTACAGCTGCACCTGGTCGGGCACCGCAAACGACAGGCGGTGGCTAAAGTTTTGCAGCAGCAAGAGTGCGGTGCTCAGCTCGGGCTGGGGTTGGCGCAAAAAATGCACCAGCTGCTCGGACATTTCGCGCAAGCGCGCATCGCTGTGTGCAAAGGCAGGCTGTGCAAACTGACACAAACGTGCCAATTGGTGGGCCAGGCCAGGCGGGACCACGATGGCATCCATCGTCCCAGCGACTTCGTGGTAAGCCGCTTGGTAGTTTTCAGGAGTAGGTGGTTGCTCCCGTGAAAACAACAGCTTAAGCGCTTCGCGAGCAAGAGTAGAGGGGGATTTTTCGACCATGACAGGCTAAAGCGTAGGCAGCATACAAAAGGAGCACAGCCTTTTCATTCTAAATGAGTGTCCCCTAGGTAACGCCAAAACAATATCTTTAAATGCCACAATAATAGAACGGCCGTGCATTTTTGCCGGTATTTGCTGCGCATTTTGATTTGCCAAGGACATTCCATGACCGCTACTGCTGCCACTGCATCCCCTTACCCCCACTTGCTGGCCCCGCTGAACCTGGGCTTTACCACGTTGAAAAACCGCGTACTCATGGGCTCCATGCACGTGGGGCTGGAAGAAGCGCCCAATGGCTTTGAGCGCATGGCGGCGTTTTACGCCGAGCGGGCCAAGGGCGGCGTGGGCCTGATCGTGACCGGCGGCATTGCCCCCAACGAAGCGGGCCGGCCCATGCCCGGCGGCGCGGCCATGACTTCGCAGGCCGAGGCCGACAAGCACCGGGTGGTAACGCAGGCCGTGCATGACGCAGGCGGCAAAATTTGCATGCAAATCTTGCACTTTGGCCGCTACGCCTACCACCCGCAGCTGGTGGCACCCAGCGCCCTCAAAGCCCCCATCAGCCCGTTTGCCCCCAAGGCATTGACCACCCAAGAAGTGCAACAAACGGTGGAGGACTACGCCAACGCTGCCGCCCTGGCACAAAGCGCAGGCTATGACGGTGTGGAAATCATGGGTTCGGAGGGCTACCTGATCAACGAATTCATCGCCGCACAGACCAACCAGCGCGATGACGAGTACGGCGGTAGCTACGAGAACCGCATCCGCTTTGCGCTGGAGATCGTGCGCCGCACGCGCGCGCGGGTGGGCCAGCACTTCATCATCATCTTCCGCCTGTCGATGCTTGATCTGGTCGAAGGCGGCTCCACGCAGGACGAAGTGGTGCAACTGGCGCAGGCGCTGGAAGCGGCGGGCGTGACGATTTTGAACACCGGCATTGGCTGGCACGAGGCCCGCATTCCCACCATTGCCACCAAGGTGCCGCGCGCCGCCTTTGCCTGGGTGACCGAGCAGCTCAAGGGCAAGGTCGGCATTCCACTGGTGGCCACCAACCGCATCAACACCCCTGATGTGGCAGAAAACATCCTCGCCAGCGGCCAGGCCGACATGGTGAGCATGGCGCGGCCCTTCTTGGCCGACCCGGAGTTTGTGAACAAGGCGGCCGCTGGGCGCGCGCAGGACATCAACACCTGCATTGGCTGCAACCAGGCCTGCCTGGACCACACCTTTGCGGGCAAGATCACCTCTTGCCTAGTGAATCCCCGCGCTTGCCATGAAACCATTCTGCTGCCGCAGCCCCTGCCAGCCGCTGCGCAAAAAGAGCGCATTGCCGTGGTCGGCGCTGGCCCAGCGGGTCTGGCCTTTGCCACCGAAGCGGCCCAGCGTGGGCTGGAGGTGACGCTGTTGGATGCGGGTCACGAGATTGGCGGCCAGTTCAACATTGCCAAACAGATTCCGGGCAAGGAAGAGTTTTACGAAACCCTGCGTTATTTTGGTGAGCGCCTCCAGCAGACCGGCGTGACCGTCAAATTGGGGCAGCACGTGGCGGCAGACGATTTGGTGCAGGCGGGCTTCAAGCACGTGGTGCTGGCCACCGGCATCAGCCCGCGCCTGCCGCAGATTGAGGGCATTGACCACCCCAAGGTGCTGGGTTATTTGGACGTACTGCGCGACAAAAAGCCCGTGGGCCAGACCGTGGCCGTGATTGGTGCAGGCGGCATTGGCTTTGACGTGAGCGAATACCTGCTGCACGAGGGCGAGAGCGCCAGCCTCAACCCGGCCCAATTTTTTGCCGAATGGGGCGTGGACACCACGGGCGCAAAGCGCGGCGGGGTTCAGCCTGGGCAGGTTCCCGCTGCGCCACGCCAGATTTACCTGCTGCAGCGCAAGAGCAGCAAGGTGGGCGCGGGCCTGGGCAAAACCACGGGCTGGATTCACCGCACGGGGCTGAAAAACCGGGGCGTGCAGATGCTGGCCGGCGTGACGTACCGCAAGATTGACGATGCGGGCCTGCACATCACGGTGGAGGGCCAAGACCGGCTGCTGGCGGTGGACAACGTCATCGTCTGCGCTGGCCAAGACCCCAACCGCGAGCTGCAGGCCGCGCTGCAGGCCCAGGGCGTGACCGTGCACCTGATTGGCGGGGCCGACAAGGCCGCCGAGCTCGATGCCAAACGCGCCATCCAGCAGGGCACGGAGCTGGCGCTGCGCCTGGACCCCTGCGATCAATCTAAAACCGTAGCTGCTAACGCAGATGCACAAAGCGCTAATGGCCAAAATGATGCCAAAAACAATACCGCAGATGCGGCCTTGGAGCTGAGCACCCTGCGCGTCACGCTGGAGCAGCACATCGCCACCGTCACCCTGAACCGCGCCGACAAGGCCAACGCCATGAACGCCGCCATGTGGCAGGAAATTCGCCAGGCCTTTGAATGGGTGGACCGCACGCCCGAGGTGCGCGTGGCCGTGCTGCAGGCCGAGGGCAAGCTGTTTTGCTCCGGCATTGACCTGCAAATGATGATGTCCATGCCCGCGCAGATTGCCGACGACTGCGAAGGCCGCCAGCGCGAAAAGCTGCGCCGCGTGATTTTGGATTTGCAAGACACCCTGACCAGCCTGGAGCGCTGCCGCAAACCCGTGCTGGCCGCCATCCACGGCCCCTGCATTGGTGGCGGGGTTGATCTGGTGGTGTGCGCCGATATGCGCTACGCCAGCAGCGAGGCCAGCTTTTGCATCAAAGAAATTGACCTGGGCATGGTGGCCGATGTGGGCACCTTGCAGCGCCTGCCCAAGCTGGTGGGCCAGGGCATTACCCGCGAGCTGGCCTACACCGGGCGCACCCTGGGCGCGGCCGAGGCGCAGCAGATCGGCCTGGTCAATCGCGTGTTTGACAGCCGCGCGGCGCTGTACGCGGGCGTGCAGGAGATTGCCCGGCAGATTGCCGCCAAGTCGCCCTTGTCGATTCGCGGCAGCAAGGAAATGCTCAACTACGCCCGCGACCACAGCGTGGCCGATGGCCTGAACCATGTGGCCACCTGGAACGCGGCCATGCTGCAAAGCGACGACCTGATGGCCGCCATGGTGGCGGGCATGAGCAAGCAAACGCCGGAATTTAAAAATTAACAACCGCTTGGTGTCTGGCCAGCGGCCATCGAAAACGCCCCGCAAGTTGCGGGGCGTTTTGCTGGGGACGCAGCGCCTGCGGCTGCGCGGGGCGTGTCGTTACGCCAGGCCGCGCTGGATGATGATTTTTTGCACGTCGCTGGTGCCTTCGTAGATTTGGCACACGCGCACATCGCGGTAAATGCGCTCCACTGGGAAGTCATTCACCACGCCGTAGCCGCCCAGCGTTTGGATGGCGGCGCTGCACACGCGCTCGGCCATTTCGCTGGCAAACAGCTTGGCCATGGCCGCTTCTTGCAAACAGGGCAGGCCGGCATCGCGCAGGCTGGCCGCGTGCCAAATCAGCTGGCGCGCCGCCTCAAGCTGCGTGGCGCAGTCGGCCAGGCGAAAGCCCACGGCCTGGTGGTTAAAGATGGGCTGGCCAAAGCTCTCGCGCTCTTTGCTGTAGTGCAGGGCGCATTCAAAGGCCGCGCGGGCCATGCCCACGCTTTGCGCGGCGATGCCGATGCGCCCGCCCTCCAGGGCCGAGAGGGCAATTTTGTAGCCCTCGCCCTCGGCACCGATCAGGTTCTCGGCCGGGATGCGGCAGTTGTCCAAATTGATTTGCGCGGTATCGCTGCTGTGCTGGCCCAGCTTGTCTTCCAGCCGCGCCACCTGGTAGCCGGGGTTGCTGGTGGGCACGATGAAGGCGCTCATGCCCTTTTTGCCTGCGGTTTTATCCGTGACGGCAATGACGATGGCCACCTGGCCGTTCTTGCCGCTGGTGATGAATTGCTTTACGCCGTTGATGACGTAATCGCTCCCGTCCTTGACCGCCGTGGTGCGCAGGGCCGAAGCGTCGGAGCCGACATGCGGCTCGGTCAGGCAGAACGCGCCCAGCATCTCGCCGCGCGCCAGGGGGGTGAGCCATTGCTGCTTTTGCGCCGCATTGCCGTAGCGCATGAGGATGGCGTTCACCGGGCAGTTGGTCACGCTGATGGCGGTGCTGGTGCCGCCGTCACCGGCCGCGATTTCTTCCAGCACCAGCGCCAGGCTGAGGTAGTCCAGCCCCGCGCCGCCGTATTCCTCGGGCACGCAGATGCCGTAAGCGCCCAGCGCGGCCAGGCCCTGGTGGACATCTTTGGGGAATTGGTGCTCTTTGTCCCAGCGGGCGGCGTGGGGGGTGATTTCGGACTGCACAAACTCGCGCATGGCATCGCGCACCATGTGTTGGTCTGGGGTCAGTAGCATCTGGCTCTCCTGAAGGTAAATGGGCTGCCCGCTAGGCAAATATTTTGGTGAGCTGTTTCCGCTTGAAAACAAAGCATTTCAAAGTGAAAACACAGTAAAACTGTTTATTTAAAAGCGGAAACAGCTATTTTTTTAGATTAATTCCACTGCCATGGCCGTGGCCTCGCCGCCGCCGATGCACAGCGTGGCCAGGCCTTTTTTCAGGCCCCGGGCCTGCAAGGCGTGCAGCAGGGTGACGATGATGCGGGCACCGCTGGCCCCAATCGGGTGGCCCAGGGCGCAGGCACCGCCATTGACGTTTACCTTTTCGTGCGGCACCTTCAGGTCGGCCATCAGCGCCATGGGCACCACGGCAAAGGCTTCGTTGATTTCCCACAGATCGACATCTTCGACCTTCCAACCGGCTTTTTTCAGCGCTTTTTCAGTGGCACCGACGGGGGCCGTGGTGAACCATTCCGGCGCTTGTGCGTGGGTGGCGTGGGCGACGATTTTGGCCAGCGGCGTGCAGCCCAGCTGCTGCGCGGTCGATTGGCGCATCAGCACCAGGGCGGCGGCGCCGTCGTTGATGCTGGAGCTGGCGGCGGCGGTGATGGTGCCGTCCTTTTTGAACGCGGGGCGCAGGGTGGGGATTTTGTCGGTGCGGATTTTCAACGGGCCTTCGTCTTGGTCGATGGTCACTTCGCCCTTGCGCGTCTGGAAGGTCACGGGGGTGATTTCGGCTTTGAACGCGCCCGATTCAATCGCCTGCTGGGCCCGCGTCACGCTGGCGATGGCAAAGGCATCTTGTTGCTCGCGGGTGAATTGGTATTTGGCGGCGCAGTCTTCGCCAAAGGTGCCCATGCTGCGGCCCGCTTCGTAAGCGTCTTCCAGACCGTCAAGCATCATGTGGTCAAACACCTTGTCGTGGCCCATGCGGTAGCCGCCCCGGCCTTTTTTCAGCAAATAGGGGGCGTTGGTCATGCTCTCCATACCGCCCGCAACCATGACCTCGCGGCTACCGGCCACGATCTGGTCGTGGGCCAGGATGGTGGCTTCCATGCCTGCGCCGCACATTTTGGACAGGGTGACGGCACCGGTGCTTTGCGGCAGGCCGCCTTTGAAACCGGCTTGGCGGGCGGGGGCTTGGCCCTGGCCGGCCATCAGGCAGTTGCCAAACAGCACTTCTTCGACTTTTTCTGGGGCGATGCCAGCCCGCGCGACGGCGGCCTTGATCGCAGCGCCGCCCAGGTCGTGCGCGGCCAGGTCGGAAAAACCGCCCTGGAAGGCGCCCATGGGGGTGCGCACGGCGCTGACGATGACGACGGGGTCTTGCTGGTGGGACATGTTGTGTTCTCCTGGGTGTAGAAAAACCAGCGCCGGGGCGCTGGTTGAGGGGGGGGAAATTCAGGGGGTTAGCTGCGCTCGCGGGTGGCGACCAGTTCCACGGCCCGTTCATGCACGTCGTACAGGCCGCCCACGCCGGGCAGGGTGATTTCCAGGTTGGTGATCAAGCCGTTTTTCAGGCTGTAGCACCAGCCGTGCAGGGTGACTTTTTGGCCACGGGCCCAAGCATCTTGCATGACGGTGCTTTGCGCGACGTTCATCACCTGCTCAATCACGTTCAGCTCGCACAGCACATCGTGGCGGTGCTGCACGGCGGTGTTTTTGATCAGGTGGTAGTGCTTGACGCGCACATCTTTGACGTGGCGAATCCAGTTATCGGCCAGGCCCACGCGCAATTCTTCCAGGGCCGCCAGCACGCCGCCGCAGCCGTAGTGGCCGACCACCATCAAATGCTCGACCTTGAGTTGGTCAATGGCGTATTGAATGGTCGAGAGGCAGTTCAAGTCGCTGGGCACGACGACGTTGGCCACGTTGCGGTGGACAAACACCTCGCCCGGCTCCAGCCCGCTGATTTGGTTGGCGGGCACCCGGCTGTCCGAGCAACCAATCCACATGTATTTGGGGTTTTGTTGCTCGGTCAGTTTGGTGAAAAAGCCGGGACGCTCGCATTCGACGCGCTGGGCCCATTCGCGGTTATTGGCTAAGAGGTCGTCGATGGTCGTCGTGGGCATAGGGCTCCTTTAAGAGGTTTCGTAGGTTAAATCAACAAGTTTCGGCGAAGAGCTCGCGGCCGATCAGCATGCGGCGGATCTCGCTGGTGCCTGCGCCGATTTCGTAGAGTTTCGCATCGCGCCACAGGCGGCCCAGGGGGTACTCGTTGATATAACCGTTTCCGCCATGGATTTGGATGCCCTCGCCGGCCATCCAGGTGGCTTTTTCGGCGGTCCACAAAATCACGCTGGCGCAGTCTTTGCGCACCTGGCGCACGTGCTCCTGGCCCAGCATGTCCAGGTTTTTGGCCACGGTGTAGGCAAAGCTGCGGCCCGCCTGCAGCACGGTGTACATGTCGGCCACCTTGCCCTGGATGAGCTGGAACTCGCCAATGCTTTGGCCAAACTGCTTGCGGTCGTGGATGTAGGGCACCACGTTGTCCATCACCGCCTGCATGATGCCCAGCGGGCCGCCGGTGAGCACGGCGCGTTCGTAATCGAGGCCGCTCATCAGCACCTTGGCGCCGCCATTGACCTGGCCCAGCACGTTCTCAGCCGGCACTTCCACGTTTTGGAAGACCAACTCGCCGGTGTGGCTGCCGCGCATGCCCAGCTTGTCCAGCTTTTGCGCGACGGAAAAGCCCTTCATGCCTTTTTCGATCAAAAAGGCGGTCACGCCGCGCGCGCCCAGTTCGGGTTCGGTTTTGGCATAGACCACCAGGGTGTCGGCATCGGGGCCGTTGGTGATCCACATTTTGTTGCCGTTGAGCAGGTAGTAGCCGCCCTTGTCCTCGGCCTTGAGCTTCATGCTGATGACATCCGAGCCTGCGCCGGGCTCGCTCATGGCCAGCGCGCCGATGTGCTCGCCGGAAATCAGCTTGGGCAGGTATTTGGCTTTTTGCGCTTCATTGCCGTTGCGGTTGATTTGGTTCACGCACAGGTTGGAGTGCGCCCCGTAGGACAGGCCGATCGAGGCGCTGGCGCGCGAGATTTCCTCCATCGCCACCATGTGCGCCAGGTAGCCCATGTTGGCACCGCCGTATTCCTCGCCCACGGTGATGCCCAGCACGCCCAGGTCACCAAACTTTTGCCACAGGTCCATGGGGAACTGGTCGGTGTGGTCGGCCTCGGCAGCGCGGGGGGCGATTTCGGCTTGGGCAAAGTCGCGCACCGCATCGCGCAGGGCATCAATGTCTTCACCAAGCTGGAAGTTCAGGCCGGGCAGGTTGGTCATGGTTATCTCCTTGAAAAATATTGAGAATTTTAAAAATTTCAGCGCTTTGGCTTACACCGCAGCAATGCCGGGGCGGTTTTCGAGCGCCATCAGGGTGCAGTTCATGGTGGCGACCAGTTTTTCTTGGTCGCCATCGATGGCGTAGGCGCGGCCTTCGGTCACGACGATGGTGCGCCCAGGTTTGAGCACCACCCCCTCGCAGCGAAAGCTTTGCCCCTTGGCCGGAGCCAGCAGGTTGATCTTGAATTCAATGGACAGCACGCCCGCTTCCAGCGGCATCACCGACAGGCCCGCATAGCCGCAGGCCGAATCCAGCACCGTGGCCATCATCCCGGCGTGGATAAAACCATGCTGCTGCGTCAGCGCCGGGGCCCAGTCAAAGCACAGATGCACCTGCCCCCGTGCCAGATGCGTCAGCCGCGCCCCTAAAGTGGTCATGGCACCCTGCTTGGCAAAGCTGGCGTGAATGCGCTCGGTGGCAGCGGCCTCCAAAGGGGGGAAGTGGTCCATGGTGTCTCCTCGATTTGCTAAGTTTTATTTACCTTTACGTAAACGTCAATTACGTAGATTCCCGTGTGCCAAGCTTGCGCAGCAGTTGTTGCGCTTCTTTTTCTTGGGCCCGCACCTCGTCTAAAGTGAGTTGAATGTCTTGCATGCGCTCTTCCAATTGCTGGCGGTGTTCGGCCAGGACTTGCAAAAATTTTTGCAGCTGCGCCCCCGAGTCGCGCGGGCTTTCGTACAAGTCAATGATTTCTTTGGCCTCGGTCAGCGACAGGCCCAGGCGCTTGGCCCGCAGCGTGAGCTTGAGTCGCGCCCGGTCACGGGCGCTGTAGGTGCGCGTGCGGCCCCCGGTGCCCTCGCGCTGGGGTTCGAGCAGGCCCATGTCTTCATAAAACCGAATAGCGCGGGTGGTCAGGTCAAATTCCTTGGCCAAATCGCCAATCGAATAGGTCGGTTGGGGTGCAGAGTCTTTGTGATTTTTGTGCATCTCGCCATTATTGACGTTTACGTAAACTTCCCATGCGCTTTCAGCCCTAGGACTTGTCCTAGTTTTTCGCGCTGCGCCGCCTGTCCGTGACAATCGGCTGATGTCTCGCTCTGCACTTGTTTCTGATTTTTGCCCTTGTGGCCGCACCCACACCCAAGGCCGCCAAACCCAGCCCATCGCTTACGCCGCCTGCTGTGGCCGTTTTATTGACCACTACGCCGACACCGCTGCGCCCGATGCCGAGCATTTAATGCGCTCGCGCTACAGCGCCTTTGTGCGGGAAGATGCCGCCTACCTGCTTGCCACGTGGCACCCCGATACCCGTCCGGCGGCGTTGGAATTTGGCCCGGCCACCCAATGGCTGGGCCTGGAAGTGAAATCTTTCACTGCCATGGATGCGCACCACGCCAGCGTAGAGTTCGTCGCCCGCTACCGCCAACAAGGCCGCGCTGTGCGCCTGCACGAGCGCAGCCGTTTTGTGCGCGAAATGGTCGATGGCCTGCTGCGCTGGCGCTATGTGGATGGGACGCTTTCCTGAGGCCGGCCGCCCGCCCGCAGCGCCTTGTTTGATTGCTTCCCTGCCACCGGGCACCAGCACAATCGCGGTGCCTCTGCCCCCTCTGTACACAACCCCACCATCATTTCCCTATGCCTGCACCAACACCTACCCCATTGCACCCCGTTATCGCCTTTATCGGTGGCGGCAACATGGCCAGCGCCATCATTGGCGGGCTGACCAGCCAGGGCCATCCAGCCAGCCAGATTGAAGTGGTCGAACCCTGGGACCAGGCCCGCGCGGCGTTGCGCGAACGCTTTGGCATCGAAGCAGCGGCCACCCCCGGCCCCCAACTGGCGCGAGCGGCGCTCATCGTCTGGGCCGTTAAACCGCAAACGTTTAAAGAGGCTGCTTTGGCGGCCGCGCCCCACACGGGGGCAGCGTTGCACCTGAGTGTGGCCGCCGGCATCACCACCGCCAGCATTGCCGCGTGGCTGGGCAGTGAGCGCATCATTCGCGCCATGCCCAACACGCCCGCGCTGGTGGGGCGGGGCATGACGGGCCTGTTTGCTGGCGAAGCGGTGGCTGCCGAGGGCCGCGCCCTGGCAGAGCGCATTGTGGCCACCACAGGCCAATGGCTTTGGGTGGACACCGAGGACAAGCTGGATGCGGTGACGGCGCTTTCGGGCTCTGGCCCCGCGTATGTGTTTTTATTCCTAGAGGCCATGATTCAGGCCGGCACCGACATGGGCCTCACCCCCGCACAAGCGCACCAGCTGGCGGTGGCCACCTTTCAGGGCGCTGCCGAATTGGCGGCCCGCTCTGGGGAAGCGCCCGAGGTCATGCGCCAGCGCGTGACCAGCCAGGGCGGCACCACCCATGCGGCCATTACCCACCTGCAGGCGCAACAGGTGCCCGCGCACTTTGTGGCCGCCATGCGCCAGGCCCAGGCCCGTGCACAAGCCCTGGCGGCGGAGTTTGGCGGCTGAATGGAATGGGTAAAGCGCATCAGATAAAGCAGATCGGGTACAGCAACATGTTGTTTGAAGCCATTTTGTTCGATTGCGACGGCGTGCTCGTCGATAGCGAACACATCACCAATCGCGCCCTGCACACCATGCTCAACGCCTCGGGCTGGGCCATTTCTGAGGCCGAGTGCCTGCAAATCTTCATCGGCAAAACCGTGCGCAGCGAAACCGCCCGCATCGAACGCGAAACCGGCCAGCCGCTCACCGATGCCTGGATGGCCGCCTTCTACGCCCTGCGCGACCAAGGGCTGCACGCCCACCTGCAGGCCATCCCCGGCGCGGTCGCCGCCGTGCAGCAATGCCATGCCCTGCTGGGCGGCAAGATCGCCGTGGCCAGCGGCGCGGACAAGGCCAAGGTGCTCATGCAGCTGGACAAAGTAGGCCTGCTGCCGCTGTTCGACCCGCATATCTTCAGCGGCCACGACCTGCCGCGCACCAAACCCTTTCCGGATGTGTACCTGGCCGCCGCCGCATCCCTGCAACGCGACCCGCGCCGTTGTCTGGTGATTGAAGATGCCTTGCCCGGCTTGCAAGCGGGCCTGGCCGCCGGGGCCACCGTCTGGGGCTATTGCCCTTGGGAGGGGGGACACACCACCCCCGAAGCGCTGCTGGCCGCCGGTGCCCAGCGGGTGCTGCGCGATATGGCAGAGCTGCCGGGGTTGCTGCGGCATTGAATGTCATAAAATGCTGTTTATCGGTCAATTATTGGCATTTTGAGGTGAGAAATGAGCGTTATTCGTACAACGGTAGATGAAAATCTATTTCTTTCTGCCAGCGATATTCTGGCTACGCTGGGGCTGGATATGAACAGCGCCGTTCGCATGTTTTTGCAAGGCGTGGTGCTGCACAACGGCATTCCGTTTGACCTGCGCCTGACAGAGGCGCAAGCCCAGGCCCTGCGCCAGCGCAAGCAAACCAATCGCCAAGCCACCCTGGAAGCCCGCGACATTGCCCGCACGGGCGGCCCCAGCCATGCCAGCGTACAGGCCATGCTGGCAGCGATGGAGCACGAAACGCACCAGGACGAAGCCTGATGGCTGGCAAAAAAGGGCGCAAGCTGCGCACCATTGCCTACACGAAGACTTTTAAAAAAGACTACCAGCGCATGGCCGCTGCCGGACGGTATGACATGACGCTGGTGAACGAAGTAGGTGGTCTGTTGATTGCCCACACGGCTCAGCAGGTGCTGGCCGAGCAGTGGAGCGACCACGGCCTGACCGCAGACGATGAATGGGACGCGGGCGACCGCGACATTCATCTGGGCGGCGACTTTCTGCTGATCTACCGCATTGATCCCCACCCCGAAGACAAAGCGCTGGAGATCATCATCTTCAAACGCCTGGGGACACACAGCGACCTGTTCGGGTAAGCGGGTGCAGGTGGGATACCAGCACGAGGTTAGGATACAAATCGTATTCGATCGAATACAATCCCGCCATGCAAGTCGAAACCACCGAAGCCTTTGATGCGTGGCTGGACAGCCTGAAAGACCACATGACACGCATTCGCTTATCGCGTCGTCTAGACAAAGCCATGCGCGGTTTGCTGGGCGATGTCCAGCCCGTTGGTGAAGGGGTTTTTGAAATGCGTGAATTTTTCGGCGCTGGCTGGCGCATGTACTACATCCAGCGCGGGCCTATCCTGATCGTCATGCTGGGTGGTGGCGATAAATCCACTCAGCAAGCCGATATTGCTGCTGCCATCGCCCTGTCCAAAACCTTACCGGAGTAAGCCATGCCCACCACCACCCGCCCCTTTGATATGGCCGAACAACTGCGCGATGAGCAGGACATTGCCGCCTACCTCACCCTGGTGCTAGAGGAGGGCGACCCCGGCGAACTGGCCCATGCCCTGGGCGTGATTGCCCGTGCCCGGGGCATGACGCAAATTGCTGCCGAGGCGGGCATGGGCCGCGAAGCGCTTTATAAAGCCCTGCGTGCGGATGCCAGCCCGCGCTTTGAAACCATCCTCAAGGTCATGCACGCGCTGGGGTTGCGCCTCAGCGTGCAACCGGCGGCTTGATGTCGCGCCCACATTGACGGTGGGCAGCGCAAGGCCAGGGGCGGCTTCCTACAATAAAGCCCCCTGATTTTTGCCCCCTGCCATGTCGTCATCTTCGTCCTCTGATTCCCCCCACGGTCTTATCCGCATCCACGGCGCGCGCCAGCACAATTTGAAGAATCTGGATGTGGACATCCGCACCGGGGAGCTGACGGTGGTCACCGGCCCCAGTGGCTCGGGCAAATCCAGTTTGGTGTTTGACACGCTGTATGCCGAGGGGCAGCGGCGCTATGTGGAGACGTTCAGCGCCTATGCGCGGCAGTTTCTCGATCGCATGGACAAGCCCGCCGTGGACAAGGTCGAGGGGGTGCCGCCAGCGATTGCCATCGACCAGACCAACCCCGTGCGCAATTCCCGCTCCACCGTGGGCACGATGACGGAGCTGAACGACCACCTCAAGCTCTTGTTCGCCCGTGCCGGGGCGCTGTTTGACCGGCAGACCGCGCAGCCGGTGCGCCACGACACGGCAGACAGCATCTACACCCAGTTGCAGGAACGCGCCCAGGCGGCGGGCGATCCGCGCCTGGTGCTGACCTTTGCCGTGGAGCTGCCCGCCAGCACCAGCGCCGACGAGGTGCAGCAGTGGCTGCTGGCCAGCGGCTTTACCAAGATTCAGGCCGAGCGCACGCTGGAAAAACCCGCCCCTGCGCCCGAAAAAGGCAAAAAAGCCGCCAAACCGACCAGCGTGAAAGTGCTGGACGTGGTGGCCGACCGCTTTCGCATGGGCAACGTCGAACGCGCCCGCGCCATGGAAGCGATTGAGCTGGCACTGCTGCGCGGCCAGGGGCTAATGCAGGTGTATGCCCTGACCGATGCGCCGGAACCCGAAATCTGGAAATTTGCCCTGGGCCTGCATTGCCCCGAGAGCGCCATCAGCTACCAAGCGCCGCTGCCCGCGCTGTTTTCCTTTAACTCGGCGGCAGGGGCCTGCCCCGAGTGCCGGGGCTTTGGCCGGGTGATTGGGGTGGATTGGAATTTGGTCGTGCCCAACGACAAACTCACGCTGCGCACCGGCGCCATCAAGGCCATCCAAACCCCGGCGTGGAAAGAAATCCAAGACGACTTGCTGCGCCACGCCGAGGCCGAGGGCATTCCGCGCGACATTGCCTGGGGCAAGCTCACGCCCGCGCAGCGCGATTGGGTGCTGGACGGCTCGCCGCGCTGGAACGGCAAGTGGGAGCAGACCTGGTACGGCATCCGCCGCTTTTTTGAGTATTTGGAGAGCAAGTCCTACAAGATGCACATTCGCGTGCTGCTCTCCAAATACCGCAGCTACACGCCCTGCCCATGCTGCGGCGGCGCGCGCCTGGGGCTGGAAAGCCTGCTGTGGCGCGTGGGCAGCAAGGCGCAGGCCGATGCGGTGCTGCCGCCCGCGCAGCGCTTTATGCCCCAGGGCGTGGCCTGGAGCCGTGCGCAGCTGGAAGCCCTGCCCGGCCTGTGCCTGCACGATGTGATGCAGCTGCCCCTGGTGCGGCTGCAAACATTTTTTCAAGCACTTAAAAAAGAAGCTGTTCCCGCTGATTTAGCAAGCATTTCAGCAACAAAACCTTCTGAAAACCAAGCAGAACAAGCGGCACAAGCTTTGATTTTGGAAGAGATTGAAACCCGCTTGCGCTACCTGTGCGATGTGGGCATTGGCTACCTAACACTCGATCGGCAAAGCCGCACGCTTTCGGGCGGCGAGGTGCAGCGCATCAACCTGACCACGGCGCTGGGCACCAGCTTGGTGAACACCTTGTTTGTGCTGGATGAGCCCAGCATTGGTCTGCACCCGCGCGACATGCAGCGCATCAACTTGGCCATGCAGCGCCTGAAAGACGCGGGCAACACCCTGGTGGTGGTGGAGCACGACCCGGCCGTGATGCTGGCCGCTGACCGCATCATCGACATGGGCCCCGGCCCCGGCGTGCGCGGCGGGCAGATTGTGTTTGATGGCCCACCCGCGCAACTGCGCCAGGCCGACACCTTGACCGGGGCCTACCTGGGCGGGCGCAAGCAGGTGGGCTTTGGCTTTAAGCGCCCGGTGCAAGACAGCACGCCCAAGCTGATTTTGGAAGGGGCCAGCGCCCACAACCTGCAAAACGTGGATGTCGCCTTTCCCCTGCAGCGGCTGGTGACGGTGACGGGCGTTTCTGGCTCGGGCAAATCCAGCCTGATTCAAGATGTGCTGGTGCCCGCGCTGCTGCGCCACTTTGGCAAGCCCACGGAAAGCGCCGGGGCCTTTACCCGCCTGCTGGGCGCGGAACAACTGGCCGATGTGATGTGGGTGGATCAATCGCCCATTGGCAAAACCGCCCGCTCCAATCCCGTGAGCTACGTGGGTGCGTGGGACAGCCTGCGCGAGCTGTTTGCCTGCGCCCCGCTATCGCGCCAGCGCGGCTACACCGCCGGCAAGTTCAGCTTTAACACCGGCGACGGGCGCTGCCCGACCTGTGGCGGCTCGGGCTTTGAGCATGTGGAGATGCAGTTTTTAAGCGATGTGTACCTGCGCTGCCCCGATTGCAACGGCCAGCGCTACCGCCCCGAGGTGCTGGAGGTGCGCCTAGAGCGTGGCGGGCGGCTGCTGAATGTGGCCGATGTGCTGGCGCTGACCGTAGCCGAGGCCGCGCAGCTGTTCGCCCAAGATGCCGAGGTGATTCGCGCCCTGCAGCCCATCGTGGATGTGGGGCTGGACTATGTGCAGCTGGGCCAAAGCGTGCCCACCCTGTCCGGCGGCGAGGCGCAGCGCCTCAAACTCGCCGGTTTTCTGGCCGAAGCGGCCAAAACCCAGGCCAAATCGCGCCAAAGCCTGGCCCGCAAAGGCACGCTGTTTTTGTTTGACGAGCCCACCACCGGCCTGCACTTTGAAGACATCGCCAAGCTCATGCGCGCGCTGCGCAAGCTGTTGGAGGCCGGGCACAGCCTGATCGTGATTGAGCACAACCTGGACGTGATTCGCGCCAGCGATTGGCTGATTGACCTGGGGCCGGAGGGGGGCGATGGCGGTGGCCACATCGTCGCCCAGGGCACGCCCGAAGAGCTGCGGCAAATGACCGGCTCGCACACCGCGCAGGCGCTGCGCGACTATGAGCAGGCCTTGGGCCTGGACGGGCACAGCGTGGCCGAGGCGGGGGCGAAATTTCACACAAAATCGGTAAAAAAGCACGTCCCTGTTGCGCCCCGTGCTATCGAAGTGATTAACGCCAAAGAGCACAACCTGAAAAACCTGAGCGTGCAAATTCCGCACGGCAAGTTCAACGTGATTACCGGCGTGAGCGGCTCGGGCAAATCCACGCTGGCGTTTGACATTGTGTTCAACGAAGGCCAGCGCCGTTACCTGGAGTCGCTCAACGCCTACGCCCGCAGCATCGTCCAGCCCGCCGGGCGGCCCGAGGTGGATGCCGTGTATGGCATTCCGCCCACCGTGGCGATTGAGCAGCGCCTGTCGCGCGGCGGGCGCAAATCCACCGTGGGCACCACCACCGAGGTGTGGCACTTTCTGCGCCTGCTCTACGTCAAGCTGGGCACGCAGCACTGCATTCACGACGATGCGCCGGTGCAACCGCAAAGCCTGGACAGCATTGCCGCGCAGCTGATCACCCAGTTCAGCGGCCAGGTGATTGGCCTGCTGGCCCCGCTGGTCAGCCACCGCAAGGGCGTTTACACCGAGCTGGCCGACTGGGCCCGCCCGCGCGGCTACACCCATTTGCGCGTGGACGGGGCGTTTCTGCCCACCACCGGCTTTCCGCGCCTGGATCGGTTTAAAGAGCACAGCATTGAGCTGCCCGTGGCCAGCGTCTTGGTCAGCGCCGCTGACGAGGCCACGCTGCGCCAGCACCTGGCCCAGGCGCTGGAGCTGGGCAAGGGCGTGGTGCAGGTGCTGCACGGCATCGACGATTTGGCCACCGCGCTGGGGGCGGGTGGCGACGGCGCGGGCATTGGCAGCGTGCAAGCCTTCTCCACCCAACGCGCCTGCCCGGTGTGCGCCACCAGCTATGCCGAACTCGACCCGCGCCTGTTCAGCTACAACAGCAAGCACGGCTGGTGCCCCGACTGCGTGGGCACGGGCGTGCAGCTTAATAAAGACCAGCGCAAGGTGTACGACGACAGCCAGCTGGCCGAAGACAACCGGGGCCGCGAAATCGGCTTTGCCAGCCAAGAGGTGGAGGATTTGGCTGAAGTGGCCTGCCCCCGCTGCCACGGCACGCGCCTGAACGCCACCGCCCGCGCCGTGCGCTTTGCCGGGCAGCGCATCACCGATCTGGCCCATTTGAGCGTGGACGACCTGCGCCAGTGGGCCGCGCACTTGGCGCAGGCCGGGCGCTTAACGCAACGCGAAAGCGACATCGCCCGCGACCTGCTGCCCGAAATCGCCAGCCGCCTGGAGTTTTTGCAGGAAGTCGGCCTGGGTTACCTCACCCTCGACCGGGGCGCGCCCACCCTCTCTGGCGGCGAAGCCCAGCGCATTCGCCTGGCCGCGCAGCTGGGCAGCAATCTGCAGGGCGTGTGCTATGTGCTGGATGAACCGACCATCGGCCTGCACGCGCGGGACAACCGCATCCTGCTGGGCGCTTTGCACAAGCTCAGCGCCAAAGGCAACACCTTGGTGGTGGTGGAGCACGACGAGGACACCATCCGCCGCGCCGAGCACATCATCGACATTGGCCCCAGCGCCGGGCGGCGCGGCGGCCAGCTCATTGCCCAGGGCAGCGTGGCCGATATTGAAAGCGCCGCCGATTCGCAAACCGGCCGCTACCTGCTGCACGCCATGCGCCATCCGTTGCAGGCGCGGCGCAGTGTGGTTGCTTCGGTAAAAGAAGCTGTTTCCGCTGATAAAAAAACAGTCTTAGCATCAAAACCATCTAAAACCAAACAAATACCAGCGGAAACAGCTTCTGAAACAGAAGCACTGCGCTGGCTCACTGTCCACGACGCACAGCTGCACAACCTGCAAAGCGTCACCGCCCGCGTGCCGCTGCAGCGGCTGGTGGCGGTCACCGGCGTGAGTGGCTCGGGCAAATCCACCCTGGCGCGGGATGTGCTCTTGACCAACGTGGCCGCCTGGGTTGGCCAGCGCCAAACCAAAGCCGGGCGCGAGGCCATGGATGCCGGCCAGGCCCCGGCGCTGGTGGGCTGCGCGGGCCTGTCGGGCTTTGAAAGCATCGACCGCGTGCTGGAAGTCGATCAAACGCCGATTGGCAAAACCCCGCGCAGCTGCCCGGCCACCTACATCGGCTTTTGGGACACCATCCGCAAACTGTTCGCCGGTACGCTGGAAGCGCAGGCGCGGGGCTACGCCGCCGGGCGCTTTTCCTTCAACACCGGCGCGGGCCGCTGCCCGGCCTGTGAAGGCCAGGGCCTGCGCACCATCGCCATGAGCTTTCTGCCCGATGTGAAACTGCCCTGCGATGTGTGCCACGGTGCCCGCTTTAACCCCGAAACGCTGGCCGTGACCTGGCGCGGCAAAAACATCGGCCAAGTCTTGCAAATGGAAGTGGCCGAGGCGGTCGAATTTTTTGCCGCCATGCCCGCCATCGCCCACCCGCTGCAGCTGTTGCAAGACGTTGGGCTGGGCTACCTCACGCTGGGCCAGCCCAGCCCCACGCTCTCGGGCGGCGAAGCGCAGCGCATCAAGCTGGTCACCGAACTGACCAAGGTGCGCGACGACATTGGCCGGCGCGGCCAGAAAGCCCCGCACACCCTGTACGTGCTGGACGAACCCACCGTGGGCCTGCACATGGCCGACGTGGACAAACTCATCCGCGTGCTGCACCGCCTGGTGGATGGCGGCCACAGCGTGATCGTCATCGAACACGACCTGGACGTGATTGCCGAGGCCGACTGGGTGCTGGACCTTGGCCCCGAGGGGGGCGCTGGCGGCGGCCACATCGTTGCCCAGGGCACGCCCGAGGATTTGGTTCAGGCGGGCACGCATACGGGGGTGGCGCTGGCGCCCGTGCTGGGGCGTGGAGCATCGCTATGAGAGAGCTAAATATGACGACCAACAATCCCCCCACGCATTTTGAAAATTTCCAATCCGGCGTATGGCGACAGCAGTACCAGTACCAAAGCTTTTCTCCCCAGCGGGTCAATCGGCTGTGGTGCTGGGAAGACCCGCGCATCAATACCTTGTTAGAGCAAGCCACGCGGGCCTTGGGCGAGTTGAATGCGTTTTCGCTCATCGTGCCGGATGTCGATCTGTTTATCGAAATGCACATCGCCAAGGAGGCGAACCAGTCCAGCCGAATCGAAGGCACGCAGACCGCCATGGATGAGGCGGTGATGCGCGAGGAGCTGATCGCTCCGGAAAAACGTGACGACTGGCGCGAGGTGCGCAACTACGTCGATGCCATCAACATGGCGATTGCCGAGCTGCAAACGCTGCCACTGTCCAACCGTCTGCTGCGTGAAACCCATGCTGTATTGATGCGCGGCGTGCGTGGCGAACACAAGATGCCCGGTGAGTTTCGTTCCTCACAAAACTGGATTGGCGGCTCGGGCCTCAAGGATGCCGCCTTCGTCCCTCCCCACCCGTCTGAAGTGCCGGATTTGATGGGCGATTTGGAGAAGTTTTGGCACAACGAGATGATCGAGGTGCCAGACCTGATCCGCATTGCCATCAGCCATTACCAGTTCGAGACCATCCACCCTTTTTGCGATGGCAATGGACGCATCGGTCGCCTGCTGATTACGCTGTATTTGGTCAGCAAAGGCTTGCTGCACAAGCCTGCGTTGTACTTGTCCGATTTTTTTGAGCGCAATCGTGCCAGCTACTACGATGCCCTGATGGCGGTGCGCACCTCCGGCAACCTGAACCACTGGGTGCGATTTTTCCTGAGTGGCGTAGCGGAAACAGCCCGAAATGGGCGCGATACGTTCCAGAAAGTGCTGGCGCTGCGTACCGAATCCGAGGCGCGGATGCATGAGCTGGGACGGCGTGGCAAGAAGGGGCTGGAACTGCTGCGGCTGCTCTACAGCCGACCTGTGGTAACGGTATCGGATGTGGGTGAAGCGCTGAAGATGAGCGCTCCCACGGCGAACGCGCTGGTGTCCGAGTTCCAACGATTCGGGTTACTCAAAGAGCAGACCGGATATGCCCGCAACCGGGTTTTTGCGTTTGAGGCTTATCTAAAACTTTTTCTTATTTAAAGTTTTGCCGAAAAATTTAAACAAAAATCTTTAAATTAAAGATTCGCCCTTAGATCGTGAACACGTTCTTAGGCGCTATACGACAACAAAGCACTCCATGAACGCCACATCTGCCCTGCTGCAACAACTGGACACCCTCAGCGCCCCCGAACTGCGCCGCCTGCTGGCTGAACACCTCACACGCCAAAAGTTGGGCCTGTATTGGGAGCGCGATGCCATCGCGCACGACCAGGCGCTGAATGCCGATGTGGTGCTGCCGCGCGTTGTGCCGCAATACGGCCACGCCCCCGAGGGCTGCGCCGCGCACCGCAACCTCATCATCGAAGGCGACAACTTCGACAGCCTGCGCCTGCTGCGCAGCACCCACGCGGGCAAGGTGCGGGTGATTTACATCGACCCGCCCTACAACACCGGCAACAAAGACTGGGTGTACAACGACAAATTCGTGGGCGCGAACGACCGCTGGCGGCACAGCCAATGGCTGGAGTTTCTGTACCAGCGTCTGCTGCTGGCGCGGGATTTATTGACCAGCGACGGCGTGATCTTGGTCAGCATCAACGATGAAAACCGGGCGCGGCTAGAGCTGTTGATGGATGAGGTGTTTCCGGGGCGTAGGCTGGGCAGCATTACATGGCGCACGCGGCAAGGCTCAAATGCAGACCAAGCCTGTTTTCTATCTGTCGATCATGAGCATGTGCTGGTGTATGGAAACAGTGCCTTCGCCTTCAATGGATTTGATAAAAGCTATGAAATGTATAGCAATACGGATAATGATCCGCGTGGGGATTGGCGAATTGGTGACATTACGCTAGGTTTTTCGTTTAAAGAGCGACCTAATCTCTATTACCCGCTGACAGACCCTGCAACAGGCATTTCTTATCCATGTAGTCCGGAAAGCGTTTGGCGCTATGCCACTGAAGCTCGGTTGAAGCCTGGCCAACGACTTCAGGCCAAAAGCATGGAGGAGTACATTCGTTTAGGGCAAATCGTTTTTCCAAAAAATCCGCGTGTTGAGACATGGCATTCAATGGGCGAACTATTGCAAGCCATTGATGCAAATGAAGTACCGCGAGGTGGTAAATCGCTTTTACTGCGTAGAGATTTGCCCGATTTAGAGTGGTGGGTAGGCAAGCCAGTAGGCTTTGGCCGTCCTCAATTCAAGCGTTACAAGGCCGACTTGCGCAATCAAACGCAGCCGTTATCGAGCTGGGTTGTTCCGTCGTTCGAAGAGGGGACGTATGAAGCGGATGAGAGTCTCGTTTCGGCAACGAATCAAGAGGGTGCGCGACAGGTTGCGCAAATTTTTGGCGACAGGGCATTCAACTACGCCAAACCCGCATCTCTTATTAAAGGTTTGCTCTCCCAAGCCACCCGCCCGGGCGACATCGTGCTGGATTTTTTCGCCGGCTCCGGCACCACTGGCCAGGCGGTGCTGGAGCTGAACGCCGAAGACAACGGCCAGCGCCGCTTCATCCTGTGCAGCAGCACCGAGGCCACGGCCAAAGAGCCGCACAAAAACCTGTGCCGCGATGTCTGCGCCGAGCGGCTGCGCCGCGTCATTGCCGGGTACGGTGGCAAAGATGGCTACACCCTGGCGCAAGGCGGCGAGTTTGCCTATCTGCAGCTGGACAAGCTCAACGCCGCCGATGTGGTGCTGGACGCTACGCCCGCCCATGCCGCTGCCTTGCTGGCCCTGCGCAATACCGCCACCGCCCCCAACCAGAGCAGTGAGCAAACCGTGCAAGTGGTTGCCAAGGGCCATGACTGGCTGCTGGTGCTGTGTGCCGAAAGCACGCCGCAGGCCTTGGCCACCTTACTGGCTTTGCCCGCCCAGCATGGCGTGGCCCGCCTGTTGGTCGTGGCGCAGCGTGCCAAGTCTGTGGGGCACTGGCTGGCACAGCGCGGGGTGCAGGCGCAGGTGCTTTCGCTGCGGCAGGTGCTGCTGCAAGGGCAAGAGGGTGGCAAACGCCAGCGTTAAAACATTAAAACAATAGCTGTTAGCGCTTACTGAATAAGCGTTAAGTGCCAATTTTGTTTGAAATTTCAAGAGCTCCAAAAACCCTATGAACACTCCCGCCACCTTGCCAAGCACCCATTTGCTGCAAACCCCACTGGACTTGAGCCTGACCGCCCAGGCCACCAGCTTGCAGCCCGAGAAATTTCAGGCCACGCTGATTGCCAACATTAGCGCCGCCCTGCTGCGCCAGCCTGCGCCGCCTTGTCTGCTGCGTGCGCCCACGGGGGCGGGTAAGACTTTCATGATCGGGCAGGTGCTGCAGTGCGTGGGTCAGCAGCGCAATGTGCTGTGGTTCTGGTTTGTGCCCTACGTCACCCTGGTGGCGCAAACGTTGGATGCTTTGTTGCAGCAAGCTGCCGATCTGCGTCCGGTACCCCTGGCCCAGGGGCGCAACCAGGAGGTGGCGGCGGGCACGGTGCTGATTTCCACCGCTCAGGGGGTGGCCCGGGCGCAGTGGCGCACCCAGGGGTATGACGCGGATGGCGATGACGATGTGCGCACCCTGGCCGCCCTGCTAGCCCGCGCCCGTGCGAAGGGCTTGCAGATTGGGCTGGTGGTGGATGAGGCGCATATTGCGCTGGACAAGGGCACCGAGTTTGGCAAGTTTGCCCATTGGTTGCGGGCCGATTATTTGCTGCTGGCCACGGCCACGCCCAAAGACCAGCGGCTGACCGATTTTGTGGCCTATGCGGGCTATGGGGCGCAGGAGCATTTTCCGGTCAGCCGCGACGATGTGGTGGCTGCGCGGCTGAATAAGAAGTACATCGAGGCCGTGATCTATAGCTTGGGTGGCAGCATGGCCCAGGTGACCGATGTGCGCCGCACAGTGCTGCGCCAGGCGTGGGGACGCAATCAGCAGATTGCCCGCTTTCTGGCGCACCGGGGCGTGGCGTGCGTACCGCTGTTGTTGGTGCAAGTAGCCAATGGGGCCAACACCGTGGACGAGGCTGCCGAGGAGTTGATGCGCCATTGCGGTGTGCAGCCCGATGCCATCGGCAAGCACTCTGCCGACGAGCCTGACCCGATACTGATGGCGGCCATTGCCAACGACACCACCAAGCAGGTGCTGATCTTCAAACAGTCCGCTGGCACGGGTTTTGACGCGCCGCGTGCTTTTGTGCTGGCCAGCATCAAGCCGGTGAACGATGCGGACTTTGCCATGCAGTTCATTGGCCGCGTGATGCGCGTGGCGCGGCAGGTGCGCGAAGCATTTTCCAGGCCGCAGGAGATTCCACCCGAGTTGAATACAGCGTTTGTTTACTTGGGCAACGCTGAAGCGCAGGCGGGCTATGAAGCGGCTGTGCAGGCCACCAGCGCCATCAAAAGCCAGTTGGAAGGGCAGACGGAGAAGTTGATGGCCCGCCGCACGATGGCTGGTGGTGTGGCCTACACCAATCGCCCGACGCAGGAGCCGCCGCTGTCGTATGCCTTCGGCCTGCCAGAGCCGACCCTACCGATCGGAGTGGCCGAGGAGCCAGCCGCCCAAGCCGCTTTACCGTGGAGCTCACCCACCACGCAGCCCACCGGGGCGGGGCCAGATTTATTCGGCTTTACGCCGCAGGATTTGGATGCTTTGCAGCCCGAACCTGCGGCCAAACCGGCACGCGCCCAGCCCCCCAGCACACGGGAGGAGGTGCTCGCGGCACTGGCAGAAAACCGGCTCAAGGTCTATCACCGCAAACGCGATCCGCAGGCAGTGCCGACGCTGGGTGACAGGCTCAAGACAGAGGAGAAGCCTGAGTTTGTGGATTTATCGGCCATTTCCCAGCAAGTGGCACAGCGCCTGCCGATCAGCCCAGCCTTGCAGCGCACCGCCTTGCAAGTTGCGCTGAACCGCATGACGCAAAAGGAATTGCACAAGGAGCTAACGACTGGGCAGGGCTACGTCGAGGAGATTCAGGTGGTGACCGATCGCCAAGCCCTGGCACGCGAAGCGGTGGCCGCGCTGGAGGCTATGCCGCATGTGGAGGATGAGGACTACCGCATCATCATGCAGGTGCTGACGCAGCGCCTGCGCCTTGCACTGGATGGAGCGCTGGCCGAAATTCAGGGTGAATCGCAGGCGGCTGCCCAAGCAGTGGCGGCCCTGACGGAGCAAGACCGCGTGCGGCTAGCGCGTGATGCGGCGCATTGGGTGATCCGCGATAGCACACAGGAGTTGCATGAGGCGATTTTTCAAGCCATTGCCGAGCAGGCCGAGCTGGTGGATGCCCAGCCTTTGCCAGATGTCATGATTTTTCCGCAAGACCTGCCTTTGGAGGCTTCTGCCAAAAACATTTATGGGGTTTTACCGCCGTCCAAGGAAGATGCGCAGGAGGTGGAGAACGTCTTGTTCATGGACGAACGGCACTGGTGGCAAGACCAGGTGTTTACGCTGTCTGATGGTGCTGTGTTCAGCGTGGGGCGGTATGACGGTGCCGTCAAATTGAACAAGCTAGAGCGTGATTTTGCCCGTGCGTTGGATGCAGCCGATTTTGTACGCTGGTGGCATCGCAACCCGGATAAAAAGCCGTATGCCGTGCGTGTGGTGCGTGCCGAGCATGAGCATTATTTCTATCCAGATTTTGTGGTGTGCGTGGAGCACACCCCTGGCAGTCCGCCTATGCAACGCTTGCTGGAGACGAAAGAAAACACCAAGGATGCGGCCCGCAAGATGCAGCACTTTCCGCCCGTTTATGGCCAGGTGCTGTTTCTCACGCCGGATGGCAACCGGTTGCGCTGGGTAAATGCTGATGGCAGTCTGGGTGAGACGGTGAAGCTGACAGAAATGGATGCTGTGCGCGATCGGTTGGCACAGACGGTGGGGGCTGGGTAGGGAGAGGATTCTGGATACCCCCGTTTGCAGAGGAAATCATGCGGCGAATGCCGCCATACTGAGCAGCACCGATATTTATTGCATTTCACCAAGGAGCTTTTTGATGCCCTACCTCTTACAAGTCGATTTCCCCATGCCCGGCCCGTTTGGCGCGGCGATGGTGCAAGCCTTCACCGATCTGGCGCACAGCATCAACCAAGAACCCGGCATGCGCTGGAAAATCTGGACGGAAAACGCCCAGGCCCAAGAGGCTGGCGGCGTGTACCTGTTCGACACGCAGGAACAGGCGCAGGCGTATCTGAACATGCACAGCCAGCGCCTAACGCAGGCCGGGGTGCGCGACATCCGCAGCCGCATTTTTGCGGTGAATGAAGCGCTCACGGCCATCAACCACGGGCCGGTGACCACCGCATAAAAGCACCGCGCCCGCCTTATGCGCCACACCACCTTGGCCCATATCCACCCCAATGCGCCGCCCCAACCGGCGCTGGGGGCACCCTGCAACGGCTGCGGGCTGTGCTGCCTGCTGGAGCCGTGTCCGCTGGGCATGGTGCTATCGCGCAAGCGCACCGGTGCCTGTGTGGCATTGCGCTGGAGTGAGGCGCAGCAGCGCTACCTGTGTGGGGCCATCAGCGATGCCCCTACGGGCAGGCTGGGGCAGTTGCGCCAATGGCTGGCGCGGCGCTGGATTGCGGCGGGGGTGGGGTGTGATGCGGCCCTGGTGGCGCAGCTTGGGGCGGAAGAATAAAAAAGGGCTGCCGCAGCAACCCTTTTTACAGTGCGCGTGCGGGTGGTTCAGCCTTTAAGGCGGTGTCCGCATTCCCCGCAGAACATATCGTCATGGCCCACGTTGTGCTGGCACTGCGGGCAGGTGGCTGTGGCGGCCGACGCGGGTGGCAGGTTGGTGCTGGGCGCAGGCTCGGCCAGGAGGGGCGGCTCTTGGGGGGCTGCATCTGGCGGGGCAGCTTGTGCTGCGGCTGCTTCGGCGGCCAACCGGTCAGCAGCAGCCTGTTGCTCGGCTTGCTCTGCTGCCAACACTGCGGCCGCTTGGGCTTGGGCTGCGGTTTGCTCTGCGGCGGCAGCCTGGGCAGCGGCCTGCTCGGCCGCGCGTTGGCGGGCGCGTTCTTTGGCCTCTTCGGCCATTTGGCGGGCTTTTTCCTGGGCTTGTTCGGCGGCCAGTCGGGCTTTTTCTTGGGCTTCGCGGGCGCGGCGTTTCATTTCGTCCAGGCCGGCATTCAAGGCATTTTCGGTATCGGCGGTATCCAGCCCGTCGGTGGCCGAGAGATAGACCAGGTTCACCCCCATCAGGGCCACTTGCATCATCAAGGTAAAAGCCAATCCGAAAATCAGGGCTGTGGCCAGAATGCCAGCGTACATCAGGCCGCTACTGCCGCCGCCATAGCCGTTCATGAGGGCGGTGATGGCGGCCAAGCCATTGCCGGTCATTCCGACACCAAGGATGGAGGTGGCCAGCCCGCTCATAAAGAAATAACCCGGCAGCAAGGCCCCAAAGACCACCATGCCGATCACCGAGACCACGACATACAACGCCAAAAACAGCAGCACGGTGGGCACCAGGCGCTGGCGGCTTACGGCGATGACTAGGGTCAAGGATTCTTTGAACCCGCGCCCTTCCCAGACGGCTGGGGTAAACAGCGGAAACCCGACCCACAGCAAAGAAGTGAGCACCGCTGCGGCCATGATCACCAAAACTGGGTGCAGGACAAAGAAAAACAGGGGCCCAATCCCAGGAATTTTGGCCAGAAAGTAACCGATGGCACCGACCACGGCCAGCGCCGCCAGCACCAGCGCCACCACCACGTAAAAGCCCAAAAATTTGGGGATGCACCACAGGCCCGCTAAAAAGGCATCCAGCATCGAACGCGGCGCAATATTCTTGGCTTTGTCCATGAGCAAAATGCCTGCGCCAGACATGCCGGCGGCAATCAAAATCATGGCCAAGAGCCCGAACAACCCCATCAGCCCCCCGCCAGCCGCACCGCCGAGGCTGCTGCTTAAAAACCCACCAACGGCCAGCAGGAGCGCGACGACCACCCAGGTTAAAAATCCCAAGGCCATCGGCCGCCATTGGGTCAGCCCCTCGCTGGCGCGGAGCAAGGGCGCAAAACTGACCTGGCGCATGGTTTCGGAAGGCTGCATTGGATACGTTCTTTCTATGAATGAAGGGTGCGGGAACAGGCACGGGCAGCCTGCAACTGCCCGTGGTGCTTGAACCAGCGCTGTTTAGCGCCCGTAGTGCGCGGTAAAGCTTGCCGTGGCAATGGTGTTGGCGTTGATCATGAAGCCGGCCAGGGCGGCGGTCGCATCGTCCGGAACGTCCAGTTTGGGCACGGACAGGGCGTGGACGGTGAACACATACCGGTGCGGTTTGTCGCCCGGTGGTGGGCAGACACCGCCCCAGGCAAAGCTGCCGTAATCGTTGCGAATCTGGCGTGCGCCAGTGGGCAGGGTGGTGCTGCCAGCGGTGCCCGCATTGGGCTGCAGCCTGGTGGTGTTGGCGGGCAAGTCGATGACCATCCAGTGCCACCAGCCACTGCCGCTGGGGGCATCGGGGTCGTACACCGTCAGTGCCAGGCTTTGCGTGCCGGCCGGGGTGCCGCTCCAGCACAAGGTGGGCGATTCATTGCGCCCTGTGCAGCCAAAGCTGTTGAATTCAAAGATTTGTGGGATGGTGCCACCGGTGGGAATGTCGGGGCTGCTTAAAACAAATTCGGTCATGGTGTCTCCTTGGCCAGTCAAGCCGCCGAGTATGCCCAAACCCTGGTCGTAAAAAAAGGCGCAGCCAGAGTGTGCGCCTTTGATCCTGCCTGTGCTGGGCTTACAGCTCGCCGTAGCTGTGCAGGCCCGAGAGGAACATATTCACCCCCAGAAAGGCGAAAGTGGTGACGGCCAGACCCACCAGCGCCCACCAGGCCGACACCGTGCCGCGCAGACCTTTCATAAGGCGCATGTGCAGCCAGGCGGCGTAGTTCAGCCAGACGATCAGCGCCCACGTTTCCTTGGGGTCCCAGCTCCAGTAGCCGCCCCAGGCATCCGCAGCCCACAGTGCGCCCAACACGGTGGCAATGGTGAAGAAGGCAAAACCCACAGCGATGGATTTGTACATCACGTTGTCGAGGATTTCAAACGAGGGCAAGCGCTCGGCAATGGGTTTGCGCAGCGCCAAGATGCCGCCGACGATCAAGGCCGAGATACCGGCATACACAATCCAGTAGCTGCTGCCACCTGCTTGTGACTGGCGGAAGGCCAGCGGTTCAAAGCACAGCGCCACGCCCAGCAGCCACAGGGGGGCCAGTTTGTACCATTTGGTCTCGGTGGCCTGCTGTTTGATCAAGTAGGCAAAGGCGACCATGGCGGCAATGGCAAAAGTGCCATAGCCGATAAAGTTGGCCGGTACGTGCAGCTTCATCCACCAGCTTTGCAAAGCGGGGATGAGGGGCTGGATCTCTTGGCCTTCACGGGCCACGGTGTACCAGAGCAAAAAGCCCACCGCGGCGCTGACCACCAGCATCACAAAGCCACCCAGTGCGCGGGTGGCGTACTGGTCTTCGTAGTACAGGTAGAACAGGGCCGTCATCCAGATGAACATGACGAAAACTTCGTACAGGTTGCTCACCGGAATGTGGCCGATGTCCGGGCCCATGAGGTGGCTTTCGTACCAACGCACCATGGTGCCGACCAGTGCCAGGGTGACCGCGACCCAGACCATGGTGCTGGCAATGCGGCCAAAGGCGTTTTGTTCGCCTTTGGCAAACAAGGCCACCCAGTAGAACGCGGTGGCAATAAAGCACAAAACGCCCATCCACAAAATGGCCGATTGGCTGGAAAGAAAGTACTTCAGGCCAAACACGGCTTCGGCTCGGTCCAGGTGCGCCACGCCATCGGGCCCGTGGTAAAGCCAAATGGCCAGCAGCGACAGGCCGCCGACAGTGAGCATGAGCTTTTGCAGCGGCCGCCAAAACCAGCCCATGGCGATCAGGCTGGGGGTGGTCAGCAGCAAAATGCCTTTTTCGTACACATCCATGGCACTGTCGTATTGCACCCAGGCGAAGACTGTGCCGGCCAGCAAAATCAGGGCAAAAAGCCAATCCCAAACATTGCGTCGGGCCATAAAACCAGGATTGAGGTCCATGGTTTTAGGAGCGGTGCTAGAGGGGGGTGCGGGGGTGGCAGTGATGGTGTTCATTCAAACCTCTGAGGCCGTAGGAGCCGTTGTCGGGGCCGCAGCCCCGAGCAGCTGGTGGTTCAATTGCGCAAATTCGCGGTCAATATCGATAAGCTTACGGTTACACGACATGGCCATGGTGGCATGGGTGTTTTGGGCGGCCTCGGCTTGAGGGGCCAGCCAGACCCACAAGCGCCGATCGCGCACGTAGAGCATGCCAAAAATGCCAACGATTAGGAAGAAGCAGCCCAAGTACACCACCTTCTTTCCCGGTGCGCGGGCCACTTGGAAGACGCTGGCTTGCACTTGGTCAAAGTCCTCCAGCATAAAGGCGGCCGGGGCCGGGTAGTACTGGGCATCGCTCAAGGCAAACACCGCTTGGGCCATAAAGCGCTGGGTTTCCGGAGTGACTTGCAGCGGGGGAAGTTGCGCCTGGCTGCGCAGTTGCTGGGTCAGCTCAAACAGGATGCCGTTCAAAATGCGCAGTAGCACTTCGCTGGCGCGTTCGCGCTCAGACTCGGGGACGCTGTCTTCGAGGTATTTACCCAGTGCCTGCAGGCCGCCGTCGGGTTTTTCGCGGTTGCCGGTGCCGGCGTACAAAATGGCAATGCGCAAGGCCGATTCGGCCAGGGCATCGCGCAGGTCGGGGCGTTCGGTGGGGGTCGCGTTGTTGGCATAGCTGCGCACAGCGGCCTCACGCTGGGCCGGGTCCAGCAGGGCCAGGCGCAGGCGCAAGAAGGTGTCCATCTTGCCCTCGGGATCGGCGGGTACGCGCAGATAGCGAAATGGCTCGGCTTCGGTCTCACGCACGCCCAACAGAAAGACAGAGTTGCCTTCTTCTTCCATATCGGTGGGCAGCATGTAATTTTGGTATTCGCGCGCCTGGCCGGCGCTGTCGCGCAGTTTGTAGCCAATGCTGGGGCCAATATTGCGCAGCTTTTTCTCGGTGCCGGTTTTGTGGCCGGCCCCAGTGCGGCTATCGAGCATGCTGCGCAGGTCCACCTTGCGGACATCGACGGCTGCGCCTTCGCGGTTGCTGAAGTTTTCTACGTTGATGGTGCGCAGCTGGGTGAATTCCAGTGTGACCGGGCTGCCATCAAAATCGGCCAACGTGGTGCTTTCGCCGACGATGCCATGGATTTCAAACGGCTTCGTGGTGGCACTGAAGGGCACCGCGCTGAGTTTGATCTTCGAGCCACCGTCGTCAAAGCTGGATTGGTAAATCTCGATCCCTCGGTGGCTGGCGGGGTGATTGACCTCGATGCGCTTGGGGATGGCTTCACCGGTTTCGTAATCGTGCAGGATGACTTCGCTGGCAAACAACTTGGGCATGCCGGTGTCGTAATACTCAACGATGAATTTTTTCAGCTCGACCGAGAAGGGCAGGGGCTGCAGCAGCACGCCGTCGGACTGGCTCAAGATGGCGGTGTCGGCCTGGGTGCCTTCGGCCACGGGCAGATTGCCCCGAAAGGTGGGATTGGTCACCGACAGGCGGTGCTGGTCGATGACTTCAGAAATACGGCCCGAGCCATTAAAAGGCGTTTTGCCGCCCAGCCACATTTGGGCACGAACGATTAAATCGCCATCGAGCAGGCCGCCCAGGCAAATCAGCACAATGGCGGTGTGGGCGGCGATATAGCCCAGCTTGTTGGCCGCACCTTTTTTGGCGGCGACCATGAAGCCAGTGCCGTTGGCCGTGGTGCGCTCTTGCACTTTGACGCGCCAGCCCAGTTGCACCAAGCCTTGGCCAATGCGCTGGGCTGCCGCTTGGCTTGATTCTGGCAAATCAGCCTGCGCCTTGAGGTTGAAGGCTTGCAGGCTTTTTTCGCGGATGTCTTCCTTGAAGTTGCGCAGGTCCGCCAAGTATTTGGGCGTGTGCCGTGTCAAGCACAAGCTGGTGCTGATGACCAAGAAAGCCAGAATGATCAAAAACCACCAGGCGCTGTAAACGGCGTTGAGTTTCAGCGCCAAAAACAGTTGCGACCAAAAAGGGCCGAATTGATTGACGTAGTTGTTGATCGGTTGATGCTGCTGCAGCACTGTGCCAATCACCGAGGCGATGCAAATCACGGTGAGCAGCGCGATGGCAAAGCGCATGGACGATACCAGCTCAAAAAAGCTGCGCAACCGTTGGCGAAGGGGGGAGTCAGGCATGGACAGGCAGTACGGAAAACGGGCGGGCCTTGCAAAATTAAGGCGCCGCCCGTGTTGAGTTTATTGTGCTGACGAAGTTCCCCGTGGTGGGCGGGGCTTTGCCAATGGCTTATTTCAAGCCAGCGATGTATTCGCCCAGGGCTTTGATTTCTTTGTCGTTGAGCTTGGCCGCGACATCGGTCATTTGCTGGTTGTTGTCGCGGGTGCCATCACGGAATTGGTTCAGCTGCGTGACGATGTATTGGGCGTGTTGGCCCGAGAGGCGCGGATATTGCGCAGGAATGCCGGCCCCGTTGGGGCTGTGGCAGCCGGCGCAGGAGGCGATGTTGCGATCCTGGATGCCGCCTCGGTAGATTTTCTCGCCCAAGGCAACCAAGTCTTTGTCGGTGGCTGCGCCGGGATCGGCTTTTTGCTGGGCCAGGTAGGCGCTGACGTTTTTCATGTCCTCGTCAGAGAGCATGGCGGCCATGCCCAGCATGATGGCGTTGTTGCGTTTGCCGCTTTTGTATTCGCTCAATTGCTTGACCAGGTACTCGGGATGCTGCTGGGCCAGCACCGGGTTTTCCTGCAGCACGGATTTACCAGCTTCGCCGTGGCAGGCGATGCACACGCCGCCGTAGGTTTCTTGGCCTTTGGCCAAGTCTGCAGCGGCGGCGGAGAAAGCGGGTGCTGCCACAACGGCAGCGGTCAGCAGGGAGGCAAGCAGCTTCATAGTAAATAGTCTGGTTATGTCAGCAAAAACGGCCGGATTCTACAATGAGGCTCCTGGATATTCCTAATACCCTATGACAACAAACACCCCCACCTTTGCCGCTGGTCAAGAATTTGACCCGGTAACCCCCAAGACAGCCATGGGTTGGATGCACACAGCACGGTTTTTAACCACTGCTGCGCAATTACAACAATTGCCCCCAGTCACTGTGCCAGAAATCGCCTTTGTGGGTCGCTCCAATGCGGGCAAATCGACCTCGATCAATACGCTGACGCAGCAAAAACAGCTGGCTTTTGCCTCGAAGAAACCGGGGCGCACACAGCACATCAACCTGTTTTCTTTGGGCAAGCAGGGGGTGACCGATGCGGTGCTGGCCGACCTGCCCGGCTATGGCTACGCGGCCGTTTCGCGCAGCGATAAAGAGCGCTGGCAGCGCGTGATGCTGAACTACCTGATGGAGCGCGAGAGCCTGACGGCGGTGGTGCTGCTGTGTGATCCGCGCCTGGGCCTGACCGAGTTGGACGAGGCGCTGCTCGATGCCCTGCGCCCCCGGGTGGAGCAGGGGCTGAAGTTTTTGGTGCTGCTGACCAAGGCCGACAAGCTCACGCGCGCTGAGCAGGCCAAGGCGCTGTCCATCATGCGGCTCAATGCCGGCGGTGGTGAGGTGCGCCTGTTTTCGGCGCTGAAAAAGCAGGGTGTGGACGAGGTGGCGCAACTGCTGTGGCAGTGGTGCCACCCGCAAGGTGGCGCTGCCGTGGACGCGCAGGCGGCGGACGATGAGCAAGAGCCGCCGGCGCTGGATGAAGCCCCGTTAGATCAGAATGAATAGCTGTTTACGCTGATACATAGTGATTTTTAAGCTGTTTTTAATCTAAAAACCAATAAATCAAAGCGCTAACAGCTCACTTGTACAAAGAATCCTGCCCCGCAGGGCGGGTTTTAAAGCGCTTGTGTACCCAGTAGTACTGCGCGGGCATGGTGCGGATGGCGGCCTGCAGCTCGCGGTTCATGCGGGCGGTGTCGGCCACATGGTCGTCGGTGGGGAAGTTGTCCCATGCGGGGGTCAGTTCGGCCACATAGCCCTGGGGGGTCATGCGGCTGTACAGGGCGACGACCTTGGCCTTGCCCAGGCGGGCAAAGCGCGACAGCGAGGGGATGGTGGCCGCATCGGGCACGGCAAAAAAGGGCACAAAAACCGAATCGCTGGGGCCGTAGTCCATGTCCGGCAGCAGGTACAGCAAGCCGCCTTTGCGCAGGCATTGGATGATGGGTTTGACACCATCGGCGCGGTTGAGCATGCGCACCTTGCCAAAGCGCTGGCGACCGGCCATGAACCAGGCATCGAGCACGGGATCGGGGTTGGTGGCGAAGATGGAGGTGAACTCGCGCGGCGTGTTCAGCGGCAGCGCCAGGCCGCCTGCGTCCATGCTGTAAAAGTGCGGCGCAAAGACGATGGTGGCGGTGTCGCCCTCCAGCTCGTGCAGGGCACCGGTCAGTTGCACGCGGCTGCGCACCAGGGCTTCGCTGCCAAACCACAGCCAGCTGCGGTCGATAAAGGTTTGGCAAAACACCACAAATGTTTCTTTGGCCCAGGCGCGGCGCTGGGCAGCGGGCACCTCGGGAAAGCACAGCTCCAGATTGCGCAGCGCAATCTTGCGCCGGGGGGCGGCCAGGATAAACAGCAGGCGGCCAACCCCCCAGCCGATGCCACGCAGCACGGGCAGCGGCAGTTTGGCCAGCAGGTGCATCAGGGCCAGGCCCAGGCGGCTGGTGTTCATGCGCTCTCTCCCGGTGTGGCGGGGGCCGCTTGGCGTGGTTGTTTGTAGCGGCCATAGCCCCACAGGTATTGCTGCGGGCATTGGCGGATGAGGTGTTCCATGGCTTGGTTCAGGTGCAGTACGGCCGCGTCCATCTCGGCGGGCAGGGGGCTGGGCAGGTCTTCAAAATACAGGTCAAAGCCCCGGCCCCAGGACAGGCGCTCGCAGCGCGCCAGCACCACCGTGGCGCCGGTTTGCAGGGCCAGGCGGGCGGCCAGGGTCATGGTGTAGGCCGGTTGGCCAAAGAAGGGTGCCCACTGGCCTTGGCCGTCGGGCGGCACCTGGTCGGGCAGCAGGCCCACGGCCTGGCCTTTGCGCAGGGCCTTGATCATTTGGCGCACGCCCGAGAGGGTGGTGGGCACGGCCTCGATGCCGCTGCGGTTGCGGGCGCTGAGCATCATCTGCGCCAGCCAGGGCTGCTTGGCCGGGCGGTAAAGGATGGTGATTGGCCCATGCTGCGCCGACCAGCGCGCGGCCGCGCCTTGCACCGACAGCTCAAAGCAGCCCAGGTGCGGGGTTAAAAACACGATGCCTTTGCCACGGGCCCAGGCGGCTTCGACCACCTCGGCACCATGGGTGTGATTGACCGGGGTGTCTTTGAGCCACAGGCGCGGCAGCTCGGTGACCATGCGCCCGGCATGGCCAATGGCGGGGCTGACCTCGTCAAAGGCATAGCCCGCCTGGGCGCTGTTGGCCGCAAAGCGGCGCCGGTAGGTGGGCGAGAGCAGCCAGGCCAACCAGCCCAGTAGCGCACCGATGCCGTGCGCCAGCCCCAAAGGCAATACAGAAAAAAAGCGAAACAGGGTGTGCATTAGAATGGCCGCCGTCGCTGAGTTAATAGAGCAACTTGCAGAGCGACGTTAAATAAAACTGCTAAAGCGTTCGCCAAGCTTTCCAGCCTCGGCAACGCGATTGCCCAAGCATAGGAGTTTATTCAATGGCGAACGACTTTCTCTTCACCTCGGAATCCGTGTCCGAAGGCCATCCCGACAAAGTAGCAGACCAAATTTCGGATGCCATCCTCGATGCCATCCTGGCCAAAGACCCCGTCTCGCGCGTGGCCGCAGAGACGCTGACCAACACCGGGCTGGTGGTGCTGGCCGGTGAAATCACCACCAACGCGCATGTCGATTACATCCAAGTGGCGCGCGACACCATCCAACGCATTGGCTACGACAACACCGAGTACGGCATCGACCACAAAGGCTGCGCCGTGCTGGTGGCCTACGACAAGCAAAGCAACGACATTGCCCAGGGCGTGGACCACGCCAGCGACGACCACCTGAACACCGGCGCGGGCGACCAGGGCCTGATGTTTGGCTACGCCTGCGACGAGACCGACACGCTGATGCCTGCGCCCATCTACTACGCGCACCGCCTGGTCGAGCGCCAGGCCCAGCTGCGCAAAGATGGCCGCCTGCCTTTTCTGCGCCCCGATGCCAAATCGCAAGTGACCATGCGCTACGTCGATGGCAAGCCGCACAGCATTGACACCGTGGTGCTGTCCACCCAGCACAGCCCGGACCAGTCGGAGTCGGCCACCAAGATGAAGGCCTCGTTCACCGAAGCCATCATTGAAGAAATCATCAAGCCCGTGCTGCCCAAAGAGTGGTTGCAAAACACCCAATACCTGATCAACCCCACAGGCCGTTTTGTGGTCGGTGGCCCGCAGGGCGACTGCGGTTTGACCGGGCGCAAGATCATCGTCGATACCTACGGCGGCGCTTGCCCGCACGGCGGTGGCGCGTTCAGCGGTAAAGACCCGACCAAGGTCGATCGCAGCGCCGCCTACGCCGCCCGCTATGTGGCCAAAAACGTGGTGGCTGCCGGCTTGGCGCGCCAGTGCCAGGTGCAAGTGGCCTACGCCATCGGCGTGGCGCGGCCCATGAACATCACCGTCTATACCGAAGGCACGGGGGTGATTCCGGATGAGCAGATCGCCAAGCTGGTGCACGAGCACTTTGACCTGCGCCCCAAAGGCATCATTCAAATGCTCGACCTGCTGCGCCCCATTTACGCCAAAACCGCAGCCTACGGCCACTTCGGCCGCGAAGAGCCCGAATTCACCTGGGAGCGCACCGACAAAGCGGCTGCGCTGCGTGCAGCGGCTGGTTTGTAAAACCAGCGCCCGCGCCAGCGGGCACAGCCGCTTTGGGGCGAAGTTCATATTGCGCAGCAATGTGAACGCAGACCACAAGCCTTCAGCGCTGCGTGCAGCGGCTGGTTTGTAAAACCTCTTCATTCATAGCTTTTTCCGCTTGTTAATAAAGGATTTCATGGTTAAAAGACGGTGAAATTGTTATTTAATCAGCGGAGAAAGCTATTCTTATTTTCAGGGTTTGACGATGTATCAAGTGCACACTGCGGTGCTGATTGGCCGCTTTCAACCGTTTCACAATGGGCACCTGGCCTTGCTGGAGCAGGCGCTGCAAGTGGCCCAGCAGGTCATTGTGGTGCTGGGCAGCGCCCACCAGGCCCGCAGCCCCAAGAACCCGTGGGTGTGGGAAGAGCGGCGCAAAATGATCGACGACTGCCTGCCCACCCGCATGAAGGGCCGGGTGCAGTTTGTGCCCATCCGCGATTACTACGATCTGCCCCAGTGGGTGGCCGAAGTGCAGCGCTGGGTGGAAGCCTTGGTGCCGCCCATGGGGGTCAGCATGGGCCTGATCAGCCACGAAAAAGATGCCAGCAGTGCGTATTTGCGCCACTTCCCGAAGTGGAAAGCCATTGAACTGCCCCGCCAGGGCGCGGTCGATGCCACGCCGCTGCGTGAGATGTTGTGGAATTTGGATGAGCAGCCGGCCGAGCAGGTGCAGGCCGCCTTGGCCGCCGCCCTGCCCGAGCCGGTGCTGCAAGCGCTGACCACCTGGCGCGAGACCCCCGCCTACGCTGCGGTGCGCGAAGAAGCCCAGGCCCTGGCCGCCTACCGCGCAGCCTGGGCGGGGGCCCCGTTTGCGCCGGTGTTTGTCACCGTGGATACCCTGGTGGTGTGCGCCAAGCATGTGCTGCTGGTGCAGCGCGGTCACAGCCCCGGCAAAGGCCTGCTGGCCCTGCCCGGTGGTTTTTTAGAGCAGCGCGACACCTTGGCAGAATCTGCCCAGCGCGAGCTGCAGGAAGAAACCGGCCTGGCCCTGAGCGCCGAGGACTGGCAAGCGGCCTTGCAAGGCGTGCGCATTTTTGACCACCCCGAGCGCAGCCTGCGCGGGCGCACCATTACCCACGTTTACGTGCTGCACCTGCCGGGCGACACCCTGCCCGAAGTCAATGGCGGCGACGATGCAGTGGCGGCCGATTGGGTGCCGCTTCAAGAGCTGTGGCAGCTGGAGCCGCAGTTCTTTGAAGACCACTTTCACATTCTGCGTACCTGTTTTGCACAGTTTGGCGGTGGGCCGCTGCCGGCGCTGCCGTAGACGGTTAGAAGTTTTTAAAACCGATAAAAACCACTAAAAGTCGTCAAAAATCGCAAAAATCCAGGTTTGGCCTCAATAAAAAGCCCTGCCATCAACAACGGCAGGGCTTTTTTTATGGGGGCAGAGGGCTTACCGGTACACCCTGGGCACGCGCTGCACGTGGCACATCAGCTCGTAGGCGATGGTGTTGTTCGCGGCCGCGATGGTGTTGATGTCCACCTGTGGGCCCCACAGCTGCACTTCTGCGCCCAGGCCAACGCCCGGTAGATCGGTCAAGTCCACCGTCATCATGTCCATGGAGACGCGGCCAATGGTGCGGCTGAGGTGGCCGTCAATGGCCACGGGCGTGCCATTGGGCGTGGTGCGTGGGTAGCCGTCGGCGTAGCCCATGGCCACCAGGCCCACGCGGGTGCGCTGGGTGGCGGTGAAGGCAGCGCCATAGCCCAGGCTGTCGCCCACTTCCAGCCAGCGCTGGGCAAAAATGCGGCTTTTCAACGCCATGACTGGCTGCAGCGCGGTGCTGCTGGCGCACGGCGCGGCACCGTAGAGCATGATGCCTGCGCGCCCCCAGTCCTGGTGCGCTTGGGGCCAGGCCAGGATGGCGGCCGAGTTGCTGATGCTGCGCCAGCCGGCCAGATTGGCGGTGGCGGTGTGAAAAGCGTGCAATTGCGCCTCGGTGGGCGCGGGGGTGTCCAGCTCATCGGCCCGGGCCAGGTGGGTGAGAAAGCTCACCTTTTCTACCTGGGGCAGCGCCGCCAAACGGGCGTGGGCGGCGGCAATGTCGTGCGGTGCAAAGCCTACGCGGTGCATACCGCTATCCACTTTGAGCCAAATGTGCAGCGCGGCCCCGGCATGCTGCTCAATCAGCTGCAGTTGCTGCGCTTGGTGGGTCACCAGCCACAGCTGGTGCTGGGCGGCCAGCTGGACATCGTCGGCCGCAAAGGCCCCTTCCAGCACCAGGATGGGCTGGGTGATGCCGGCGGCGCGCAGCGGCAGGGCTTCTTCGACAAAGGCCACGGCAAAGGCATCGGCAGGGGGGCTGGCTGTGGCCAGCGCCTGGGCACAGGCCAGGGCACCGTGGCCGTAGGCGTTGGCTTTGAGCACGGCAAACACCCGCCCGCCATGGGCTTTTTTGGCGGCGGCGTAGTTCGCTTGCAGGGCGGCAAGGTCGATCTCGACCCAGGCCGGGCGGCTCATGCAGCGCGGGTGCAGACTTTGCCTGCACGCATATAGCGTTCGACCGAGAGCCCCTCGGTGCTGATGTCGGCGGCGCGCTCCAGCACGATGTCGGCCACCAGCTTGCCGCTGCCGCAGGACATGGTCCAGCCCAGGGTGCCGTGGCCGGTGTTGAGGTAGAGGTTGGCAATCGGGGTTTTGCCGATGATGGGGGTGCTGTCCGGGGTCATGGGGCGCAGGCCCGTCCAGAACTCGGCCTTGGGCAGGTCGCCGCCGGGGAAGAGTTGGCCGACCACCATCTCCAGCGTGGCACGGCGCTGGGGGCGCAGCTGGCGGTCAAAGCCGCCCAGCTCGGCCATGCCACCGACGCGGATGCGCTGGTCAAAGCGGGTGACGGCGATTTTGTACGTCTCGTCCAGCACGGTGGAGACCGGGGCCAGGGCTTCGTTCACGATGGGAATCGTCAGCGAATAGCCCTTGACCGGGTAAATCGGCAAATCCAGCCCGGTCGATTGCAGCAGCGGGCGCGAGAAGCTGCCCAGGGCCAGCACATAGCGATCGGCCTGCAGGGTTTCGGCCGCGCTGCCGTCTGCGTTGTGGATGCGCACGCCGCTGATGCGGCCATCGGGGCCTTGCGTCAGCTGGTCGATTTCGGTGTTCCAGCGAAACTGCACCCCCAGGCCTTCGGCCAGCTTGGCCAAGGCGTTGGTGAACAAAAAGCAGTCGCCCGTTTCATCTTCGGGCAGGCGCAGGCCGCCGGCGATGGGGGCGGGCGATTGCGCCAGGGCGGGTTCGGCGCGGCAGACCCCGGCTTTGTCCAGCAGCTCGTAGGCGATGCCGCATTCTTTGAGCACCTCCATGTCACGCTGGGCTTGCTCCACCTGCTTTTGCGAGCGAAACAGCTGCAGCGTGCCGGCGCTGCGCCCTTCGAACTGGATGCCGGTGTCCGCCCGCAGCTGCGCCAGGCACTGGCGGCTGTAGTTGGAGACGCGCAGCATGCGCTCTTTGTTGATGGCGTAGCGCTCGGGCGAGCAGTTGTAGAGCATGGCGCTCATCCAGCTCAATTGAAACGCGCTGCCATCGAGGCGAATGGCCAGCGGCGCGTGCTGTTCAAACATCCATTTGATGGCCTTGGTCGGAATGCCCGGGGCCCCCCAAGGCGTGGAATAGCCGTAAGAAATTTGCCCTGCGTTGGCAAAGCTGGTGTCCAGCGCCGGGCCAGCATTGCGGTCAATGACCGTGACTTCAGCCCCCGCACGGGCCAGGTAATACGCGGTGGTTACGCCGACTACGCCTGCGCCGAGTACGACAACTTTCATTTTGGAGGTCTCCAGTAACATTAAAACGGCTGCAACTGTAGCCAAATCGTCGGTTATATTTTTCTGTTTTTAGGGTTTATTGCAGAAATAATTTCTGTTTATGATGGGTTTTGGAGTGAATACCGGCAATGTATGAATTGGACACCATAGATCTTCGCATTCTGGACTTGCTGCAGCAGCAAGGGCGCTTGACGATGACCGAACTGGGAGAAAGTGTCGGCCTTTCCACTTCTCCCTGTTCCCAACGGGTGAAACGGCTGGAGCAGCTGGGGGTGATTACAGGCTATTACGCGCGCATCAATCCGCAGGCACTGGGGCGGTCGTTGCTGGTGTTTGTGGAAATTACCCTGACCGAAAAATCCGAGCAGATTTTTAAAAAAGTTCGCGATGCCCTGGCGCACATCCCCGAGGTGCAAGAGTGCCATTTGATTGCCGGGCGTTTTGACTACCTGATCAAGGCCCGCTTGGGCGGCATGAACGAATACCGCCGCTTGCTGGGCACCATCTTGGCGCAAATGCCGGTGCCCGCCCAATCCAACAGTTATGTGGTGATGGAAGAGGTCAAGGAGAGCACCGCCTTGCGCGTGGTGGCGGTGAAAAAGTAAACGCCGCAGGGCGGCGTTCGATTGCGTGACCGGATCCATTGGTTCGACGGTTTGGTTGATCTGCTCAATGCCATCGGTTTGCACTTTGCTGGTCGTAGTGATTTCGCCCATGATATTTCGATGGTTTCGGTGATGCGGCCAGTGCTTGCAGAGAGCAATCTCTGCAATCTTGCCGCTGCTGGGCTCTTGAAACCCCATTTTTCGCCCTTATCATTAGCACTCGTTGGGGTTGAGTGCTAACAAACCGTCCCCAAGTACAGCAGCATCGACCCCGGAGTCGATACTTTTTTGTTCTGTTAAGCATTATTTGAGGAGTTCTCTTATGAACCTGCGTCCCCTGCACGATCGCGTGATCGTCAAGCGCCTGGAAAACGAAACCAAGACCGCTTCTGGCATCGTCCTGCCCGACAACGCCGCCGAAAAGCCCGATCAAGGTGAAGTGCTGGCGGTGGGCCCTGGCAAGAAGAACGACCAAGGCGTGGTCTCGCCCCTGAACGTGAAGGTGGGCGACCGCGTGCTGTTCGGCAAATACAGCGGCCAAACCGTGAAGATGAACGGCGAAGAGCTGTTGGTCATGAAAGAAGACGACCTGTTTGCCGTCGTCGAGAAGTAAGCTTTCATTACTCGAATAAATTAATAGCTGTTAGCGCTTATGTATAAAGCGCTAACAAGGTATTTCACTGATATTTAGGAGCCAAACATGGCAGCAAAAGACGTAGTTTTCGGTACCGATGCCCGCACCCGTATGGTCGAAGGCGTGAACATTCTGGCCAACGCTGTGAAAGTGACCCTGGGCCCCAAAGGCCGCAACGTGGTGCTGGAGCGCTCGTTCGGTGCCCCCACCGTGACCAAAGACGGTGTGTCGGTCGCCAAAGAAATTGAGCTGAAAGACAAGCTGCAGAACATGGGTGCCCAGCTGGTCAAGGAAGTTGCTTCCAAGACCAACGATATCGCCGGTGACGGCACCACCACCGCCACCGTGCTGGCCCAGGCCATCGTGCGCGAAGGCATCAAGTACGTGGCCGCTGGCCTGAACCCCATGGACCTGAAGCGCGGCATCGACAAGGCCGTGATTGCCCTGGTGGAAGAGCTGAAAAAGCAATCCAAAGCCACCACCACCAGCAAAGAGATCGCCCAAGTGGGCTCCATCTCGGCCAACTCGGACGAGTCGGTGGGCACCATCATTGCCGAAGCCATGGACAAAGTGGGCAAAGAAGGCGTGATTACCGTGGAAGAAGGCAAATCGCTGCAAAACGAACTGGATGTCGTCGAAGGCATGCAGTTTGACCGTGGCTACCTGTCGCCCTACTTCATCAACAACCCCGAGAAGCAGTCCGCCATCCTGGACAACCCCTTCGTGCTGCTGTTTGACAAGAAGATCAGCAACATCCGCGACCTGCTGCCCACGCTGGAAGCCGTGGCCAAGGCCGGCCGCCCCCTGCTGATCGTGGCCGAAGACGTGGAAGGTGAAGCCCTGGCCACCCTGGTGGTGAACACCATCCGCGGCATTCTGAAAGTGGTGGCTGTCAAGGCGCCTGGCTTTGGCGACCGTCGCAAAGCCATGCTGGAAGACATCGCCATCCTGACCGGTGGCAAGGTCATCGCTGAAGAAGTGGGCCTGTCGCTGGAAAAAGTGACCCTGGAAGACCTGGGCCAAGCTGCCCGCGTGGAAATCGGCAAAGAAAACACCACCATCATCGACGGTGCTGGCAAGGCCGACGAAATCGAAGCGCGCGTGAAGCAAATCCGCATCCAGATCGAAGAAGCCACCAGCGACTACGACCGCGAGAAGCTGCAAGAGCGCGTGGCCAAGCTGGCTGGCGGTGTGGCTGTGATCAAGGTCGGTGCAGCCACCGAAGTCGAGATGAAAGAGAAGAAAGCCCGCGTGGAAGATGCTCTGCACGCCACCCGCGCTGCTGTGGAAGAAGGCATTGTGGCTGGCGGTGGCGTGGCCCTGCTGCGCGCCAAGCAAGCCGTGGGCAACCTGACCACAGGCCATGCTGAGCAAGACGCTGGTATCAAGCTGGTGCTCAAAGCCATCGAAGCGCCCCTGCGCGAAATCGTGGCCAACGCCGGTGGCGAGCCTTCGGTGGTTGTGAACAAGGTGCTGGAAGGCCAGGGCAACTACGGCTTCAACGCGGCCAACGACACCTACGGCGACATGCTGGAAATGGGCATTTTGGACCCCACCAAGGTGACCCGCACCGCGCTGCAAAACGCCGCTTCGGTTGCTTCGCTGCTGCTGACCACCGAGTGCATGGTCGCTGAAGCCCCCAAGGCTGACGCAGCCCCTGCCATGCCCGACATGGGCGGTATGGGTGGCATGGGCGGCATGGGCATGTAATTGCCGCTGCAGTCAGGCTCTGGCATTGCCGGGGCCTGTCCTCTGCCAAAACGACAAAGGCCGCGCAAGCGGCCTTTGTTATTGGTGCGCCAGGGAGCGCACCTCGTTAATCTATGGGGTCGTCGGTCACCAAGCGGGCTTTGACGCTTTTGCCTTTGACGCGACCGGCGTTCAGGCGCTGCACCACTTGCGGCGCAATGGCACGCTCGACGGCGACGTAGGTGGAGAAGTCATTGACGTTGATTTTGCCGACCTGCTCGCGCACATAGCCCATGTCGCCGGTCAGCGCGCCCAACACGTCGCCGGCGCGGATTTTCTCTTTGCGCCCGCCAATGATTTGAATGGTCGCCATCGGCGGCACCAGGGGGCCGTGGCCGGTGGGGGTCAGCTCGCTGACTTGGCTCCACTGCGATTCGCGCCCTTGCAGCACTTCAATTTTGCTGACGCTGCCCATTTCGTCCAGGCTGACCAAGTTGAGCGCCAGCCCTTGCGCGTCGCCCCGGCCGGTGCGGCCAATGCGGTGGATGTGGATTTCCGGGTCGGGCGTGACATCAACGTTGATGACGGCAGCCAGGTCGGCAATGTCCAGCCCGCGCGCCGCCACATCAGTGGCCACCAGCACCGAGCAACTGCGGTTGGCAAACTGCACCAGCACTTGGTCGCGCTCGCGCTGCTCCAGCTCGCCAAACAACGCCAGTGCGCTTACGCCCCGCGCTTGCAGCACAGCCACCAGGTCGCGGCACTGCTGTTTGGTGTTGCAAAAGGCAATCGACGACTCAGGGCGAAAGTGCTCCAGCAGCAGGCCGACGGTGTGCAGGCGCTCGCTGTTTTGAATCTCGTACCAACGCTGCTCAATCTTGTCGGCGCTGTGCTGCGCCTGCACGGTGATTTGCTGCGGGTGCCGCATGAACTGCTGGCTGAGCTTGACGATGCCTTCTGGGTAGGTGGCTGAGAACAGCAGCGTTTGGCGGTTTGGCGGGCACTGGCGCGCCACGGTGGCGATGTCGTTAAAAAAGCCCATGTCCAGCATCCGGTCGGCCTCGTCCAGCACCAAGGTGTTGAGCTGGTCGAGCGCCAGGGTCGAGCGCTCCAAGTGGTCCATCACGCGCCCCGGTGTGCCGACAACGATGTGCGCGCCGTGCGAGAGGCTTTGCGCCTGCCCGCGCAGCGGTACGCCGCCGCACAGGGTGACGACTTTGACGTTGTCGCTGACGCGTGCCAGGCGGCGAATCTCTGCACTGACTTGGTCGGCCAGCTCGCGCGTGGGGCACAGCACCAGCGCTTGCACGCCAAAGCAGCGCGGGTTCAGGCGCGCCAGCAGTGCCAGGCCAAAGGCGGCCGTCTTGCCGCTACCGGTGCTGGCTTGGGCAATCAGGTCGTGGCCCTGCAAGGCCAGGGGCAAGCTGGCGGCTTGGATGGGGGTCATGTGCAGATAGCCCAGTTGCTGCAAATTGGCCAAAGTGGCCGGGCTGAGCGCCAGAGCGCTGAAGTCTTGGGCGCTGTGCGCGGGTGTGGAAGTCATGCGCCGATTATCGGGGGCTGGGCAGGGGCCGAGGGCAGCACCGGCAATAAGTCAGTACCGACTGGCCTGCGCCCCCAAGGCCGCTCAAGCCGGGCCATGCGGGCATGGTTTATGGAGCTGCTACCCCGGACAAGGGATAGCGGTGCGCCAACGCCGTTTGCAGACCAAATTGCTCCAACAGCTCGCGCAGGCGCTGGGCGCTGCTGCGTTTTTTCTGGCCGGTGTAGCGGGCGATGATGAGCTCGTTTTTCATGCTGTGCTCCCAGCCCACCAGCTCGGTCACCGTCACTTGGTAGCCGCAAGCTTCCAGGTACAGGCAGCGCAGCACGTTGGTCAGGTGGCTGCCAATTTCGCGCGTGTGGATGGGGTGGCGCCACAGTTCGGCCAGCGGGGTGCGCGCCAGGTGCAGGGCTTTGTTTTGGCGCATGGCAGCGGCCAGCTCGGCTTGGCAACAGGGCACCAGCACCAGGGCCTGGGCGTGTTTTTCCAGGCCGAAGGCAATGGCATCGTCCGTGGCGGTGTCGCAGGCGTGCAGGGCAGTGACGATGTCGAACTGCGCGGGCATGAAGTCGGCCTGCGTGGATTCGGCCACGGACATGTTCAGAAACTGCATCCGGTCAAAGCCCAGGTCGGCCGCCAGTTGCTGCGAGGCCTGCACCAGTGGGGCGCGGGTTTCGATGCCGTAGATGCTGCCCCGGCCCAGGTTTTTGAAGAACAGGTCGTACAGGATGAAGCCCAGGTAGGACTTGCCCGCGCCGTGGTCGGCCAGGGTGACGGGGTGGTCGTTGGCGCTGAGTTCTTCCAAGAGGGGCGCAATGAACTGGTAGAGGTGGTACACCTGCTTGAGCTTGCGCCGCGAGTCCTGGTTGAGCTTGCCCTCGCGGGTGAGGATGTGCAGGGCCTTGAGCAGTTCCAGGTTTTGACCGGGCCGCAGGCCAAGCTGGGCGGCCACGTCCTGCTGCGCGGGAGTGGCCGGTTTGGCAGGTTTATTTTTCTTCATTCGGGGTGTTCAGGGTGCGGCCGGTGATGGGGCAGCGCGGGCCCAGGTCAAGGTCAAGCCAGGCCTCCAGGCCCATGTCTTCCAGGGTTTGCATGTTGCGCTCGTAGATCATTTCGGCCTCAGGGTAGGCTTCCACGGCTTTGTCGATGCTGTCTTCGCGCAGCAGGTGCAGCGTGGGGTAGGGGGCGCGGTTGGTGCAGTTGGTCACGTCGTCCACCTCGGTGCCCTCAAACTGAAAGCGCGGGTGAAAAGAGGCCACCTGCAAGATGCCGCCCAGCTCCAGCTCGTCCACCATGGCATCGGCAACGGCGAGGAAGTCGTTGAAATCTAAGAAGTCTTCAAACGCCTGCGGCAGGATCAGTAAGGTGGTGTCGCGCTTGTCGGGGTTGGATTCGGCCAGGGCTTCGAGCTCGCGGTGCAAGTCCAGCACCACCCCTTCGGCATCCTGGGCTTGGCTGACGGCGTAGTGAATCTGCCCCTTGGTGTGTACACCTTTGGCAAAGGGGCACAGGTTCAGGCCGATCACCGCCTTTTCCAGCCAGCGCACGGTGTCGGCGATGACGATGTCTTCCGGGTAGGACAGTGTTTCGGGGCCAGGGGTGGGGGTGTTCATGGGTGGGGCTTCTCCAACGCAAAGGGGGGCAAAGGCGGTATTGTCAGGCCAACAGGCGTTGCCCGGTCAGGCGCTGGTGTTCGCTGGCGGCGTAGCGGTCGGTCATGCCGGCGACAAAGTCGGCCACAGCCCGGGCGCGGGCGGCGGTGTCTTGGGCGGCTGCGGCCTGTTGGGCACGCTGGGCAAAGCGTGGCTTCATGGTCTGGGGATGTTCCAGGTAGTAGGCGAACAGCTCGCGCACCACTTGCTGCGCCGCCGTCATGGTCTGCATGACCTGGGGGTGGCGGTACAGGTGGTGCAGCAAAAACGTTTTCAGCGCTTGGCTGTTGTAGTGCATGGAAGGGCTAAAGGCCACCAGCCGCTGGCCCGATTGGCGCACATCCTGCACGCTGGCCACGCCTGCGGCGGCAATGTTGGCCTGGGTGGTGGCGATGACATCGTAAACCTGCGCCGAGAGCATGCGGCGAATGCTTTCGTAGAGCAAACGGCGGCTTTGGTCCGCAGCCTGCAAATGGGGGTGGTCGTGCAGCACCTGCTGGTAATGCCCGGCAAACAAAGGGATGCTTTGCAGCTGCTCCAGCGTGATGAGGCCCGAGCGCACGCCATCGTCCACATCGTGGGCGTTGTAGGCGATGGCATCGGCCAGGTTGGCCAGTTGGGCCTCCAGCGAGGGTTGTTGCTTGAGAAGAAAACGCTGGGCCACGCCCCCAGGCTCTTGCTGCTCCAGCAAGTGCGCGTTGGTGGCCGAGCAGTGTTTGAGCACGCCTTCGCGGGTTTCAAAGGTGAGGTTCAGGCCGTCAAAGTCGGGGTAGCGCTCTTCCAGCCGATCGACCACGCGCAGGCTTTGCAGGTTGTGCTCAAAACCGCCCCAGTCGTGCATGCATTCGTTCAAAGCATCTTGTCCAGCGTGGCCAAACGGGGTGTGGCCCAGGTCGTGTGCCAGGCAGATGGCTTCGACCAAGTCTTCATTCAGTCCCAGGGGGCGGGCAATGCTGCGGCCCATCTGCGCCACTTCCAGCGAGTGCGTCAGGCGCGTGCGAAACAGGTCGCCCTCATGGTTTACGAACACCTGGGTTTTATAGACCAAGCGGCGAAAAGCGCTGCTGTGCACGATGCGGTCGCGGTCGCGCTGGTGGTCGTTGCGGGTGGGGGTGGGGGCTTCAGCGTAACGCCGCCCTCGGGTGGCTGCGGGGTGGCAGGCCCAGGGGGCTAAATGAAGATTGGAATGGGGGTTGAAATCAGGGATTTCCCCTTGTGGCATAAGCGGCATGTGCTATGACCTTTCAAGCTTTGAATTAACCGCTGACATGGTACAGCCGCGCCACCGAGGCGGCTGCGCCGGGGGGCAGTTTGCTGCCGCCGTAGGTGTGGGCGCTGCCCTGCTGGGGCATGAGGGCCTGGAGCTGCTGCTGGTTGATGGCCCCGATTTTGACGATGTGCCCGCGCATTTGCGCCAGCCGGTCAGAGATGCGCTGCATGTGGGCGATGGCGCTGGGGGTGAAGGCGCTGACTTCAAACCGCTGGGCCAATTGGACAAAGGCCGTCATGCTGCTTTGCAGCTGCTCCATGGCTTGGGCCATGGCCTCGGGCGAGTCCTCGGTCAGCAGGGGGGTGATCAGGTCGAGCAGGCCATCAATGTGGGCCAGGGCTTGGTCTAGTTGCATGGTCAGGCGATTCCCAAGAGAGAAAAAGAAGGCGCTGGAAAAACAGTCAAAAACAACTCAAAACAAAACAGCGCCAATAGTAAAGCCCCGCTGTCCTTGCACACCAGCCGAAGGTCGGAAAGGCTGGAAACGTGCAGGCCAGCGGGGCCTTGATTTTTTGTGAGGTGGTTTTAAGCGCGGGCAGCACCCAAGAACATGCTGGCATCGGTCAGCAATTTGTCGGCAATGGCCCCGGCGTTCACTTTGAACGTGCCGTTGGCGATGGCCTCGCGCATGGCTTGCACCTTGGCGGTGTCCACATCGCTGGTGGTTTTAGAGCCTTCGCCCAGCGAGCGCACCGATTTGGAGACCGTCACTGGCACCCCCGATTGGGCAGTGCGGCCACTGGCTTGCACCGATTCGGCAGCGGTACCCACTTGTTTTTGCTGTGCATTTTGGGCAGTGGTTTGCTGGAGCTTGCTTGCCAGCATTTCGATGTTGTTGTTGGTTCCGACCTTCATTTTCTTTCTCCGTAGCGTGTTTTATCGCTGAGTTGTTACTGGTATCGGCAAGGGGCAGAGGAACTTGAGGACTTTCTTTGCAACGCAATGTTGGCGCGGCTGAGTGTCTTTGGGTGGCCTACATTCCTGTTTCGACATCCCCTTGGGCATTGACGGTACCGGAGACAAGGCGGCCATTATCCATCCGGACCTTGACGGTTTCGCCCACTCCCGCGCCATTGACCGCTTTGCCGGACGAGGTAACGACAAACCCGGCCCCTTTGGCCAGGACTTTGACCGTGGCCCCTTTGGCAAACACCTCGGCGGGCCGCACCATGGACTGGCGCAGCGTTTGTCGGGCCATCAAGTTGCGGGCGGCAGTTTGGCCGACCCAGCCTTCGGGCAGGGCAATCACCGGCGAGGTGTCGGCCGCCCAATCGACTTCGGCTTGGCTGGCGCTGCTGGCATCCAGGGTTTCGCCGGCATTGACATTGGTATTGAGCACCCAGCCCATGCCCCAGGCTTGCACCGTGACCGGTAAAAACACATTCCAGGGCCGGGCACCAGGCTCGATGCAGCGCAGGCCAATGCGGGTGCGGCCCCACAGTTTGGAGCCGACGGGCAGGTAGGGCTCTACCTGGTTGCACGGGGCCAGCTGCAGGCGGGCATCGAGCTTGCCCACGTGCACTTCCATGCGCAGGGGCAGGCTTTGCAATGCTTCGTCCCCACCCGCGCCGCCTTGGCCAATGGCGCTTTGCACCCATTGGCTGCCCAGGGCGTTGAGCTCTGGCAGGCTGTTTTGTGCGCTGGCGCTGGCACAGCCCAGTGCCGCCAGCCAGGCCAGGCGGCGCAAAGGGAGGGGCAGGAGCGAAGGCAGCATAAAAAAACAATTCACATGCACAGTGGGGGTTGCGGCAACTGTAAGCAGGCACAGGCTTTTTAAACCCTGGAAAAACGCAGCCAAGGGTGCTTTCTTTGCGCTTTCAGGATTGGGGCAAGTTTCCATAATCGCTGCACGACTTGGAGCCGACCTGTGCCTCTGGGTTGGCTTTGCTTGGAGGAAAGAGTGCCATGTTCAACAAAATCACCGCGAATTTGAATTTTCAAACCGATGCCTTGGTGTTGCGTGCCGAGCGGCAGCGTTTGATTTCCAGCAATATTGCCAACGTCGATACCCCTGGTTACGTGGCGCGGGACTTTGACTTTGCCAAAACGTTAAAAGCCGCCACCGAGGGCGAAAGCAGTGTGCAAGAGCAAATGCGCCTCTTGAGCACCACGGATGCCAAGCACATTCCCGTGCCCACGGTGAATTTTGGCAAAGACAAAGACCAGCGCCTGGGCTACAGCCTGTCGGCCCAGCCCGCTTTGGACAACAACACGGTGGACATGGACCGTGAGCGGGCCAATTTTGTCGATAACGCCGTGCGTTACGAAGCCACGCTGCGGTTTATCAATGGATCGTCACGCACCTTGCTGTCGGCCATTACCGGTCAGTAAAAATTTTTTAAGGTAGAGCACGATGTCGATGTTTTCTATTTTCAGTGTGTCGGGCAGCGCCCTGAGTGCGCAATCGCAGCGCCTGAACGTGGTGGCCTCCAACCTGGCCAACGTGGATGCGGTAGCCGGCCCCGATGGCGAAAGCTACAAAGCCCGCCAAGTGGTGTTTCAGACGGCTCCCATGGGCGACGAGGGGGCGGCGGGCGTGAAAGTGGTCGGTATCAAAGAAAACGATGCCCCCGGGCGCAAGGTGTATTCGCCCGAGCACCCTCTGGCCGATGAGCAAGGCTATGTCACCCACTCCAACGTCAGTGCGGTCGATGAGATGGTGGACATGATCTCGGCCTCGCGCTCCTACCAGAACAACGTTGAAGTCATGAACACGGCAAAAACGCTGTTGCTCAAAACCTTGCAGCTGGGCCAGTAAGCGCTCAAAAAAACCAAAAGGCAAACCGCTATGTTCACCCCGATTTCCAACACCGCTGCGAACGCCAGCGCTGCCAATGGGCAAAACGGCTTTGGTGCCACCAACGCCGCCGATATGCAAAACCAGTTCCTCACGCTGCTGGTGGCCCAGTTGAAAAACCAGGACCCCACCGCGCCGATGGACAACGCGCAAATGACCTCGCAAATGGCGCAGATCAGCACGGTGACGGGCATTGAAAAGCTCAACGACACCGTCAATAGCGTCACCAGCCAGTTCTCGACGGTGCAAATGCTGCAAGGCAGCAATTTGATTGGCCGCACCGTGCTGTCCGAAGGCAACGAACTGGGCGTGGCCGTTCAGGAAACCGAAGATGCCGATGGCAACAAAACCACCACCACACGCGGTACTGCGGCCTTTGATTTGGACGGTGTGGCGGGCGATGTGCAGGTGCAAATCACCAACGCCAGCGGCCAGGTCATCGACACCTTGCAATTGGGTGCTGCCAATCCGGGGCGCAATTACTTTACCTGGGATGGCTCCAATTACGACGGGGATGTGAGCAATTTGCAGTTCAAAGTGGTTGCTACCAATGGGCAAGACACCGTGCAGTCCACGGCGCTGGCCCCGCAGGCCGTGGTGGGCACCAGTATTACCGACCAAGGCATGGTGCTGGAGCTGGCCAATGGCAAGAGCATTGGCTACAGCAACGTCAAGGCTGTGTTTTAAATTTTTCAGTTTTTCAGTTTTAAGGAGCAGCACCATGGGGTTTCATCACGGTCTTTCCGGCCTGAACGCCGCCAGCAAAAGCCTGGATGTCAGCGGCCACAACATTGCCAACAGCAACACCATCGGTTTTAAAAAATCGCGTGCTGAATTTAACGAGATGGTGGCCAGCGCCATGGGCTCGGGCCAGTGCCCGGGCAGCGCCGGGGCCGGTATCGGCGTGAGTGTGGCGGCCGTCACCCAGCAATTTAGCCAAGGCGTGATTACGCCCACGGCCAATGGCTTGGACATGGCCATCAATGGCGATGGCTTTTTTGTCGTCAATACCCCCAGTGGCACGGCTTACACGCGCAATGGTGCATTCCAGCTGGATAAAAACGGCTTTTTGGTCACCGCCAATGGCGACAAGGTGCAAGGCTGGGCCGATGCCAATGCCACGGGCACCCAGCCGGTGGATTTGCAGTTTCCCACCGGGGCTGGCATCCCGGGGCGCCAAACCACGGGCTTGTCCATTCAAGCGGCCAATTTGCCGGCCACCGCGCCGGATGCCACCAGCGTCACCCCGAACACACCGCGCCACACTTATGGCACCTCGCTGCAGGTGTACGACAGCCAGGGCGTGGCCATTCCGGTGGAAGTCTATTTTGTGAAAAATGGCAGCAATACTTGGGATGTGTATGACGGCCTGGACGATCCCAGCGCAACCCCGCCTGTGGTGCGTGCGCCCATTGGGACGGTGACGTTTGACGGTGAAGGCAAATTTGACTCCACCACGGTGACGACCTTGAACGTCGATCCTTCGCTGGCCAACCCGAACAACCCGCCTGCGCCGTTTACGGTCACCCTGGATTTGAGCGGCATGACGCAAAACGACCGCAAATGGAGCGTCGATAAGATGACCCAGGACGGCTACGCCTCGGGCGAGCTGACGGGGGTAAACGTCTCCAAGGACGGCACGCTGATGGCTTCGTACTCCAACGGCCTGACCCGCCCCGAGGGCAAGGTGGCCCTGGCCCGCTTTACCAACCCGCAAGGGCTGGCCCCCAACGGCAACAACAACTGGGTGCAGACCAACGACTCTGGCCCGGTGCTGTACGGTTCGGCCGGTTCGGGCAGTTTTGGCCAGATTACGGGCTGTGCCCTGGAAGAGTCCAACGTCGATTTGACCGCCGAGCTGGTGGGCATGATGACCGCCCAGCGCTCTTACCAGGCCAACGCGCAGACGATCAAGACGCAAGACCAAGTGTTTTCCACCTTGGTGAACCTGCGTTGATGCCGCATTGGTGAACGAGAAGGAGTAGCCCGCCATGGATCGCATGATCTACACCACCATGACCGGGGCCAACGCTGCCATGCAGCGCCAGGCCATCCTGTCCAACAACCTGGCCAATGCCACCACCACCGGCTTTCGTGCCGAGCTGACGACCTTTCGCTCGGTACCGCTGGAAGGTGCGGGCTCCAGCACCCGGGTGTTTGGGCTGGATGCCACCTCGGGCTATTCCGACGAACCGGGCACGGCCATTACCACCGGCAAGCCCACCGATGTCATGGCCCGGGGCAATGCCTGGTTTGCCGTGCAGGGGTTGGATGGCCTGGAGGCCTACACGCGCAACGGCGCTTTGGAAGTGAACGACCAAGGCCAGCTGATGACGGCCAATGGCCTGCCCATCCTCTCCGATGGCGGCACGCCCATTGATGTGCCGCAAAACGCCAAGGTCAGCTTTGGGGCCGATGGCACGATTTCGGCCACCGAGCCGGGGCAAGACCCGATCAATATTGGCCGCCTCAAGATGATTACGCCTGAGGCTGGCGCGCCCCTGGTGCGCGGTGACGATGGCCTGTACCGCGCCGCCGATGGCAACCCGCTGCCCACCGATGCCACCGCCCGCCTGGCCGACGGGGTGCTGGAAGGCTCCAACGTCAATGCCGTGGGCACCATGGTGGACATGATTGCTGCGGCCCGCCAGTTTGAGGCGCAAATGAAGCTGCTGACCACGGCCGAGACCAACGATAAAACCGCTGCCCAGTTGCTGGGCCTGAATGGCTAAGGCCAGCCAAGGAGGACTCCTACCATGATGAATTCCCTGTGGATTGCCAAAACCGGCATGAACGCCCAACAGACGAATATGGACACGGTTTCGCACAACCTGGCCAACGTCACCACCACGGGTTTCAAGCGCCAGACGGCGGTGTTTGAAGACCTGATTTACCAAAACCTGCGCCAAGTGGGCTCCCAGGTGGATGAGCAAAACCAGCTGCCCACCGGCATGCACATGGGCCTGGGCGTGCGCTCGGTGGCCACCACGCGCACCTTTTCGCAAGGCACGCCGCTGGAGACCGGCAAGGCCTACGACGTGGCCGTCAATGGCGATGGGTTTTTCCAAATTCAAATGCCCGATGGCAGCACCACCTACACCCGCGACGGCACCTTTGCCCTGAATGGCGATGGCACCCTGGTCACCTCGGGCGGCTACCCGCTGCTGGACGGCATTACCGTGCCGCCCGATTCGCGCAGCTTCACCATCAGCAAGACCGGCATCGTCACCGTGCTGGCCCCGGGCGAGACCGAGCCGCAGCAAATCGGCCAGCTGAACTTGGCCACCTTTATCAATCCGGCTGGATTGGAGCCGGTGGGCGAAAACCTCTACCGCGAAACCCCGGCCTCGGGCGCACCGCAAACCGGGGCCCCCGGCGACACCAGCATCGGCACCGTGCTGCAGTGCTATTTGGAATCGTCCAACGTGAACGTGGTCAATGAGCTGGTCACCATGATCCAGACGCAACGCGCCTACGAGATGAATTCCAAGGCCATTTCCACCAGCGACCAGATGCTGGGTCGCTTGGTACAGATTTAATTATTGATAGCTGTTTGCGCTTTGTTGGTATGGTTTTTAGGTGTTTTGTGCTTAAAAACAACTGCATATAAGCGCAAACAGCTCTTTTATTTTGGAGCACGCGCCATGGCTGGCTTTACCCCTTTGTTTTTTCGTCCAGCCCATGTTGGGCTGCTGGCCGCCGCCGTCTTGAGCGGCTGCGCCTTGAACAATCCCCCACCGGTGGACATCGGCAACACCGCTCCAGTCAGCGCCGGGCAAATCGCCCCCCCGACGCAGGTGGTCAGCAACAGCGGCAGCCTGTACCAGGCCAGCCGCTACCGCCCGGTGTTTGAAAACCGCCGCGCCCGCATGGTGGGCGATACGGTAATGGTGCAAATCGTTGAAAAAGTGGCGGCCAGCCAAAAGCAAAGCTCCAACGTCTCGCGCAGCAATGAGCTGGATGCCAGCGTGGGGGCCATTCCCTTTTTGAACAGCCCCAAAACCTTGGGCCGCCTGAGCGCCGAGGCCGAATCGAGCAACAAATTTCAAGGCGGCGGCGGCACCAGCAGCGCCAATACTTTCAGCGGCACCATCACCACCAGCGTGATCGAGGTGCTGCCCAACGGGCACCTGGTGGTGGCGGGCGAAAAGCAAATTGGCGTGAACCACAACGTCGATGTGCTGCGCTTTACCGGCACGGTCGATCCGTATTTGATGCAGCCGGGCAGCGTCATCAGCTCGCAGCAGGTGGCCAATGTGCGCGTGGAGTCGCGCAGCCGTGGCCAGCAGGGGGCAGCCCAATCAATTGGCTGGTTAGCATCCTTCTTTTTGAGCGTTCTGCCTTTTTAGAAATCTCCAAAATCGGGCAGTATGAAGATACTGTCCATGCCCCACTCCCTGCGCTTTTTGCGTGCTGGCGCACGTAACCTGGCCTTGCTCACCGCCCTTGTGGGCGCACTGGCTTGGCAGCCTGCGCAAGCGCTGCGCATCAAAGAAGTTGCTGCCGTGCAGGGCGTGCGCAGCAACCAGTTGTCCGGCTACGGGCTGGTGGTGGGCCTGGATGGCACGGGCGACCAAACCACCCAAATGCCCTACACCACCCAGTCGGTGCAAAACTATTTGCAGCAAATGGGCATCACCCTGCCGGGCAATATCAACGCCCGCAACATCCAGCTGAAAAACGTTGCCGCCGTCATCGTCACGGCCGAGCTGCCCGCCTTTGCCCAGCCGGGCCAGCAGATCGATGTGGTGGTCTCCTCCATGGGCAATGCCAAATCGCTCAAAGGCGGCACCTTGATCACCACCCCGCTGCGCGGTGCCGATGGCGAGATTTACGCCCTGGCCCAGGGCAATATGGTGGTGGGCGGGGCCGGGGCCTCGGCCGGTGGCAGCAAGGTGCAAATCAACCACCTGAGCGCTGGCCGCATCCCCATGGGGGCGCAGGTGGAGCGGGCCGTGCCCTCGCCCTTTAATGAGGGCGACACCATCCGCCTGGGGCTGAACGCTGCAGACTTTCAAACCGCCAGCAAGGTGGTGCAAGTGATCAACAGCCGCTACGGCCTGGGCACCGCCGCCGCGCTGGATGGGCGCACTGTGGAGGTGCGTGCCCCCATGGACCCCAGCGCCCGCGTGGGCTTTATGGCGGCCATTGAAGAGCTGCAACTGACCGGCAGCAGGCCTGCGGCCAAGGTGGTGATTAACCCGCGCACCGGCTCCATCGTCATGAACCAGGCCGTGAGCTTAAAACCCAGCGCCATTGCCCACGGCAATCTGGCCATCACCATTGATTCGACCCCGGTCATCAGCCAGCCCAATGCCTTCTCGCTAGGGGAAACCGTGGTGCGCGAAAAAGCCAATATCCAGGTCACCCAGGAGCCGGGCAGCATCGTGAACGTGCCCTCGTCGGCCAATTTGGCCGATGTGGTGCGCTCGCTCAACGCCCTGGGGGCCACGCCCCAGGATTTACTGGCCATATTGCAAGCGCTCAAAGCCGCCGGGGCTTTGGAGGCAGAGTTGGAGGTGTTATGAGCAGTCAAATTTTGGGCTATAGCGCCAGCAATGCCCTGGCCGGAGATGTCAATTCGCTCAACGGTCTGAAAAACGAGGCCACCAACAAAACCCCCCAAGCCGCACGCGAAGCGGCCAAGCAGCTCGAATCGCTCTTCATGCGCGAGATGATCAAAAGCATGCGCCAGGCCACCATGAAAAGCGGCCTGATCGACCAAGAAGGCGGCGGGGGCGACCTGGCCCGCGACATGTACGACCAGCAGCTGTCCGTCAGCATGGCCGGGCTGCCCGGGGGCTTGAGCGCTTCGATCACCGCGCAAATTGCCCGCTCCATGGGGGTGGATGAAAAAGAAGCGCTCGCCGGGCTGCAGCAGCCCATTGGCGGCGTGGAGCGCGGCGGCTTTTCCATCCCCTCCACCGTGAACTTTGCCAGCCGCAGCGGCCGCTTTACCCAGTGGGCGCAAAGCGCGGGCATGCTGGGCACGGCGGCCAACGCCCAGGCGCTGGATGCCTACGCCCCCTCGCCCAAAGGGCGCGAGAATTTTGTCAAAGGCCACCAGGCCGCCGCCCAGCGCGTGGCCCGCGAAAGCGGCATCCCGGCGCACTACATGATTGGCCAGGCCGGGCATGAAACCGGCTGGGGCCAAAGCGAAATTCGCGGTGCCGGCGGGGCCAACTCCTTCAACCTGTTTGGCATCAAGGCCACGGGCGGCTGGACGGGCAAGGTGGCCGAGATCACCACCACCGAATACATCAACGGCGAGGCCCGCAAGGTCAAGGCCAAGTTCCGCGCCTACGACTCGTATGAAGAGTCCTTCCGCGACTACGCCCGCCTGATCAGCCAAAACCCGCGCTATGCCAACGCCATGCAGGCCACCGGCAACGCCAAAGATTACGCCACTGCTTTGCAAAAAGCGGGCTATGCCACCGATCCGCAATACGCCAACAAGCTATCGCGGGCCATTGAAAGCGCCCAGGCCGTGCAGCGGGGCAACCAGGCGTGAATATTTTTTAAAAATTTTGCAGAAATGAAGAAAGAGCAGCCGTTATGAGTCTCATGAATGTCGGCGTATCCGCCCTGAACGCCAATCAGCAAGCCCTGACCACCGTTGGCCACAACATTGCCAACGTCAATACCCCCGGTTACTCGCGCCAAACCGTCTATACCAATGCCTTGCACGGGCAAAACATGGGCAACGGCTTTATTGGCAAAGGCGTGCAGGTGGCCACGGTGATGCGCAACTACAGCGCCTTGCTCAACCGCCAATCCAACGCTGCCAACGCCATCCATGCGGCCGATACCAGCCGCCTGCAAGGCCTGATGCAAATGCAAGACGTGTTCAAAGGCGGCGATGGCAGCCTGGGCGCGGCCGTCACCAACATGATGAACGCCTTTGTCGATGTGCAGGCCGCCCCCTCGGATGCCACGGGGCGCAACGTGGTGCTCACCCGCATGAGCGAGCTGGCGGCGCGCTTTCACGCGGCCTCCAACATGCTGGAAGAGCAGGACTACTCCACCGCGCAGCAACTGCGCAACAACGCGCTGCTGGTGAATGACAAAGCCAGCCAAGTGGCCCGCCTGAACAACGAAATCAGCCGCGCCCTGGCCACCGGCCACCAGCCCAATGATTTGCTCGATGCCCGTGACCAGGTGATCCGCGAAATCAACCAGTACGTGCAAACCACCCAGGTGGCGGCCGACGACGGCAGCATCAGCCTGTTTGTCGGGGGCAGCCAGGCGCTGGTGCTGGGCATCAACAGCGGGCAGCTGAGCGTGGAAGAAACCAAGGAATACCCTGGCAGCCAGCGCATGGCGCTGTACTTTAGCCAGCCCGGCGGGCAACAGCTAGAGCTGACGGCGGCCATGGTCGGCGGTGGCGAAATTGCTGGGCTGCTGAAATTTCGCAACGAAGACCTGGCCGAAGGGCGCAACCTGCTGGGCCGCCTGGCCATGACCATCGGGCACGAGCTGAACCTGCAAAACCAGCGCGGCCTGACCCTGAACGGGCAGCAAGGTGGGGCCTTGTTCAGCCTGCCCAGCACCAGCACCGGCTACGGCAACATCACCGGCTACAGCAATATTGGCCCCGGGGCCGCCACCACCCAGGTGATGGATGCCAGCCAGCTCAAGCCCTCGGAATACCGCTTGATTTTTGAAGGCTCGCCCGTGGCCCCGGTGCTCACGCGCATGTCAGACGGCAAGGTGTTCAACGGCAGCTCTACCCCACCTTTGACCATGGCCGCTTTGAATGCTGGTTTTGATGCCGATGGCCTGCGCTTTACGGTGCCCAATGCGACCACCGCTGCGGCCGTGGCGGGCAACAGCATGTTGTTCAAGCCTTTCAGCACGGCGGCCAGCGAGATCGAAGCCCTGGTACACAACCCGGATGAATTGGCCGCAGCCAGTGCGCTCACGGCCAATATCAATAAAAACAACACCGGCAAGCTGCAATTGACCCAGCTGGGGGCCAACGACTTCACCGGCATTCCTGCCGCGCAAGACCCGGTGCGCCTAACCTTTGACGGTGCGGGCCAGGTCACCTACCAAATCTATGACCACCTGAGCAGCACCTGGGGGCCGGCCTCTGCCCCGATGGACTACACCCCTGGCCAGCCGATCACCATCAACGGCTGGAGCATTACCCTGACCGGCACCCCCGCCGCCGGCGATACGGTGGACGTGGCCAATGCCCTGGATTTTGGCGAAGCCTTTCGCCTGAACGCCGGCAACGCCGGGGCGTTTTTGGACCTGCGTGACAAGAAAGTGTTTGACCAGGGCACCACCCTGAGCGATGGTTTTTCTGCCGCCATGGCCGTGGTGGGCACGCGCACGCAAAGCGTGCAGCTGGCGAAAAAGCTCTCGTCCACCGTGGCGAAAAACCTGGAAATGGACCGTACAGCGGTTTCCGGGGTGAACCTGGACGAAGAGGCCGCCCGCCTGCTGCAGTACCAACAGGCCTACCAGGCCTCATCCAAAGTGATTCAAATTGCGCAAAGCCTGTTCGACAGCGTGTTGAACGCTGTGGGCCGCTGATGCGCACGCTAAGTTAAGGAGTCTTTGCCATGTCGATTTCCCGCCTGGGTACGGCCAATATGTACGACCGCACCATCAACAACATCAACCGCCAGCAAAACGAGCTGGCCAGCCAGATGGAGCACACCTCGGCCGGCATGCGCGTGATTCGTCCCAGCGACGACCCCGTGGCCGCCGCCCAGGCCGAGCGCGCCCGCAACCGCCTGGAGCGCATTGCCAGTGACCAGCGCGGGCTGGATGCGCAAAAAGCCACGATCGAGTACGGCGAATCAACGCTGCGCGAAACCATGGATGCCCTGCAATCCTTCCGCGCCCTGATGGTCAATGCCGGCAGCGGCGTGTACAACCAAGTGCAGCGCGACACCCTGGTGGAGCAACTGACCAGCCTGCGCGAGCAAATTGCCAAATACGCCAACCGCGTGGACAGCAACGGCCTGCCGCTGTTTCGCGGGCTGGACACAAAAACCGGCCTGCCCTTCCCCAACGACGAGGAAGGCATTCAATCGGGCCAGCCCAACAGCGGCGAGTTTCACATTGCCAATTCGCTCAACGGCGTACTGGCATTTTTCAGTGGCAAAACCGGCAACGGCGTGCTGGAGATTGACCCCTATTCGCACGCCGCAGGCACGCCCAACCAAGGCAAGGCCCACGCCGATATTGGCGTGATCAAAGACCCGGCAGTGGCTGCGGCAGTGACAACGCCGATTGAAATCACCTTCCAGGACAACGCCGGGGTGCTGGAATACACCACCGATGGCGGCACGACCTGGAGCTCCTACAAAGAAGGGGCCGCCATCAGCGTGGCCGGCATGGACGTGGTCATCAAAGGCCAGCCTGTGGCCGGCGATGGCTTCACCATCAAGCCCAGCACCACGATTTCCACCTTCGAGGCGCTGGACCGCGCCATTGCCGCAGTGCGCGACAACGGTAAGTACGATGGCAGCACCGCCTACGGCACGCTGGCACACGGCATCACCCAGTCGCTCACCGAGCTGGACACGGCGATGAACCGCATCTCCACCGTCACCGGGCTGGCCGGTGACCTGCTCAACCAAGCAGAACGCATGGGCAACACCTTGCTGGTGCGCGAGGAACAAACCGAAGCCCAGCGCGTGGCGGCCGAGCAGTACGATGCCGAAGGCATGGTGCGGGCGGTTGCGCAAATGAAGACCCAGCAAACAGCCGTCTCGGCGGCGCTGCAGTCGTACGCGTCGATTCAAAAGCTATCGCTGTTGAACTATATTTCTTAAAATTTTGATGAAAATCCGGCCCTAACGCTTATTGGTCAAGCGTTAGCAGCTATGCATTTGAAAGTCTGCCGTGCAATACGCTTTGAACGTCCTGGTCATGGGCTACCGCCCGATGTGGAGCAGCGACCGCCAGCTGGCCGGCGTGCAATTGTTTTTGCACGACAGCACCGATGAGCCGGTCGATGTGGCCCACTTTTTGCGCACCCTGGAGCAAACCTGGAGCCCTACCGCCCCCCGGGTGCTGCTCTCGCCGCAATCCCCGGCGCTGCTGAAAAACCTGCTGGTGCGCATCCATGACAGCCCGTTTTGGGCGCTGGAAGTGCGCGGCGAGTGGCTGCAGTGGGATGCCAGCTTGTTGGCCTACGTGCAAAACGCGGCCCGCAAAAATGTGCGCCTGATCTGGCGCGGCAAGCGCGATGCCCTGCCCAGTGCCGAGGTGGCCAACCTGTTCACCAGTGGGCTATTGAGCATCCACCCGCAGGATGCGCTGGAATTTTTGCGCACCCCGCCGCCGCCCGAAGAATGCGCCTTTCTGCTGGAGCGGCAAATGTACGAAGACCTGCACAGCCAAACCATGCTGCGCTGCTGCTTTGACCGCTACCAGGCCAGCGCCGTGGTGGGCTGGCCCGATGAGGATGTGCTGTTCAACCTGCGCGGGGCCAAAGTTCTGCACCCCTCGCACGCCCATGTGCTGCGGCTGATGAAGGCGGTCGATGCCGACCAGCCGCTCGATACGTTTGAAGAAATCTTGAGCGAAGACCCGCTGCTGGCCTACCGCCTGATGCTGTTTGCCAACTCCGCCGCGCTGGGCGCACGCCACCCCATTGATTCGCTGCGCCGCGCCCTGGTGCTGCTGGGCTACGGCCCGTTGCAAAAGTGGCTGGGCAATTTGCTGCTGCACGCCTGCGAAGAGCCCGATTTGCAGCCCGTGCGCCAGTCTATGGTGCAGCGGGCACAGCTCACTTCGCTGCTGCTGGATGCCGGGGTCAGCCAAGAGCTGCGCAGCGAAGTCTATTTGTGCGGCCTGTTCTCCCGGCTGGACGACATCCTGGGCGAACCGCTGGAAGAAAGCCTAGCTCGCCTGCCCCTGTCCGAACGCATCCCCGATGCCGCGCTGCGCCAAGAGGGGCCGTACGCCTCCAGCCTGGAAATGGCCATTGCCCTGGAAAACGAAACCGGTGCCGAAGCCGTGCGCGACCTGTGCGAGCAGCACGGCATGCACCTGGAGACCATCAACCGCACCTTGCTGCGCCTGATCAGCAGCTGGCGCAGCCAGACACCGCGCTGGTAAAACTATCTTTTCAAGAGCTGGTAGCGCTTATAAATCAATGTTTTTTGCATTAAATAATAAAAAAACATTGTAAATAAAGCGCAAGCAGCTATTGTTTTTACCAAAGTGGTGCAGCCTGGGCCTTCAAGGCGGCCCGCAGCGCCAAGTAATCCGGGCAGGCTTGGGCCACCCAGGCCCAAAAGCGCGGGCTGTGGTTCATCTCGTGCAGGTGGGCCAGCTCATGCACCACCACGTAATCCACCACCGGCAGGGGGTAATGCAGCAGCTTGGCGTTGAGCATGAGGCTGCCATCGTGCTTGGCGCTGCCCCAGCGGGTGCGGGCATTCGTCAGGCGCAGGCTGCGCCAGGCCACGCCCAATTGCGGGGCGTAATGCTGCAAGCGCTCGGTGAACACGCTGCGGGCCTGGCCCAGCCACCAGGCCCAGGTGGCCGTGCGCATGGCCGCCGCGCTGGCATCGGCCGCGCAGGGCAGGTGCAGCACCCAGCGCTGGGCCGCTACGGCCACCAGCAAGCCTTCGCGCGGGGCGCTGGGGTGCAGCTCCAATTGCAATTGGCCGCCCAAAAAGGGCAGGGTGGTGCGGTTGTGCCAATCAATCTGTACTTGTGCTTCCTGGCGCTCTTGCACCAGGCTGAGCTTGCTGCGAATCCACCCGGCTTTTTCGTGCAGCAGGGCCTGAATTTGCCGCTCACTGGCGCGCAGCGGGGCGCGCACGACCAGCCCCTTGCTGGCGCTGATCTCCAGGCCCAGGCTGCGCCGGGCGCTGCGCACCAGGGTAAATGGCGGCAGCGGCGGCACGGGGGGCGTGGGCGGCGGGGCCTGCGTCATGCCTTGGGCGCAGCGGGGGGCACGGTGGGGGCGCTGGGGGCGGCCGGGGAGGCGGCTTCGGGGTAAGCCTCGGGGTCCAAGCGGCGCATTTCGGCCTCAATCCAGCGCTGCACCTCGGCGGTCAGCTCATCGTGCTTGCGCCCGGTGGTGGGGATGGGCGGGCCAATCGAGACTTCCACCGTGCCGGGGTAGCGCACAAAGCCATTGCGGGGCCAGCAGCGCGCGCTGGTAATGGCCACCGGCACGACGGGTACGCCACACATACAGGCCAGGCGCGCGGCACCGCTTTTGTAATCGCCCACTTCGCCCCGGCCCACGCGGGTGCCTTCGGGGAACATCGCCACCCACACGCCTTCGCCCAGCAGGCGCTTGCCTTGCTCGACCACCTTGTGAAACGCACGGCTGCCGTGCTTGCGGTCAATGTGAATCATGTCCATGCTGCCAATCGACCAGCCGAAAAAAGGGATGCGCAGCAGCTCTTTTTTAAACACGTAGGCAATGCGCCGGGGCAGGATGCCAGGGAGCAAAAAGGTTTCAAACGTTGATTGGTGCTTGGCCAGCAGCACCACGCCCTGGTGGGGGTCGGTGGGTAAATGTTCCAAGCCTTGCACCCGGTAGTGAATGCCGCAAAACCAACGCGCCGCGTGGACGCTGAGCATCAGCCAGGCCGTGCCAATGCGCCAGCGCACCATCACCGGCAGGCCCAGGACGCGGGCCAATAAAACCCCCAAGGTGTAGGGAATGACGGTAATCACCATCCAAAAGGTGTGCAAAAGAGAACGCAAAAACAGCATGGCGGGGCAGAAGTCGGAAGGAAATGGGCCAGCGCAGGGCAGTGGTAGTGGTCTGGCCAGCCGCAAGGGTCAATCAGGGGCCAGGGCGTGGGCCAGCGCCATCCAGTTGGCGTAGCGCGGCAACGGGCTTTCGGCGCAGAGCGTGCAGTCGATGTGCAAAGAGGGGTCGGGCATGACCAAGGCCACCTTGGCCCCCACGGCCAGCCCGGCCTGGATGTGTGCTTGGCACAGGCCGACCACCCACAGCTCTTGGGGGGCGACCCCGCAGCGGGCGGCAATTTGCAGCAGCAGGCCAGGGGCGGGCTTGCGGCAGTCGCAGTGCTCTTCGGGAGCGTGGGGGCAGAAAAAGAAGGCTTCGATCCGCCCGCCTGCGGCATTGAGGATTTTCTGCAGGCGCTGCTGCACGGCGGTGAGCTCCGCAATCTCCAAGCTGCCCCGCCCCAAGCCGGGTTGGTTCACGGCCTGCACCACGTGCCAGCCGTGGTGGTTGAGGTGGGCAATGGCATCGGCGATGCCCGGCTGGGCTTGCCAGGTACCGACATCCATGACGGCCCCGACGCTGTCGGGGTCGATGCTGCCCAGATAATCAAAAACCACCACTTTCATTTAGCACCCCCGTGGCATGTGGGCATTGTTGGTTCAGGCTCCGGCCCAGCGGCGCAGCACCAAGCTGGCGTTGGTGCCGCCAAAACCAAAGCTGTTGGACAGCACTTGGTTCAGCTGGGCATCGCGCGTGGTCGTGACCAGGGGCATGTCGCCCAGGGCCGGGTCGGGGGTTTCGACGTTGGCCGAGCCAGCGATAAACCCCTTGTTCAGCATGATCAGGCAGTAAATCGCCTCTTGCACGCCGGTGGCGCCCAGCGAGTGGCCGGTGAGCGATTTGGTGCTGGAAAACGGTGGCACGGCATCGCCAAACACGGCGCGCATGGCCCGCACTTCCTGCATATCGCCCACGGGGGTGGAGGTGCCGTGGGTGTTGATGTAGTCAATGGGTGCATCCAGGCCTTGCATGGCTTGCTGCATGCAGGCAATGGCACCGTCGCCGGACGGGGCGACCATGTCTTCGCCGTCGCTGGTGGCACCAAAGCCGACCACTTCGGCCAAGATGGTGGCCCCGCGCGCCTGGGCGTGCTCCAGGCTTTCGAGTACCACGGCACCGCCGCCGCCGGCGATGACAAAGCCATCGCGGTTCGCGTCGTAGGCGCGGGCGGCTTTTTCTGGGGTGGCGTTGTACTTGCTGGACATGGCGCCCATGCCGTCAAACAGCAGCGACATGCCCCAGGATAGTTCTTCGCCGCCACCGGCAAACATCACATCTTGCATGCCCCAGGCAATTTGCTGGGCGGCCGCACCAATGCAGTGCGCCGAGGTGGAGCAGGCCGAGGTGATCGAGTAGTTGATGCCCTTGACCTTGAAATTGGTCGCCAGGCAGGCCGAGACGGTGCTGCTCATGCAGCGCGTGACCTGGTAGGGGCCGACGCGGCGGATGCCTTTTTCGCGCAGGGTGTCGGCGGCCTCGATTTGGTTGGCGGGCGAGCCGCCGCCCGAGCCCATGATCAAACCGGTGCGCGGGTGCGAGATTTGCTCTGGCGTGAGGCCCGCTTGCTTGATAGCGTCTTCCAGCGCAATTTGGGAGTATGCGGCAGCATTTCCCATGAAGCGCAACTGTTTGCGGTCGATGCGTGCTTCGATATCAATAGTGGGAACGCCGGCCACTTGGCTGCGCAGCCCCATTTCGGTCATTTCCGGCACGGCCTGGATGCCGCTGGTGCCGTTGCGCAAAGCCGCTTCGACCGTAGCCAAATCATTGCCAATGCACGAGACGATGCCCGCACCGGTAATTACGACGCGCCGTGGGGTCATGCCTGGCCTCCAGCCTTGTCGCCCTCGCGCAGAAACAGGCCTACGCGCAGGTCGTTGCACACATAAATTTCTTTGCCATCGGCCAGCAGGCGGGCATCGCCAATGGCCATGCACAGCTTGCGTTTGATGACGCGTTTGATGTCGATCTCGTACTTGACCAACTTCACCTCGGGGCCCACTTCGCCGGTGAATTTCACTTCGCCAGCCCCCAGGGCGCGGCCTCGGCCCGGCAGGCGCAGCCAGGTCAGGTAAAAACCAATGAGCTGCCACATGGCATCCAGCCCCAGGCAGCCGGGCATGACCGGGTCGCCTTGGAAGTGGCAATCAAAAAACCACAGATTGGGTTTGACATCCAGCTCGGCCTCGATGCGGCCCAAACCGTGGGCACCACCGTCTTCAGAGATGTGGGTGATGCGGTCAAACATCAACATCGGCGGCAGCGGCAAACGGCCACTGTCGGGGTTGAACAGTTTGCCTTCTCCGGAAGCAATCAGTTGTTCATAGGAAAAAGATTCGGCCATGGGGTTCAATACTCCGCGTTAGCAGGGACGTGCTAACTTAATTACAAATATGGGCTGCAGTGTAAAGGGTTTGAGAGGGGTTTGGCGGGCTCTGGCGGCGATCAGGACGTGGCGCAACGCAGTTTGTCGCGCCTGTGCTGCCACAGGGCCAAGCCCAGTACCACCAGCGCCCACGCCGCCAAGGGCCACAGCCCGGTCACGGCCATCCAGCGGGCGTAGGGGGTGCGCTGCTGGTGGCCGGTGACTTCCCCGGTCAGCACGGCGCGCTGCGCCGAAGGCAGCTGCTGCACGACGTTGCCCCGGTGGTCAATGATGGCCGTGGCCCCGGTGTTGGTGGCCCGCAAGAACGGGCGCTCAAACTCCAGGGCCCGCATCTGGCTGATGTGCAAATGCTGGTCGATGGCCACGCTGTCGCCAAACCAGGCGATGTTGCTCAGGTTGGCAAAGATGGTGGGTGCTTGCGCTTCTTGGGCAAAGCGGGCGGCCAGCTCTTCGGTAAACAGGTCTTCGTAGCAGATGGTGGGGGCAATGCGCTCGCCCGCCCAGTGCAGGGACGGTTGCACCAAGGCCCCTTGGGAAAACTCCCCCAGCGGAATGTCCATCATGCGCACAAACCACTGGAACAGCGGCGGGATAAATTCGCCAAAAGGCACCAGGTGGTGCTTGTCGTAGCGGTAGGCCGAGGGCTCTGCAGGCGACCAGCCGATGACCGAATTGGTATAGCCCTGCGCCGCGTTGCCCAACGGCATGCCGACCAAGGCGGCCCGGTGGTCGCCCCAGGTGCTGAACCAAGAGCGCAGGCCGTCCAGGTAGCCGGGGCTCAGTTGCTGGGGCAGCAACGGGATGGCGGTTTCTGGGGCCAGGGTCAAATCGGCCTGGCTGGCGTACAGCTGGCGGCTGTACCACTGCAGCGCCAGCGGAATGCCGGTGCCGGCTTGAAATTTTTCATCCTGGGGGATATTGCCTTGCAGCAGGGCCACCGACAGGGGCGGCTGCTCGTGCCGGTAGTTGTTCAGTGTGAGCTGGCGCTGGGCATGCAGGCCAAACAGCAGCATGGCGCCATAGCCGCACATGGCCCAGATTTTCGGGTCGCGCAGGTCGCTGCGGCGCACTTGGGCCAGCAGCATGGCCAAGCCTGCCGCAGCGGCACCAATGCCGTACACCCCGACCCAGCGGGCCAGGGGAAAGAGTAGGCCGGAGATGTGCGCATAGCCGCTGGCCCCCCAGGGAAAACCCGTCCAGAGCACGCCCCGGGCCAACTCGGCCAGCAGCCAGCACGCTGCAAAAACAAGAGCATTTACCGCACGGTGGGTAAAGCTAAAGTGCTTAAAAAGCGCACAAACAGCGGCGTAGTACAAGGCCAGAAACAGCGCCAAGGCCAGCACCCCGGCCGCCGCCAGCGGGGCCGCCAGGCCGCCGTAGGTGTGCATGGAGGTGAACAGCCACCAAAAGGTGCCCGCCAGCCAGCTGGTGCCAAACAGCCAGCCCAGCAGCGCCCCATCGCGCCGGCGCGGGGCGGTGAGTAAGGCTTTGCACAGCAGCGCCAGACTGAGCAGTTGCAGCCACCACAGGGCCGCGCCGTGGCCCGGCCAGGCCAGCGAGGCCGCGTGCAGCCAGCCCGCGGGCAGCATCGCCAAGCGCCATTGCCACGGCTGCCCGGTGGGCAACTGCGGCCTAGAGCGCTGCGGCAAGCTCAAGGTGCTCAAGATGGGGTGCTTTCTGCCGTATCTGTGGCTGGGGCTTCGGGGCGGCGCACCTGGAACCAGCGCACCGCGCCGCCTTTGGTCAGCAGCACGCGCAGCTCCAGCCCTTCCCATTGCAGCACCTGGCCCCGCCGTGGCACATGGCCCAGGGTGTGGGCCACATAGCCGCCCAGGGTGTCGAAGTTTTCCATGGCGTGCGCGGGCAGATGCAGGTCAAACGCCTGCACGGCGCGGCTCAGGTCCAGGTCGCCAGCGACGCGGTAGCTGCCATCGGCCAGGGCGAAGATGTCGCCTTCCTCGTCGGGGGTGTCAAATTCGTCTTCAATTTCGCCGACGATTTGCTCCAGCACATCCTCCATCGTGACCAGTCCGGCGATGTTGCCAAACTCATCGACGACGATGGACAGGTGGTAGTGGTTGCTGCGAAATTCGCGCAGCAAATCGTACAGGCCCTTGGTTTCCGGGATGAAGTTCACCGGGCGCAGCAAGGCGCGCAGCTTCAAGGTGGGCGAGCGCTGCAGCTTGAGCAGGTCTTTGGCCATGAGCACGCCAATGATGTTTTCGCGTGCGCCTTCGTACACCGGAAAGCGCGAATGCGCGGTGCGAATGACCTGGTCGAGCAGGGCTTCAAAAGGGGCGTGAATGTCCAGCACGTCCATGCGGGGGGCCGGCACCATGATGTCGTCGGCCGTGCGGTCGGCCATGCGGATCACGCCTTCAAGCATGGCCAGGGCCTCGGGGCTGATGATGGCTTTGTCTTCTGCTTCGGCCAGGGTTTCGATCAGCGCGTCAGGCGTATCGGGGCTGGGGTGGAGAAATTCTTGAAACTTCTGCCAGAAAGAGCGTTTATCGTCCCGCTCTGGGTGGGAATCGGACACAGTGGTCAGTGCGTGTTATCGCGCAAGTGAAACAAGGCGCTAAGAATAGCCGATTGCGCAGCGATTTTCGCCAGGATAGGCGGCTGCGCCGCAGGGCTATCGGCCACCACTGGCCCGCAGCCATTGCTTTTTCAGAAAGTAATCGGCATCGGCAAAGCGTTGCTCTAAACGCTGCGCCAAGCGTGTATCCATAGCAGGTGCCGGTAGCTGCAAATAGGCTTCAGCCTCAGTTCCGTAGTAAACCACGCGGGCACCAGCGTTGATAGCTATCTTTAGCATTGCACTGTTTTGCGTGAGTGCGTGGATGCACATGGTTTTCACGTTGCGGTTGCGGGCGTGCATGCCAGCGCGGGCAAACAGGCGCGCACCCAGGCCCAGCCCACGGGCGCTTTTCAGTACCGATACGCCAAACTCGGCCGCAGCCTGGGGCGTAGCGCCGTAGCCCAAATGCGCCATGGCGATCAATTGCAGGCGGCGGTTGAAAACGCCAAACACTTCGTCGCGGGTGAAGTCGAGTTTTTCGACGTAGCGGGTAATTTGCGCATCGTTGGCCAGGTAGCCAAAGCGCAAGAAGCGGTCGGCATCATTGAGCTGCAGCAGGTGGTGGAGCACCAAGGGCCGGTGTTTGGCCTTCAGGGTGCGAATGGGCACCACCTTGGGCAGCAAAGAGCGGGCCGTGAAGCGGCGCAGAAAGGACTGGATAGAAGACAACATGGTACAAGCAAATAGGGGTAAACCCTTGAATGCCTGCATTGCACCATAAGTGCGGCTTCCCTATGAGTCCTAGGGTAAATACCAATGTCTTGGTGTGGTGTTGGTGTGGCTTAGAGCGGCACCGAGGTGGTGCCTTTGACGCGGTCCAGGACAAAGCTGGTTTTGCAGTCTTGCACGCTGGGGTGCTGCAACAAGGTGTCCATGATGAAGCGGCTGTAGTGCGCCATATCACTGACGACCACTTGCAGCAGGTAATCCATCTCGCCCGTCAGCGAGGCGCATTCGACCACTTCGGGCCACGCCTGCACGCTTTCGCGGAACGCATCCATGGGGCTGCGCTTGTGGATGCCAGCGCCTTTTTCCAGGCGCACATTGAGGTAGGCGGTCAGGCCCAGGCCGACCTTGGCCGGGGCGATGAGGGCAACGTAGCGCTCAATGATGCCCACATCCTCCAGGCGCTTGACGCGGCGCAGCACGGCGCTGGGCGACAGGCCCACTTGCTCGCCGATCACGTCGTAGGTTTGGCGGCCATTTTCTTGCAAGCGGCGCAAGATGGCGCGGTCGAGTTTGTCAATATTGTGCAGGTCGGTCATGGCAGATTTTTTTAATGGCGTTTTGCGCAGGTTGCTGCATTTTTATCAAGTTTTTGGGGTTTTGAAAGCAGTTTTATTGCGCAAATGGGGAGGGGCCCCCTCGGGAATTTACCTGATTCGCTTGACGTTTACGTAAACGAGAATGTGCCACTATGTCTGATTTTTCTACCGTGGACCCCTTGTGGCCAGAAATGCGCTTTGTGCAACGCAGTTGGCTCAGTGCCAACAACATCGTGTTTAACCAAGGGCGCACCGCCGTGGTCGATACCGGTTACTGCACCGAGGCGGCGGCCACCGTGCAAGGGGTGCGCCAGGCGCTGCAGGGGCAAACGCTGGCGCACATTGTGAACACCCATTTGCACAGCGACCATTGCGGTGGCAATGCTGCGCTGCAGGCGGCTTGGCCCCAGGTGCAAACCTGGGTTGCACCGGGGCAATTGGCCTTGGTGCAGGCGTGGGACCCGGTGGGCCTGAGCTATGCGCCGACGGGGCAGCGCTGCCCGCAGTTTCGTGCTGATGGGGTGGTGCAACCGGGTGCTACCGTGCAGCTGGGTTTGCGCGATTGGCAAGTGCATGCGGCCCCGGGGCATGATCCGCATTCGGTCGTTTTGTTTGAGCCGCAGCGGCGCTTGTTGATTTCGGCCGATGCGCTGTGGGAACGTGGGTTTGGTGTGGTTTTCCCTGAACTTGAGGGTGAGCAGGCCTTTGCCGAGGTGGGGGCCACGCTGGATGTGATCGAGCAATTGCAACCCGAGTGGGTGCTGCCCGGCCATGGCGGCATGTTCAGCGATGTGGCGGGGGCGCTGGCCGTGGCCCGCAAACGCTTGGCCGACTTTCAGGCCGACCCCCAGCGCCATGCGCAGTACGCGGCCAAGGTGTTGTTGAAATACAAATTGCTGGAATGGCAGCAGGCCAGCTGCCAGCAAGTGCAGGATTGGTGCGCCAGCACGCCGCTGATGCAGCAGATGCGCCAGCGCTACTTTGCCGATCAAGACCCTGCGGCCTGGGTGCTAGCGCTTTTGCAGGCGCTGGCGGCGGCCCGGGCGGTGGTGTGGGAGGGCGATCAGGTGCGCAATGTGGATTGATATTTGAAGCTGTTTGCGCTTGTTATTATTGGTTTTAATGGTGTTAATCCGTTTAAACCAATGTATTTAAAGCGCAAACAGCTATCAAATTTAAGGTAGCTCTTTGTTGTACGCCACAGGGGTGTTTTTCGGCCCCACCAGCCCCAGGCGGGATCGTAGCGATTGGGGTTGGCCGGTGATGGCGGCGGCGTAGTTGGTGGTGTTGGCCAGCACCTTTTTCACATAGTCGCGCGTTTCGGTGAAGGGCACGTTTTCGGCCCAAATCGCTGCATCCAGCACCGGGCCGTTGCGCCAGTTGCGCGGGCGACCGGGGCCAGCGTTGTACCCAGCGGCGGCCAGCGCCATGGAGCCATCAAAATCGTCCAGCGCCAGCTTGAGGTAGGCGGTGCCGATGGTGATGTTTACATCGTGCTGGTTGATCATTGAGGGCTGAAAATCGGTCATGCCGATTTTTTTGGCCGTCCACTTGGCCGTGGCGGGCATCACCTGCATCAGCCCGGAGGCCCCGACGTGGGAGCGTGCGTCCATGATGAAGCGGCTTTCTTGGCGGATCAGCCCGTACACATAGGCGGGATCGAGCCCAATGGTGCGGGCGCGGGTGACCACTTCGTCTTTGAACGGCATCGGGTAGCGCTGCTGCCAGCTCACAAAGCTCTTGGTGCGCTCGCTGGTGTTGATGCAGCGATCCCACACCTGGGCTTGGCAGGCGATGGCAGCGGCGGCCAGCAGATCGCGGTCATGCATGCCGCCGGGTTGGTGCAGGTTGGTGGTGTAGTTCCATTCGCGCACGCCTTCGCTGCGCAGGCCGATGCGGATGGCATACAGCGCCCGCGTCAGGCCGGGGTTGGCGTGGGCGCGGGCGATTTCCTCGGCGGTGGGCGGCTGCGGCTCGGGCGGCGGCAGCACGGCTTGCCCCAGGTCTTCAGCGGCCAGTTGTTCGTAGAAGCCATCGACACCGGCAATGCTGCCCAGCAAGGCCTGGGCGCGTGCCTGGTCGGCGGGTGTGCCCTGGGTCAGCAGGGCGCGGGCCTGCCAGTACACCCAGGTGCTGTCTTGCTGTTGTGCGGGGGACATGGCGGCGATGGCGCGCTGCACCTTGTCCCATTGGCCAGCACGCAAGGCGGCGCGGGCTAGCCAGGCCAGGCTGTCGTCGTTCAGGTCGGTCAGCTGTTTGACTTGTGCAAAATAATCCAGCGCATTGTCAGACAGGCGGCGGGCGGCCACTTTGCCGATCATGCCCCAGACCCAGTGCTGCTCTTCGGCGGACAGCGATTGTTGCCAGCGCGTGCGCAGCAATTGCGCGGCCTGGTCGGGGTCGCTGCTGGCCAGCCGAACCAGGGCCAGCGTGGCCAGGGCGGGCGGTGGGGTGGTTTTGGGGTTGCTTAGGTATGCCTGCGGGGATTTGAACAGCCCGGCCAGGGCAGCCACGTGCTGCGGCGCAACGATGGCCAGCGCATTGCGCGCGGTGCTCAGTTGGTTGCGTTCGGCCCCCAGGCGGGCGCGTTGCCACACGGCCAGGGCGGGCAGTTGCTCGGCGGCGTACAGGGTGCTGGCGGCGTATGTGCAGCCATCGTCATTGGCGGGCTGGCCCATCCACAGTTGCTGCAGTTCGGTGCTGGCGTGCTGGGGCAGGCGGCCTTCGATGCTGGCAATGGCCAAGTCGTAGCAGCGCAGCTGCTTGTCGTCTTGCATCCGAAACTCGGTGTGCAGGCGTTCAAATTCTGCCCAGTTGCGCCGCTGGCCCAGCAGCAGCAGCCAGTCGTTGCGCAGGCGGTCTTCTTGGTAGGTGCCGCGCCAGCGCTGCAGGAAGTCTTCCACCTCTTGGGCCGTGGCACTGCTTAGCCGTGCCTTCAGTGCCCAGTAGTGCCCCCAGACTTCCAGCGGGTGGTCTTGGATGGCCGGTAGCAGGGAGGTCAGCGTCCGCAGGTCCTGTTTGCGCGAGGCTTGTTGCATCTGCAGCAGCACCTCATCTGCGGCAGACTGCGCGAAAACAACGCCAGGACAGGTCAAAGTAGTGGCCAAAGCCACCAGCGGTGTCAAAATTGCAAGCCGTTTCATTCTGTGGATTATGTGATGGACAAAGTAGCCCTGCGCCGAAGTTTGGTGCAAGCCCGTTTGCAAATGCCCCATCGGCAGCAGAGCACGCACGACCTGCAAAGTGCCATGCGCATTTGGTTGGTGGGCCGTGCCGATACGGTGATTGGTGCGTATTGGCCAATCAAAGGGGAATTTGACCCCTTGCCTGTCCTGCACCGCTGGAAGGAAGATGGCGAGCTGCTGGACAAACCCCAGTTGCGCCGCATTGGCTTGCCGGTGATTGATAAGCAAACCAAGACCATGCGTTTTCATGTGTGGTATCCGGGGTGCCCGATGGAAGAGGATGCCTACGGGATTCCCAAGCCCAAAGACACGGAGGTGATTGAGCCGACGTTGCTGTTCGTGCCCTGTGTGGGCTATGGCGCGGGGGGGTATCGCCTGGGCTACGGCGGTGGTTTTTATGACCGCACCTTGGCGCAATTGCAGCCCAAACCGTTCACCGTTGGTTTGGGGTTTGCGCAAGGGTATATTGATTGCTTTGAGCCCGAGCCGCACGACCAGCCCCTGGATGCCATATTGAACAACTACGGTGCAGTCTGGCCCGTTGGGTGATGGTGCATGGGCTGTGCTGGGTTGGTGCTGCTAGTAACTACTTACTGTGTACGATGAAATACCGTGTGCCAGCAGACTGCAGTGCAGGCAAGATACAGTCAAACGTTTTGCGCCATTGCATGAAAAGCGCAAGAAATTGCACCAAGCAGCCAAGAAGTGCAGTTTTCTCCCTTTAGTTTTCGTATTTGACTGCTCGGCAGTCTGACAAAATCCCGCCTATGTTTGCCATCATTGGTTATGTTATTGCTTTTGGCTGCGTTTTCGGTGTGTATATATTGCACGGCGGCAACGTGGATGTTTTGGCTAAGGCCTTGCCCTTTGAGATGGCCACCATTGGTGGCTCGGCCCTGGGTGCGTTCTTGGTATCCAATCCCCCCAAGGTGTTAAAAGCCACCATCGCTGCCGTGGCGGCTGCCTTTAAAGGGGGAAAACAGAACAAAGCCCGGTTCATGGACTTGTTGGCCTTGCTCTATGACATTTTGCAAAAAGCCCGCAAAGAGGGCTTGATGTCCATTGAAGGCGATGTGGAGGAGCCACAGAACTCCCCCATGTTTCAAAAATACCCTGCGCTGTTGGCCGACCACCATTTGGTCGATTTCATGACCGATTATTTGCGCATGATGGTCTCGGGCAACCTCAACTCCCATGAGATTGAATCGCTCATGGACAACGAAATTGATGCCCACCACCAAGAGGCGCACCGTCCGGTGGTCGCTTTGCAGCGGCTGGCTGGTGCTTTGCCTGCCTTTGGTATCGTGGCCGCCGTGCTGGGGGTGGTGAACACCATGGGCTCGGTGGGGCAGCCCCCCTCGGTGTTGGGAGGGATGATTGCCTCGGCGCTGGTCGGGACGTTTTTGGGGATTTTGCTGGCCTACGCTTTGGTCGAACCCATGGCCTGCTTGGTCGAGCACAACGTGCAAGATGCCTCCAAAGAGTTCGATTGCATCAAATGCACCTTGATTGCCAGTATGCAAGGCTACAACCCGCCCACAGCGATTGAGTTTGGCCGCAAAGTTCTCTTCTCGACGGAGCGCCCCGGCTTTCTTGAGCTCGAGTCCCACGTCAAGGGCAAGAAGTAAATGGCAACCGCACCCCAGGGCCAGGCGGGAGGGAGTGAAAAAAAACTCCAGCCCATCATCATCAAGCGCGTTAAGAAAAGCGCGCATGGTGTGCATGGCGGCGCGTGGAAAATTGCTTACGCTGACTTTGTCACCGCCATGATGGCGTTTTTCCTCTTGATGTGGCTGCTCGGCTCCACCGCCAAAGGGGATTTGCAAGGCATTGCTGCCTACTTTAATTCACCGCTGAAAGTGGCCATGCAGGGCGGGGATGGGGCCGGTAACAGCTCCAGCATCATTCCTGGGGGTGGCACTGATTTGGCCCGCATCAGCGGGCAGGTCAAGCGCTCTGACGCAGATGCCGACACCAATCGGCGCCGTGACATGGATGCCAAAGCCCGTCGGGCACAAGAAGATGCGCAGCGCATCAAGGCCTTGCAGGCCAAGATTGAGGCGGTGATTTCCAGCAATGCCACGCTCAACGAGTACCGCTCGCAGATCCGCATGGATATCACCCCGGATGGCTTGCAGATTCAAATTGTGGATGAGCAAAACCGCCCCATGTTTGATATTGGCAGCGCCATCGTCAAACCCTATATGCGCGTTATCCTGCGAGAGGTGGGGGCGGCCCTGGGCGGGGTAGAAAATCGCATCAGCTTGGCTGGGCACACCGATGCCGCACCGTACGGCAATGGCGAGCGCGGGTATAGCAACTGGGAGTTGTCCACCGATCGCGCCAATGCTTCACGCCGGGAGCTGGTTTCTGCGGGCATGCCCGATGACAAGCTGGCCCGGGTCGTCGGCCTTTCGTCCATGGATTTGTTATTGCCGGACCAACCACGGGCACCGCAAAACCGGCGCATTACGATTACTGTGCTCACCCGCGAAGCCGAAGAGCGCTTGCTGGGGAAAAATTTCCAGCCAGTCACGCAGCAAACCGACGTTCCTGAAGTGCTGACAGGGCAAACCCCGGACAATCGACCCTTTGAACCAGCGACAATACCCGCACCTGTAGATGCAGCGAAGGGGCCATCCGCCGCCCCTGAAGCTGCAAGACCTTAACGATAACTTTTCACCGAAAGGGGCCCGATGTGGCAAACACTGCCCTTCGTTTTTTAATTGTTGATGACTTCTCCACCATGCGCCGGATCGTGCGCAACCTGCTCAAAGAGAGCGGGTTCTCTGAGGCCGATGAGGCTGAAGACGGTGTAGCGGCCTTGCAAAAGCTGCGCAGCAGCAAGTTCGACTTCGTGGTGACCGATATCAATATGCCCAACATGAACGGCTTTCAGCTGTTGGCAGAAGTGAAGTCGGACGAAAAACTCAAACACCTGCCTGTGCTGATGGTGACCGCGGAAGCCCGTAAAGAGGATATTGTGGCGGCCGCCCAAGGCGGGGCTGCTGGCTATATCGTGAAACCTTTTACCAAGGCCACCTTGGAAGAGAAGGTGACCCTGATCCTGAAAAAACAAGGATTGGCGTAAAACACCATGCAAGAAGATCTGCCCAATCCTCCCGTTGATGCGCCTGCAGCCGGTTTGGGGCAGGACGATGTTCACAACAAGCTGGGGCTGCTCACGCGCCAGCTGCACGATGCCTTGCGCGAGCTGGGCTACGCTGATCGTTTGCGCAGCTCGGCCGACAAGCTGCCCGATGCCCAAAATCGGCTGTCGTACATCGCCCGTTTAACCGGCGAGGCGGCCGAAAAAGTGTTGAGCTTGGTGGATGACGCAAAAGTGCGCCAAACCAATATCGTCAATGCCACCAAGCAGATGCGCCAGTCCATGATTGCCGACCCAGTCGCTGCGGTGGCCAAGGGGCACATCATGAACTACCTGGAGGACATGGAGACCGCCACCGAAATTGTCGATCAGCAACTGACCGACATCATGATGGCCCAGGATTTTCATGACCTCACTGGGCAGGTGATTGCCAAGGTGGTTACCTTGGCCTCCAGCCTGGAGAATCAGCTGGTGGAATTGCTGGTGCAAACCGCCCCGGCCGGTGCGGTGCTCCCAGCGGCACCTGCCCAGCCCCCTGCGCCGCCGGTGCCTGAGGCGGTGGATGCCGAAGATGTCTGGGCTGCGGCGTTGGCTGAAGGCCAGCCCATTGCCCATCCCCAGCTCAATGGCCCGGTGGTCGATCCAGCCAGCACCCCCAATGTGGTGTCCTCGCAGTCCGAGGTGGATGATTTGCTGGCCAGCCTGGGTTTTTGATGTAAATAGATAAAAAGGCTTGAAACGCTTGCTGGATAAGCGTTTGCAGCTCCTGTTTTTATTATCGCCTTGCGTCTTTTGCAAGATAAACAGCCCTTAAAGCGGGCTTATCCATCCTTTGCATTCTTTCCAGATCCGGACAATGGCATGAGACCTTACCTCTCATGCCACCATGGAATCGAGCCAAGATAAATCCCTACCAGCCACCGCCAGGAAGCTGCAAAAGACCCGTAGCGAGGGCCAGACCTCGCGCTCGCGGGACTTGTCGCATCTGGCGGTTTTAGGCATCGGCTGTGCGGTGGTGTTGGCCGGTGGCCCCACCCTGTTGCAGCACCTGCGCATCGAGATGCGCCAGCAGTTCACCTTTGATGGGGCCACGGTGCTGGTGCCGCATGTGATGCTTGAGCGCCTGGTCAGCATGATGGGCCTGGGCATCATGGGGGTGCTGGTGTTTGCCCTGTGCATCAATGTGGCGACGATTTTGCTCAGTCTGATGTCCGGCGGCTGGGTGTTCAGCTGGACACCCATCATGCCCAAATTCAGCAAGATCAACCCCTTGACAGGCTTGGGCAACGTGTTTTCCAAGCAGCAATTGGTCACGGCGATCAAAAACGTTTTTCTGACGCTGATTTTGGGATTTATCGCCTGGCTGCACATTCGTGATGGCGTGGCGCATGTGGCTAAGTTGCCCGCGCAGGGCAGCCCGATGGCCTTGGCCATGGCGGGCGATTGGATTTTGTCGGGCCTCACGCTGCTGATGTTGGTGGTGTTCATCGTGGCCCTGATTGATGTGCCCTTGCAAAAATTCCTATTCTTGCAGCGCTTGAAAATGAGCCACCAAGAGGTCAAGCAAGAGCACAAAGAGTCTGAAGGCAGCCCTGAAGTCAAGGGCAAAATTCGCCAAAAGCAGCGCGAGATGGCGCACCGTGCTTCGGTTTCGCGCGTGCCGGCGGCCGATTTTGTTGTCACCAACCCCACCCATTACGCCGTGGCGCTGCGCTATGACGAGGCCACCATGAGCGCCCCCCAAGTCGTGGCCATGGGCGCAGATTTGATTGCGCTGAAGATTCGGGAAGTGGCCAAGGCCCACAGCGTCCCCGTGTTGGAGTCGCCCATGCTGGCGCGGGCGCTGTACGCCCATGCGGAAATTGACCAAACCATTCCAGCCCAGCTCTACACCGCTGTGGCGCAGGTGCTGGCCTATGTGTATCGGTTGAAAGCCAGCCTGCGCGGCGAAGCGCCCGCCCCCGGTGATTTGGCCCCACCCGATGTTCCAGAAGAGCTGGATCCGCATAACAAGAAACGTTTTGCGGAATAAAAACCATAAATAGCGTTGAAATAAAAGGGAAGCGTGCTATGAGTACCGCAAATTTAAAGAATCTTCAGCAATGGGCCGGCCAAAATGGCTGGGCTGTGCAAGGCTTGGCGGCCCCCATCCTGGTGGTGGCCATCCTGGCCTTGATGGTGCTGCCGATTGCCCCGTGGATGCTGGACACCTTCTTCACGCTGAACATCGCCCTGGCGCTGATGGTGATGATGGTGGCGGCGTACATGGTCAAGCCGCTGGACTTTGCCGCCTTCCCGTCGGTGTTGCTGCTCACTACCTTGATGCGTTTGTCGCTGAACGTGGCCTCGACCCGCGTGGTTTTGCTCGAAGGGCACACCGGCCCCGGTGCGGCTGGGGCGGTGATTGAGGCCTTTGGCCACTTCTTGATTGGCGGCAACTTTGCCGTGGGTTTGATCGTGTTTGCCATTTTGGTGGTCATCAACTTCATGGTGGTGACCAAGGGGGCTGAGCGCATTGCCGAGGTGTCCGCCCGCTTTACCTTGGATGCCATGCCGGGCAAGCAAATGGCTGTGGATGCCGACTTGAACGCCGGCCTGATCGACGAGGCCGAAGCCAAACGCCGCCGCTTGGAGGTGCAGGAAGAGGCGAACTTCTTTGGCTCCATGGACGGTGCCAGCAAGTTTGTGCGCGGTGATGCGGTGGCCGGGATTTTGATTTTGATCATCAACATCATCGGCGGCTTTGCCATCGGCATGGCCCAGCACGGCCTGTCGGCGGGCGAAGCGGCCAACAGCTACGTCTTGCTGGCCGTGGGCGATGCCCTGGTCGCGCAGATTCCTGGTTTGCTCATTTCGGTGGCTGCGGCCATGGTGATTTCGCGCGTGGGCAAGGACAACGACACCGGCAAGCAGATTGCTGCGCAGATGTTCATGTCGCCCCGGGCCTTGGGCATTACGGCCGGCATTTTGATCTTGCTGGGGGTGGTTCCGGGCATGCCGCACACCGTATTTTTGCTGATGGGCTGCGCCTTTGGCTACGGCGCTTGGCTGGCCATGCGGGCGAAAAACAAACCCAAAGAAACCCCCGAGCAGCTCGCTGCCGCGCAAGAGGCGCTGGCTGCGCCGCAGCAAGAAACCGAGGCCACCTGGGACGACTTGCAGCCCGTGGATCTGCTGGGCCTGGAGCTGGGCTACCGCCTGATTGCCCTGGTGGATAAAAAGCGCCAAGGCGATTTGCTCACCCGCATCAAAGGCGTGCGCCGCAAATTTGCCCAGGAAGTGGGCTTTTTGCCCCCTGCCGTGCATGTGCGCGACAACCTCGAACTCAAGCCCAGCGCTTACCGCATCACCCTGCGCGGCGTGATGGTGGGCGAGGGCGAAGCCTTCCCCGGCATGTATTTGGCGATCAACCCCGGTGGCATCACCACGCCACTGATCGGCACCCCCACCACCGACCCGGCCTTTGGCTTGCCCGCCCACTGGATTGACGAGCGCCAAAAAGAAGCGGCACAAATGGCAGGCTTTACCGTCGTTGATTCGGAAACTGTGATGGCAACACATTTGTCACACTTGATGCAAATGCATGCCGCCAAGTTACTGAGCCGCGCCGAGGTTCAGCAGCTGGTGGATCACGTGGCCAAAGTGGCCCCCCGGTTGATTGAAGAGGTCATTCCAAAAATGGTGCCGATTACTGTGTTCCAAAAAGTTCTGCAGCTGCTGCTGGAGGATGCGGTGCACATTCGTGACATCCGCACCATTATTGAAACCCTGGCGGAAAACGCCGGGCACACCCAAGACCCGGTGGAGCTGGCGCGGCGCGTGCGCATTGCCTTGGCCCCGGCCATCGTGCAACAAATTTACGGCCCCACCCGCGAGTTGAATGTGATTGCCATCGAACCCGGTTTAGAGCGCCTGCTGGTGCAAGCGCTGACCAATGCCAACGGCCCGTCGTTGGACCCGGGCGTGGCCGATGTGCTGACGCAGCGGGCCGCCGAGGTGGCCAACCAGCAAGAGGAGCTGGGCATGCCGGCCTGCCTGCTGGTGCCCGACCAAATTCGCAATGCCATCGCCCGTCTCGTGCGCCGTGTGGCCCCGCGCCTGCAAGTGCTGGCGCACAGTGAAATTCCCGAAACGCATTCGATCCGCATCGGCCCGATTCTTAAAGGTGCATAACTATGAACATCCAACGCTTTCTTGCTCCCACTTCGCGTGAAGCCTTAGCCAAAGCACGGTCTGTTTTTGGCGAAGGCACACTCATTTTGTCCAACCGCGCCACCGCCCAGGGCGTGGAAGTCATGGCCACGGCCGAAGACCACCTGCAGCACATGGACCGTGGCCAGAAAACCAGTCCCGGGCTGCGCGCCGCCATCCAGGCGCGGGCGGCCGAAGAAACCCGCCCCTTGCGCAAAACTGCGGCCCCCATCATTGCCCCGCAGGCCCCAGCACCCAAGCCCGTGGCCGCTGCTGTGGCACCACGCATGGCCGCGCCGGTGCACGTCAGCCCGCGCCAAAGCGTGGCCGAAGATACCGAGCAGCTGGCCATGAGCACCCTGTCCTTCCAGGATTACGTGCGTGAGCGCATGCTGCGCCGCCGCAGCGAAGGCATCCAGGCGGCCGAGTTGCCTGAAGACCAATTGCCCACCTTCGCCCGCAAAGCCCGCCAAGACAGTGCCAAAGCCCCCGCTATGCCCCAGGTGGTGCGCCAAAACCCCCTGCGTGCCATGGCCGCAGAGGTGCCGACCAGCAAAAATCTGGCGGCCAGCCCCGCCACCAGCCAAGGCATGCTGCAAGAGCTGCAGACCGTCAAAAGTCTGATCGAAGAACGCTTCAACACCCTGGCCTGGCTGGGGCAAACGCGGCAAAACCCACTGCACTCCAACCTGATCTTGAAGTTGATTCGCGCCGGTTTTTCGCCCGCCCTGGCCCGCACCCTGATTGAGCGCATGCCCCAAACCGGGGCCCCGGCAGAATCGCTGCGCTGGCTGATGCAGGTGCTGGAGCGCAATTTGCGCACCGATGCCTCGGCAGCACCCATCTACGATGTGGGCGGCGTGTTTGCCTTGATCGGCTCGACCGGGGTGGGCAAAACCACCACGGCGGCCAAACTGGCCGCCCTGTGCGCCCAACGACACGGGGCGCAAAACGTTGGCCTGATCACGCTGGATACCTACCGGGTCGGTGCCCACGAGCAACTGCGCACCTATGGCCGCATGCTCGGTGTCGTGGCCCACTTGGCCCATGACAAAGCGGCCTTGAAAGATTTGCTGGGCCTGCTGTCGGGCAAGAAAATGGTCATCATCGACACCACCGGTGTATCCCCCCGCGACCCCCGCAAGGACGATATTTTGCAAGTGCTGCAGCTGCCTGGCGTGCAGCAACTGCTGGTGGCCAATGCCGGCTGCCATGGCGACACCTTGGATGAATCCTTGGCCGCGTTCAAGCACCACAATTGCCGCCAAGCCATCCTGTCCAAGGTGGATGAAGCCGTCAAACTCGGCCCGGCGCTCGATGCCCTGATTCGCCACCAAATGGTGTTGCGCGGGGTGACCAACGGCCAGCGCGTGCCTGAAGATTTTGACCGTGCCGTGGCCAGCAACCTGATTGCCAGCGCGATGCGGGCGCACAGCAAATCGGCGTTTGACCCCAGCGCGCTGGATTTGGACTTTTTCTATGCAGATTCCCCCTTGGGGGCCGCTGGCGGAGGTTTTCATGCTTGACAGTGGTTGGCACCAGGGCAGCAGCCTGCTTGGCCAGTCCAGTGGGCAGCTGCGGGTATTAAGCGTCATCCCCTCGGGCGAGGTGGAGGACTTGCACGCCCTGTGGCAAGCCTGCGCAGCGTTGCAAGCGCAAGGCTACCCGGTGATGATTTTGGATGGCCTAGAGAGCGAAACCGACCAAGCCCCAGGCCTAGAAGACGTGCTGCAAGGCTGCAGCAGCACCGCGCTGCCGGCGCACCTGACCCAGCCCCACGCCATTGCCAGCTTGCCTGCGGCGCGGGGCTTGCAAGAGCTGGCCGATTGGGCGCAAGCCAGTGGCCAGCCGCCCTTGGGGCAGCTGTACCGGCATTTTCGCAACCATGCGCTGCTGGTGGTGCTGGCCCCGGCCCCCTTGCTGGGGGCGGTGTGCAAGGGGGTGCAGCAAGCGCCCTGGTTGCTGGTGCCCACCAAACGCCACAGCGTGGTGGCGTGCTACCGCGCGCTGAAGCAAGTGTTCATGGACACCGGGGTCATGCCCCAGTTGCTGGCGTTGCGCCCGGCGCATACCGGGTTGGACCCGCTCTTGAAATCTATAGCGCAGTGCGCACACCACCATTTGCATGTTGAGCCTTTGGCCCAGCAAATCGACCCAGAACACCCCCGGCAGCTACAGCGCTGGGCGCTACAATGCTTGGAGCAGGGGCAGGTGATTACTGCGCCTGAGCCCGCAATGCTGCCCGCCAGCCTGTTTGCGCCTTGCGCCACCCCTTCACCTGCGTGGAATCATTGAGTTGATGTACACCGCCCACGGTCAATTAAGCCTTGATACCTTGATCCGCCAGCACGCCCCGCTGGTGCGGCGGATTGCGCAGCACATGATGGCCCGGTTGCCGCCCAGTGTGGAGCTGGACGATTTGATCCAGGTGGGCATGATTGGCCTGGCCGATGCCTTGTCGCGCTACGAAACCAGCCATGGGGTGCAATTTGAGACCTTTGCCAGCCAGCGCATTCGTGGTGCCATGCTCGATGAACTGCGCGGCAGCGATTGGATGAGCCGCAGCGCCCGCAAAGGCCAAAAAGACATTGAAAGCGCCATCCACCGCCTGGAGCAAAGCCTAGGCCGAGCGCCCAAAGAATCCGAAATCGCCGAGGCCATGGAGCTGGAGCTGGCCGAGTACCAAGAGCTGCTGGGCCGGGTGCGCGGCACGCAATTGATTTATCTGGAAGACATGGGCCAAAACGGCGATGAGGGCGAAAACTTCCTCGATCGCCATGTGGCCGATGCCCAGGCCGACCCCTTTGCCCAGTTGCGTGACCATCGCTTGCGCCAGGCGCTGGTGGAGGCCATTGAGAACCTGCCCGAGCGCGAAAAATACGTCATGGCCATGTACTACGAGCACGATATGAACCTGAAAGAAATCGCCGCCGTCCTGGAAGTGACCGAGTCGCGCATCAGCCAATTGCACAGCCAAGCCATCGCACGGCTGCGCACAAAAATGCGTTTGCATTAAGGGCTTAAGTTCTTTCGCAAAGCGCCGATAAAAAAACAAGGCCCTGGACACTTGCGTGTTCCACGTGGTCTGGATCAAAGAGATTGATAGGTGTGAGCGGTAGTTTTCTCGCTTTTGTTATAGCAACAACCGCAGCACAATAGGCATTAAGGCAACAGTTACCCGCAGGGTGGCGCATGCAGTTGAAGGAGTATTCACCATGGCAATTTCATCCGCAGGGATCGGCAGTGGCTTAGATGTCGCCAAAATCGTCGAGCAAATGGTTGCGGCGGAAAAAGTCCCGCTGAAGAAACTGGAGTACAAAGCCGAAGGCATCCAAACCCAAATTTCGACCTACGGCGAGATCAAATCGCTCACCTCCAAATTGGGCGACATCGTCTCCAAACTCACCCGCGACAGTGCTTGGAATGGCGTGAGCATCAGCTCCAGCAACCCCACCCTCTCGGGCACCATGACCGGGATTGCGGCCACCGGCACCTACAACATCAAGGTCACGGACCTGGCCCAGGCCCAAACCACGGCGCTTGGCGGCGCTGGCGGCGCTGCGTTGCCCAAAGATCAACCCATGGGAGCGGGCACCATCAAGCTGACCATGGGCACCGAGAGCAAAGACATCGACATCACCTCCTTGGACACGCTCACCAAAATTGCCACCAAAATCAATGAGGCCGGCATGGGCATCCAGGCCTCGATCGTCACTGACGTGGATGGCAAAGAGCGCTTGATGCTGCGCTCCAAGGAAACCGGCACCGACAAGGCATTTACGGTGGGTTTGAGCGCGGCACCGGCGGTGCTGGGGCAGACCACCCCCCAAACCGCCCAAAACGCCAAGGTCAAACTCAACGGCATGGAGGTTGAATCGAGCACCAATACCTTTGCCAACACCATCCCCGGTATGTCGTTTACCGTCTCGGAAGTCACCAGCACGGCGGCCACGCTGAATGTGAAAGCCGACACCGAGGCAATGAAGAAAAACATCCAAGAGTTTGTCGATACCTACAACGAACTCAACGACCTGCTGACCCAATCGACCAAGTACGTCGAAGAGAGCAAAACCGCAGGGGTGCTGCAAGGCGATAGCGCCACCGTGAGCTTGCAAAACTCCTTGCGCATGCTGACCCAAGGCATCTCGGGCAGCACCGGGGGGCTGACGCGCTTGGCCGAAATCGGCATCCAGATGCAAGAGGGCGGCAAACTGAGCACCGACACCACCAAGCTGGACAAGGCCTTGACCAATCTGGAAGGCCTCAAAGGCCTGTTCGCCAACAAGGCCGATGCCCTGGGCCAAGGCGGCGGGATTGCCGTGAACTTCAAAAACTTTACCGACAAGCTGCTGTCCTTTGACGGCACCCTGAACACCAAAACCGATTCGCTGGAGCGCACGCTCAAGAGCAACAGCGCGGAGCAGACCAAAGTCAATACCCGCGCGGACACCTTGGAGAAACGCCTGTACGCCCAGTATTCGGCGCTCGATACCAAGATGGCCTCCTTGAACGCGCTCAATGCCTACGTCTCGCAAATGGTGACCACCTGGAATAAAGCCAAGAGTTAATCCTGGTTATTGCGCTTTAAACAGATTTACTTTTTTTTACGATTGCCAAGGATTCGCATGTTTTCTTCTTCAGGATTTAACAGAGCCAATGCCTACCGCCAGGTGGGTGCGCATTCGGGGGTGGAAAACGCCTCGCCGCATGCTTTGATTCAAATGCTATTTGAAGGCCTGTTTCAAAGTCTGAACGCGGCCCGGGGCGCGATGGAGCGTGGCGAGATCGAGGAAAAAGGCCGCCATCTGGGCAAAGCCGTGCGCATTTTGCAAGAAGGCCTGGCCGCTGGCCTCGATTTGGACAAGGGGGGCGAGCTGGCCGGAAATTTAAAGCTGCTGTATGACTATTCCGTCAAGCAGCTGACCCATGCCAACGTCCACAACGACGTGGGCCTGGTCGAGGAAGTGATTGGGGTGCTGCAGCCTGTAGCACAGGGATGGAAAGAAATTGGCCCAGAGGGCAACACAACTGCTGGCGCGTGACGGCGTTAAGGAGTGAGGGAGATGGAATTGTTGGATTTTTACAAAGCAATCGAGACCAAGAGCACGGACATGCTGCAAGCCGCCATGAGCAGCAATTGGCAAGCAGTTGCCGATTGCGAAAAAGCCTGCGCGGTGCTGATTGGTGAGTTGCGTGCCCAGGCCGAGGCGCAAACCTTATCGGCCCAAGAGCGCAAGGAAAAGACCCGCATCATGCAGCGCATTCTGCGCAACGATGCCCAAATCCGCCTGCTGGCCGAGCCGTGGCTGGCCACGCTGGAATACATGGGCACGGCCCCGGCCGGTTCGGCCCTGCATTGATGCACCACTTGGTTTAACGCCCTCCAAGGTGTTCTCTTAGCCCGGATAGCTTGTTTATTCGGGCTTTTTTCTTGGGCTTGATCTTGGGTTTTATATAAAAAAGTGAGCTGCTAGCGCTTGATAGATAAGCGATAGCGGCCAAAAACACTAAAAATTAGCGCAAGAATAACTGGTAGGCGGGATTGCTGGTTTCCTCCACCCAGGGGTAGCCCAGGCTTTGCAAGAACTGGGCAAACTGCGCCCCATCCTTGGCGGGCACTTGCAGGCCGACCAAAATGCGCCCGTAGTCGGCCCCCTGGTTGCGGTAGTGAAACAGCGAGATGTTCCAGTTGGGGGCCATGAGGCTGAGGAACTTGAGCAAAGCCCCCGGCCGCTCAGGAAAGACAAAGCGCAGCAGGCGCTCATCCTGCGCCAGGGCCGATGCCCCGCCCACCATGTGGCGCAAATGCTCTTTGGCCATGTCGTCGTGCGTTAAATCCAGGGCGGCAAAGCCGTGGCCCTGGAAGTGCTCAACGATGCGGGTCGATTCGCCCGGGGCCGTGGTCGATAGCCCGACAAACACATGGGCGCGATCATGGTCGCTGATGCGGTAGTTGAACTCGGTGACGCTGCGCGGGCCGCCGGGCAGCAGGTCAATCAACTGGCAGAAGCGGCGAAAGCTGCCGCGCTCTTCGGGCATGGTCACGGCCAGCAGGGCCTCGCGCTCTTCGCCCACATTGGTGCGCTCGGCGACAAAACGCAGGCGGTCAAAATTCATGTTCGCACCGCACAAAATCGCGGCGTAGGTTTCGCCCTCGGTTTGGTGCTCGGCCACGTACTGCTTGATAGCAGCCACCGCCAGGGCCCCGGCGGGTTCAACGATGGAGCGGGTGTCCACAAAGATGTCTTTGATGGCCGCGCACACCGCATCGGTATCGACCACCACAAAATCATCGACCAGGTTTTGCGTGATGCGGAAGGTCTCCTGCCCTACCAGCTTCACCGCCGTGCCGTCCGAGAACAGGCCCACATCGGCCAGCTCCACCCGCTGACCGGCCAGCACCGACTGGCGCATGGCATCCGAATCTTTGGTTTGCACGCCAATGACTTTGATGTCCGGCCGCACCGCCTTGATGTAATTGGCCACGCCAGAAATTAAACCGCCGCCGCCAATGGCGACAAACACCGCATCCAGGCGCGGGCTGCCCAGCTTTTGCAGCTGTTGCAGCATCTCCATGGCCACGGTGCCCTGGCCGGCAATCACGTCGGGGTCGTCAAAGGGGTGGATAAAGGTCAGGCCTTGTTTTTCCTGCAGCACCACGGCGTGCTGGTACGCGTCGGAATAGCTCTCGCCGGCCAGCACCACTTCGCCGCCCAGCGCGGCCACGGCATCAATTTTGAGCTGGGGTGTGGTGGTGGGCATCACGATGATGGCGCGGCAGCCCAGCTTGCGCGCGCCCAGGGCCACGCCCTGCGCATGGTTGCCGGCCGAGGCGCAAATCACCCCGCGCTCCAGCTGGCCGGGGGTGAGGTTGGCCATTTTGTTGTACGCGCCGCGCAGCTTGAAGCTGAACACCGGTTGCTGGTCTTCGCGCTTGAGCAACACTTTGTTGCCCAGGCGGCGGCTTAAGTTTTTGGCCACTTCCAGATCGGTTTCCAGGGCCACGTCATAGACGCGGGCGTTCAGGATGCGGGTGAGGTAATCGGCGGGCGTGAGTGCCGTGGTGGCTGGGGGCAAGGTCGTCATAAAAATTGAAGCTACGGGGGCGGGCCGGTGCCGGTGCCGCAAAATCGAACATCATAGGCACTGCGCAACCCCTTGGCGGCAGTGCAGCACGAAGCCAGGCATCGCCGCTTCTACGGACAGGCCGCGGTGAGGGGACGAAAAAAAACCCTAGGCGGTAAGGCCTAGGGTTGGAATCCACCTTTGGAGGGTGGAGGAGACAACAGGTGCGATAAAGTCGCGATATGGGGATTGTATGTAGATTTTTGCTGCATTGCAACAAACCCCCCGCAAATTTAATTCACAAGGAAATTGCATGAAATGCACAGTCAGCTGGACGGGTGCCAGCGGAACCCGCTCCCACATGGGCTTTGTTGCCGAAACCGGCAGCGGCCATACCGTGAATATGGACGGTGCGCCCGATGAGCGCACCCCCACCAACGGTGGCCAAAACCTGGCCGCGCGGCCCATGGAGCTGCTGCTGGCGGGCATGGGCGGCTGCACCGCGTACGACGTGGTGCTGATCTTGAAGCGCGGCCGCCATGCGGTGCGTGGCTGCACGGTGGAGATTCAGGCCGAGCGTGCCGAGGTTGAGCCCAAGGTGTTCACCAAGATCAATCTGCACTTCACCGTCACTGGCAAGGATTTACCCGCAGCGGCGGTGGAGCGGGCCATTGCCCTGTCGCACGAGAAGTATTGTTCGGCCAGCATCATGCTGGGCAAAACCGCCGAAATCACCACCAGCTTTACGGTGGGTGAATAAAACGCATAAAAAAAGAGCTGCAACCGCAGCTCTTTTAACGTTATCCGGCTAAAAACTCATCCAAAGCCGCTTGTGCAATGCGCCAAGCGCTTCCTATTTTTCGGCCTTTCAGGTTTCCCGCTTCCAGCTCGGCCAGCACATCGGCCACCTCCACGCCCAGCAGCTGGGCCGCTTGCTCGGGGGTGTAGACCTGCAACACCGGGGCCGCAGCAGGTGCGGTGGTTGGTGTTGGTGTGGGTGCCGCCGCACCGGGCAGAAAGCCGCTGGCGGCCGGGGCGGGCTGCTGCATTTGCTTCATCATCTCTTGCGCCATGCCAAAGCCCATGGCCATGCTGGCGGGCAGGGTGGCGGCGCTGTCACCGCCATTGGCCATGGCCTGGCCCATTTGGTATTTCACGTAGTCGTTCAGGTTGCCAATGGCGGTCATGCTGGAGCGCTTGTCAATGGCTTGCTCCACCTCGGCCGGCACCGAGACGTTTTCCAGAATGAAGCTGGTGATTTCCAGCCCGTATTTATCCACCACCGCCGGGTTGATGATCTGCACCAGCGCCTCGCCCAGATCGCTGTAGCGCGTGGCGACATCGAGCACCGGGATTTTGGCCTTGGCCAGCGCCTCGCTAAAAATACTCACGATGCGCGAGCGCATGGTGTCGGCAAACTCATCCAGGCGAAAGTTTTGGTCGGTGCCCGCCACTTCTTTCAGGAACAGCGCCGGCTGCACGATGCGAAAGTCGTACGTGCCAAAGGCGCGAATGCGCACCACGCCAAAGTCGGGGTCGCGCACCGTGACTGGGTTGGCCGTGCCCCATTTGTTGCCCGTGAACAGGCGCGTGTTGATGTAGTACACATCGCATTTAAAGGGCGACTGAAAGCCGTACTTCCAGCCGTAAATGGTCGATAGCACCGGAATGTTCTCGGTCGAGAGCGTGTGCTTGCCCGGGCCGAACAGGTCGGCGTACTGGCCCGCAGCGACAAACTGCACCTGCTGCGACTCGCGCACGATGAGCTGGGCACCGTTTTTGATCTCCTTGTCCTCATCGGGCCAGCGGTAGGACAGGGTGTCGCGCGAGTCGTCCGTCCACTCGATCACTTCAATCAATTGGCTTTTGATGATGTTCAGGATATTCATGGGCACAGCTCCTTAATAACGGTGGGGCATTGTAGAAGGACGCAGCGGGCCTAAAATCAGACCCTTTTGCTTTGCGGACGCACTTTTTTGCCGACCGCGCCAGAGAATAAACCTAGACCCAAGCGACAACGGCCATGCTCACCTTCCAAGACATTATTCTGAAACTGCAGACCTACTGGGCCAACCAGGGCTGCGCCCTGCTGCAACCCTATGACATGGAAGTGGGCGCTGGCACCAGCCACACCGCCACCTTCCTGCGGGCCATCGGCCCCGAGCCTTGGAAGGCCGCCTACGTGCAACCCAGCCGCCGCCCCAAAGATGGCCGCTACGGCGACAACCCCAACCGCCTGCAGCACTATTACCAATACCAAGTGGTGTTGAAGCCCGCCCCGGCCAACATCCTGGAGCTGTACCTGGGCAGCCTGGAAGCCCTGGGCTTTGACCTGAAGAAGAACGACATCCGCTTTGTCGAGGACGATTGGGAAAACCCCACCCTGGGCGCGTGGGGCCTGGGCTGGGAGGTGTGGTTGAACGGCATGGAAGTGACCCAGTTCACCTACTTCCAGCAAGTGGCCGGCATCGACTGCAAGCCCGCCACCGGCGAAATCACCTACGGCCTGGAGCGCCTGGCCATGTATTTGCAGGGCGTGGACAACGTGTACAACCTGACCTGGACCGAAGGGCCGGATGGATCCAAGCTGTCGTATGGCGACGTGTACCACCAAAACGAGGTGGAGCAATCGACCTACAACTTCGAGCACTCGAATGTCGATTTTCTGTTCACTGCCTTCACCGCGCACGAACAGACCGCCAACCAGCTGATTGCCGCCGAGTTGGCCCTGCCCGCCTACGAGCAAGTGCTCAAGGCCGGCCACACCTTCAACCTGCTGGATGCACGCGGCGCCATCAGCGTGACCGAGCGCGCCGCCTACATTGGCCGCATCCGCAACCTGGCCCGCGCCGTGGGCAAAAGCTACCTGGACAGCCGCGCCCGCCTGGGCTTTCCCATGGCCCCCAAGCAGCACGCCGACGAAGTGCTGGCCGAACTGGCCAAAGCCGCAGAAAAACAAAAGAAAGCCGCTTAATTTCAAACAAATTTGCCATCTAACGCTTACCCAGTAAGCGCGAGTAGCTCCTAAATTATTATGACCACTGCCAACCTGCTCGTTGAACTCTTCGTTGAAGAACTCCCCCCCAAAGCCCTGCAAAAACTCGGCGATGCCTTTGCCAGCGTGCTGCACGAGCAGCTGGCCGCGCAGGGCTTGACCACCGCCGCCTCGGCCGTGACCGCCTACGCCTCGCCGCGCCGCCTGGCGGCGCACATCAGCGCCGTGCTGGCGCAAGCGCCCGACAAAGCCGTCTCGCAAAAGCTCATGCCCGTGGCTGTGGGCCTGGAGGCCGATGGCCAGCCCAAGCCCGCGCTGCTAAAAAAACTCGCCGCCCTGGGGGCCGATGCCAGCGTGGTGCCCAGCCTGCAGCGCGTGCATGACGGCAAGGCCGACGTGCTTTACTTTGCCAGCACCGCCCAAGGGGCCAGTCTGGCCGCTGGCCTGCAAAAGGCGCTGGATGAAGCCATCGCCAAGCTGCCCATCCCCAAAGTCATGACCTACCAGCTGCCAGACGGCTGGAGCAGCGTCCACTTTGTGCGCCCCGCCCATGGCTTGGTGGCGCTGCATGGTGCCGACGTGGTGCCCGTTTCCGCGTTGGGTCTGCAAGCGGGCAACAGCACCCAGGGCCACCGGTTTGAGGCCACGGTCAATCCCGTCGTGCTGCACAGCGCGGACAGCTACGCCCAGCAGCTGCGTGACCAAGGGGCCGTGATTGCCAGCTTTGCCGAGCGCCGCGCCGACATTGTTCAGCAGTTAAAACAGGCTGCAGACAAAGTGGGTGGCGGGGTGGTAGCTATCGAAGATGAAGCGTTGCTGGACGAAGTCACCGCCCTGGTCGAGCGCCCCAACGTGCTCATCTGCCAGTTTGAAGAAGAATTTTTGGCCGTGCCGCAGGAATGCCTCATCCTCACCATGAAGGCCAACCAAAAATACTTTCCCCTGCTCGATGCCCAGGGCAAGCTCACGCACCAGTTCCTGATCGTCAGCAACATCGCCCCGCACGATGCCAGCGCCGTCATCCAGGGTAACGAGCGCGTGGTGCGCCCGCGCCTGGCCGATGCCAAATTCTTCTTTGACCAAGACCGCAAAAAAACCCTCGCCAGCCGCGTGCCGCAATTGGCCAAAGTGGTTTATCACAACCAACTGGGCACCCAGGGCGAGCGCGTCGAGCGCGTACGCGCCATCGCCAAAGCCATTGCCGTGCAGCTGTTTGACAACCTTGGTGCCCAGCACGCCAGCCTCAGCAGCCACGAAGGCCAAGTGGCCGAAGAATGGCTGCTCACCTGCGTGGACAACGCCGCCTTGCTGGCCAAGACCGATCTGGTCACCGACATGGTGGGCGAATTCCCCGAGCTGCAAGGCACCATGGGCGCGTACTACGCCCTGAACGATGGCCTGCCCGACACTGTGGCCCACGCCATTGAAGACCATTACAAACCCCGCTTTGCCGGCGACCAGCTGCCGCGCGACAACGTGGGCCTGGTCGTGGCGCTGGCCGACAAGCTGGAAACCCTGGTCGGCATGTTCGGCATCGGCAACCTGCCCACCGGCGACCGCGATCCGTTTGCCCTGCGCCGCCATGCCCTGGGCGTGATCCGCATGCTGGTAGAAAAAGCCCTGCCGCTGGAGCTGGGCCAGCTCATCGCCCGCGCCGTACCGGTGTTTGGCGACAAAATCCAAGACCCGGCCGCCGCCCTGCAAGACTTCTTCTACGACCGCCTGGCCGTCAGCCTGCGCGAGCAAGGCTACAGCGCCCAAGAAGTCGATGCCGTGCTGGCCCTGCGCCCGCAGCGCCTCTCGGACGTGGCCCAGCGCCTGGCAGCAGTGCGCGCCTTTGCGGCCCTGCCCGAAGCCCCCGCGCTGGCCGCCGCCAACAAGCGCGTGGGCAATATCCTGAAAAAAGCTGAAACGGCAGTCCAGCCCCAAGTCAATGCCGCCTTGCTGCAAGAAGCCGCTGAAAAAGACCTGTACGCCGCCCTGCAAACCATCGCCGCCCAGGCCCAGCAGCAACTGCAAGCGGGCGACACCACCGCCCACCTGCAAACCCTGGCCGCCCTGCGCGCGCCGGTGGATGCCTTCTTTGAGCACGTCATGGTCAATGCCGACGATGTGGCGCTGAAAAACAACCGCCTGGGCCTATTGGCCAGCCTGCACCAGTGCATGAACCAGGTCGCCGACCTGGCGCGGCTGGCGGGGTAAGCAAAGTGAATGCAGCCATGAGCGAGCCCTCCCTGGAACGTGCAGAACCCCACCTTTCCTCGCCCCGTTTGGGCGAGCGTTTAATCGCTGCAGGCAAACTGTCTGAGCGAGATTTGCACAATGCGCTGCAGGCACAGCAAGAGCTGGGCGGCTTGTTGGGGCAAGTCCTGGTGCAGCTTGGCGTGGTTGCCGAAGCTGATGTTGCCCAAATTCTGGCCGAACAACTGGGCGTGCCCTGGCTGCGCACCGATGACTTTCCTGATCTCTTGCCCGAAGTACCGGGCCTGCAACCCGGTTTTCTGGATGCCCAGTGCGTCTGCCCCATTGCTGTGCAGGAGGGCGTGCTTCAAGTGGCCATGGCCGTACCTCAGGACTCCTTCATAACCAAAGCCCTGCGCCTGGCCACCGGGCTGCAAATTGCACCGGCCTTGGCGCTGGAAGCCGACATTCGCAAAGCCTTGGCCGATGCCCAAGAAGAACAGGCTACCGACGATGCCGATGAAAACGGCTGGTCGGGCAGCGCCAGTGGCGGTGATTTTGTCGAACACCTGAAAGACTTGGCCAGCGAAGCCCCGGTCATTCGCCTGGTCAGCAGCATCATCGCCCGCGCCATTGAGCTGCATGCCTCCGACATTCATCTTGAGCCTTTTGAGGATGGCCTCAACGTACGCTACCGCACCGATGGGGTCATCCACCTGGCCGAAGTCGTCCCCGTGCGCCTGAGCGCGGCCGTTGGCTCCCGCGTCAAACTATTGGCCCACTTGGACATTGCCGAGCGCCGCTTGCCCCAGGATGGCCGCATCAAAACCCGCGCCAAAGGGCGCGAATTGGACTTGCGTGTTTCCACCACGCCCACCGTCTATGGTGAAAGCATCGTCATGCGTGTGCTGGACCGGGCCAACGTGCGCTTGAGCCTCGATACCATGGGCTTTGCTACCGACACCCTGCAGCGTTTTAACGAACTGCTCACCCGCCCCCATGGCATCGTCCTGGTCACTGGCCCCACCGGCTCTGGTAAAACCACCACCCTGTATGCCGCGCTGTCCAAAGTGGATGCCCAGGCCAACAAAATCATTACCGTTGAAGACCCCGTCGAATACCAACTTGATGGCATCAACCAAATTCAAGTCCATGCGCAAATCGACCTGACCTTTGCCAACGCCCTGCGCTCCATCCTGCGGCAAGACCCCGACATCATCATGATCGGCGAAATGCGTGACACCGAAACCGCACAAATTGCCGTGCAATCGGCCCTGACCGGCCACCTGGTGCTCTCCACCTTGCACACCAACACTGCGGCAGGAGCCGTTACCCGGATGCGTGATATGGGGGTGGAAAGCTACCTCATCACCTCCAGCGTTAACGGTGTCCTGTCACAGCGCCTGGTGCGCACCCTGTGCGCTCACTGCAAACAACCTGTCGAGCTGCCGACCACCGTGCGGGAAAGCACCAGCCTGCAACGCTTTTTAACGGCAGACTCGCAACCCTGCCGGGCCGTGGGTTGCGAACACTGCCGGGGTAGCGGCTTCAAGGGCCGCACGGGCGTGCATGAACTGATGGTGCTGGACGACACATTGCGCCGTGCCATCATTGACGGGCAGGATGCCAACGCCCTGCACACCTTGGCCGCCCAGCGCGGCATGCTCAGTCTGTACGAAGACGGATTGCGCAAAGTCGCAGCAGGCGTAACCACTTTGGACGAAGTGCTGCGCATCACACAGGACCAAGGCGATGCCTGATTACCACTGGGAAGCTTTTGATGCCAGCGGCCAGCGCAGCAGCGGCCACCACCAGGCCGCCACGGTGGCGGAAGTTGTGCTGCACCTGCGCAAAAACCGCCTCTCCCCCGTCAAGGTGCAAGAGACGGCAGCAGGCGGCAGAGCAGGGCAGATGGGCCGTCCCGCTGCGCTTGCCCGCAAGCTACACACCGGCCCCATCAAGGCGCTGGATATCCACACCATGACCACTGAACTGGCCATCATGATGCGTGCGGGCCTATCGCTGGACAACGCCCTGAAAGTCCTGTTTGAAATGAGCCATAAACAGGCCATGCAAACCATGCTCCAGACCGTGCTTGAAGGGGTCAAAGGCGGCATGCCGCTCAGCCAGGCACTGCAACAGCACCATCAGCACTTTGGCGACTTCTACATCAACATGGTGCGCTCCGGCGAAGCCAGCGGCCAAATGGCTGCCGTCTTGGGGCGCCTGGCCGATCACTTGGAGCGCCAACGCGCTCTGCGCGACAGTGCCATCTCCGCCACCATCTACCCCGCCATCCTTCTGGGGGTTGCCGTCCTCTCACTGGTGGCCATGCTCGGCTTTGTCGTACCGCAGTTTGAACAACTGTTTACTGACATGGGCGATGCACTGCCCCTGCCCACCCAGTGGGTCATGGCCCTGGGCCATGCCTTCCGCAGCTATGGCCTCTACATCCTGGCCGCCTGTGCCTTGCTGGTTTGGTGGTTGCGCCGCTGGCTTGCCAGTCCATCGGGGCGAAAAACCTGGCAAAACGGGCTGCTGCGCCTGCCCTTGCTGGGCAGCGTGCTGCACAAATACCAAATTACGCTCTACAGCCGCTCTTTGGGCACTTTGCTGGACAACGGCGTAGGCCTGCTCGTAGCCTTGCGCATTGCCAGCGATACGGTGGACAACCATGCCATCCGTGCCCCGCTGGAGCAAATGGTCCCCCTGGTCAAACAAGGTCAGCGGCTGGCGCAAGCGGCCACCCAAAGTGGGCAGTTTGAACCCCTCGCCCTCAACCTCGTGCGCGTCGGGGAAGAAACTGGGCGCTTGGGCGACATGATGCTGCAGCTCTCCGATATTTTGAACCGCGAGGTCGAAACCAGCATCAAACGCCTCCTGACCATGCTCGAACCCGCTTTGATCCTTGTGCTCGGCATCCTCATTGCCGCCATCATCATCGCCATCCTGCTGGGCATCCTGTCCGTCAATGATTTGGCGGTCTAAATTCTCTGTTTTTTATTTGAAAGCATCTTCTTTATGCAACACCAACACCGCCGTCCCTCCGGTCTTGTGCGCCACTTAGGCTTTACCTTGATCGAATTACTGGTTGTCCTTGTCATCCTCACCCTGCTGGCTGGCTTGGTTGGCCCACGCCTGCTCAATCAATTGGGCGGTGCCAAAAGCAAAACCGCCGCAGTGCAAATTGCCGATGTTGAAAAAGCGCTGGAGCTGTACAAGCTCGACGTAGGGCGCTTCCCCACCACCCAACAAGGCCTACAAGCCCTCAACCAGCAACCAGCGGGCGTGATCGGCTGGAATGGCCCTTACCTCAAAGGCGGCGTGCCCAACGACCCCTGGGGCAACCCCTACCAGTACAGCTTGGCCGCTGGCAATGCCGATCCCATCATTCTTTCCCTCGGTGCCGACGGTGCTCCGGGCGGGGAAGGGGAGAACGCAGACATTCGCAACACCCGCTAATCACGGAACACCCCTTCCTGGGCTTTCTTCCTAGTCTTTCTCCATGCGCTCCCTCCAAAGCGGCAAGCAAAGCGGCGACCCATCCAGCCTCCAGCGCGGTTTCACACTGGTTGAACTGCTGGTCGTCTTTGCCCTGCTCGCTTTGGTCGTCAGCGTCATCCCGCCCGCCCTGGAGAAAATGCGCGTCGGCATGGATTACCGCCACACCGTCCAAGACATCACCCGCCTGCTGCGCCGCGCCCGTTTTGATGCCACCACCCAGGGCCAACCTGTCACCGTTGCCTTCAATACCCAGCAGCGCAGCTATGGCCTGGTTGGGCAGGCCGCGCACTCCCTCCCCGAGACACTCGACATGCAACTACAGACCGCCGCCGAAGCCAATTTGGCCGACGGCAGCCAAAGCATTGTCTTCCTCCCCGGTGGCGGGGCCACTGGCGGCAGTATCACCCTGCTGCGCCAAACCCAGCCCCCCACAGGGCTGCGCCTGCGGGTCGATTGGCTCTCTGGCCTCGTCAGTCAGGAGCAGCCATGAGCAGCGCCACCATCCACCACCGCCAGCGCGGCCTGACCCTGCTGGAAATGCTCGTGGCCATGACCATCATGGCCCTCTCCATCACCGTCATTTACCGTGCCATCGCTGGATCGGCGCGGGGAGTGGAACAAGTCAGTCTTAACCAGCGTGCCGTGTGGCTGATGCAATCCTTGCTCGATGCCAATGCAGTCATTGACCCACGCCAGCTGGTGCAAAGCGGACAAGACAATGCCTTGAGCTGGACCTTGCGTGCCTACCCCCATACCTCATCTGCGCAAGCTACCGCAGCCAATCGACTGGTCTTATATACCGTCGATATTCACGTGCAGAGCCATCAAGGGCGGCAATGGCAGCTCCAGACGCTGCGCCCTCTGCTACAGCTAGATGGGGCTAAAAGTCAGTGATATCCCCTTTGCGTCCTTCACGGGGCTTTACTCTGGTCGAATTGCTGGTTGCCTTGATGTTGCTTTCTCTCATCGCCTTGGGATTGGGGGGGGCCATGCGCAGCATTTCGCAAACACAGGAGCGAGTCGATCTCCGTGTCGAGCAGTTTGAGCGGCAGCACACAGCCGTGCATTTTTTGCGCTCCACCTTGGTACACCTGTCGCAGCAGCGCCGCACTGGTGCGCAGGCGCGCCCCAATGAAAACCCTTACTACTTTGTAGGGCAACCCCAGGAGATGCAATGGCTGGGCGCGATGCCCGCCAGTATCGGCGGCGGTGGTCGCACCCTCTTTCGTCTTTCATTGCAGCCTGGCACTCAAGGCGTGCAATTGATTCTTCAATATAAAAAATGGGAAAAATCTGCCAATGATGCAGACTGGACAAGTGCTTCAAGCTACGTTTTAGCAAGCAACGTCCAGACCTTCTCCCTCAGTTACCAGCGCACCTCGCACCGCGATGGCCTGCAGTGGCTACCGGCTTGGGATATCGCTCAGCTCAATGGCGAACTCCCCAGCTCGGTCGGCCTGCAGTTGATAACGTCGGACGAAGGGGCATGGCCCCTCACCTTGCTCGGATTGCGCCAGCCCATGGCCGGCGGCGCTGCACAAGGCGGGCATGTGATTGGGGGATCTCGCTAATGAGCTTTTCTCGTCTTTTTCACCACTTCTTCCGGTCGGGCCAAGCGGCCACCCGGCGATCAGCTGCACCAGCGCCAACCATGCAGCGTGGCATGGCTCTGATCGTTGTGCTCTGGATGCTCGCAGCCCTCTCTTTATTTGCGGCCAGTCTTGGCACTTTGGTGCGTGACCAAGCGCAACAAGCGCAGGTGCAGCGCAATCTGGTGCAAGGGCAAGCCATCGGCGAAGCAGCGATGTACCTGGCCTTAGAAAAAATCCAGCAAGAAAACCGCCGTCCCGTGGCAGAAACCTTGGCCATTGCCTTTGCACACCATACGGTGCAAATCCATTTTCAGCCGTGGGCTGGCCTAGTCAATATCAACCAGGCACCTGTGCCCACCTGGAAGGCGCTGCTCCAAGGCGCAGCAGGCCTGAGTGCGCAGCAGGCCGGTGCGCTGGCGCAAACCATCGTCAGCACCCGCGAGCAAATGCGCCAAGAGCAGGCAAGGGCCTTTTCTCAGCCGTGGGAAGCAGTTCAGGACATCCTCCAGGTTCCCGGTCTTGGTTACGGCACTTACATACAACTGCAACCTTATTTGGTCGCCAGCGAGAAAAATACCCGTACCGTTGGTCAGAATGCAGCCCCACCAGAACTTCTGCGCTGGCTCCAGGCGCAAGCGCCGGAACAAATTCACGCCAGCGTTGATAATGACGGGCTTTACACCTTAGAGGCATCGGTTTCCTTTCCAGACGGAATGGTGCGCGTAAAGCGGCATCTGGCTTGGCAAAAACACCCTGCGACAGGGCTGCCCTGGGTATTGCTGGCGAGCACCGCAGCCTGGCACCCGCAATAGCACACCGCCTTTGAAACCCCCTGCCCATGATTGCGAAAGACACCCCTCGTTATGGCCAAACTCAGTGCTGATGCAACCCTCTTTGGGCTCGACCTCAGCAGTGCTTGGATGCATTTACGCCAAATTGGTCGTGGCCTGCCCCTGTTCCAGTGGTTGGCGCAAGCCATTCCTGCCACACCAGTGGCATTGCTACAAGCCAACCCCGATCTGGATGTGGCATGCACTGCCCAGCAAGTTCGCCTGCGTGCGGGCCAATGGCTTGGCCCCGCCCAGCAAGCAGACGACCGCCCGGCCCGCTTTCACGCCCTGCTGTTACCGGAAGATGCCATCTTGACGCGCACCCTGCGCCTGCCAGTTCTGGGGCCGGAAGACTTGGCTGCAGCGATTGAGCTGGAAGTGCTGGCCCTCTCCCCATTTGCCGCGCAAGACACCGTCAGTGCCTACCAGGCCCAGCCCGAGCCATCTAATCGGCAACTGCAAGTGCAGTTGATCCTTGCCTCTCGGGCAACCATTGAACAACACCAGCAGCGTGCCGTAGATGCCCACGGACTAAGCCAACCTCCCGAAGTGTGGGCACCCGTGGGCGCGGGCAAAGCCATCCTTTGTCCCGGTTGGGGTGAACAACCCCGGTTACGCCATGAGCAGCGCCAGCGCTGGAGCCTTTGGGCCAGCGTCCTGGTGCTTTTGCTCGTATTGGCCGCGTTGGTCGTGACCCCCTCCCTCCAGTTGCGCCAGCGGGTACTGCAAGCGCAGCAGCAAACCCAGGCACTGGTCGATCAAACCAAAGACATCGCTGCCCAGCGTGAAGCACTCATGCGCCAAGTGCAAACCTTGTCAGCCCTACCGACAGAACTGCTTCAAGAAGCTGATTTCTTGAAAGTGCTTGAAGCCTTGACGCGTGCCTTGCCCGACGATACGGCCCTGCAAAGCCTTGCCCTAGAAGGCAACCGCCTGCGTGCCCAAGGGCTGAGTGACAACGCCTCGCGCGTTCAAGAGCTATTGGGCAAAGAGCCCGGCTTTGAAAATGTCCGACTCCCCTCCGCCATTACCCGTGAGGGGCGCAGCAACAAAGAAAGCTTTGTTCTCGAAGCCGAGCTCAACCCCGCCATCTTTACCCTCTGGCAGTTGCCGCAAAACACCGCCCAACCAGCTGCTGCGCCATGAAAACACCCCACTTCTCCGTCCGCATGCAGCAGCACCTGCTGCAAACAGCCTTGCTGCTGCTACTTCTGCTGCCCCTGGGCGCTGCAGGCCTGTGGTGGTTTGGCAAACACCAGTATTGGCAAAACAACCTTGAGCGCCAAGAGAGCCTGTACGCCCGCCTCTCGGGGATGCAAGAGCAGCAAGAAGCCATTGCCCAGGCTCTGGCACAGACCCAGCAGTCCCGCACCGTATTCTTTTACCCAGAAGACCAGCCCGCCGAGCAAGCCGCCAATGCCGCCCTGCAGAGCCTGCGCCACGTACTGGACCAAGCGGGCATGAAAGTCGATAGCAGCCAAGTCAAAATCCCCGAGCCAGGCGATACACCGCCCGAGCAAACAGACGATGACCCCCAAGGCAGCGGCATCCAGCGCATACAACTCCTGGTCAGTGCCCAGGGCAGTTGGGTCAGCCTGCAATTGGCGCTTGCGGCCTTGCGTGAGTTGCGGCCCGTGGTCACGATTGAACGTGTCCACCTAAGCACCCGCATGGGGCTGCAAAGCGTCACCCCTGGGGTTGAGCAAGCCATTAACGCCAGTTTCACTTTCCGTCTGCGTAAATTGCAGGAGGGCGCATGATCCCCCTTCGCCCCAGCACCCCAACGCAATGGCTGCAGCTGGCCAGTGCTGCCCTGGCAGCGCTATTGGCCGGACTTTGGCTCCTGCCCAATCAGCGTACCCACTGGCACCCACCCCCTGCACAGCTGCAAGACATTCAAGCCATGCAACCCAGTTTGCCGCACCAAGCCGAAGACTGGCCAGAATGGCAAAACCGCATCTTGCAAATGCAAGAGCGGCCCTTGTTCATTCTTGAGCGCCGCCTCCCGCCCCCTCCAAAAAAAGAGGAAACGCCAGCCGCCTCTGACCAATGGAACAGTGCCGTACTTTTAGGCACCTACGCCTCCGACAAAACATCGGGCGCATTTTTGGTTTTTGGCGGCCAAGCGCAACGCTTGGTATTGGGCCAAGCGCTGGGCGGTTGGATCCTACATGCCGTGCATCCCACGGGCGTAGAGCTGCAACGCGATGGGCAAAAACGCCAGTTGGCTGTGCAGAAAAAAGACCTCACCCAGGCGGCCCCCGCTGCCCGATGACACCTATCCAGATTGACTTGTATTTTTCGTGCCACTATGACCGCTTTACCCCTCTCCCGCACCCTCATCGCACTGGCCATCAGCCAATTGCTGCTCGCCTGCGCCCCCCTAAAGCCCCAATTCGTCAGCCACTTCAGCACCGACCCCAACCAGCCTCCCGGCAGCACCGCAGCCATGGCCAACAGCCCGGACAGCGCTACAGCCCAGAAAACCGACGAAAACGACAACGTCCGCACCATCATCGGCACCGGCCAGCGCATTGCCACCCCCAAACCCTACACGCGAGAAACCGGGCAGGCCGTCTCCCTCAACCTCGAAGATGTTCCCGTCGCCCAACTTGTGCGCACCGTTTTGGGCGACATCCTGAACGTGGACTACGTCCTGCACCCCCCCATTGGCGGCAACGTCACCCTGTCCACCAAAAAACCCGTCACCCCTGACCAAGCCATCAACCTCATGGAAATTGCCCTGCAAGCCAACGGCCTGGCCATGGTGCGCGACACCCGGGGCGTATTCCACATAGGCCGCGTCGATGCCCTGCGCAGCCTGGGCGCAGCCGTGCGCGTTGCCGATGGCAGCGCCCCCATGGCCCCTGGCTACGGGGCCATCGTCATCCCGCTGCAATACATCGGAGCGCAGGAAATGGCCGCCATCCTGCGCCCCATGGCGCACGACGGAGCCATCCTGCGCGTCGATAGCCTGCGCAACCTCCTCGTCATGAGCGGCACCCGCGCCCAGGCCGAAGGCTGGCTGGACGTTGTACGCACCTTCGACGTCGATCTGCTCGAAGGCATGTCCGTCGGCCTCTTTCCCCTCAAATACCTCAGCATCGACGAAGCCAGCGCCGCCCTGCAACTGCTCAGCGGCGCAGCCAACGGCGGCGCAGCCGCTGGGGCCGCTGCAGCCCCTGCCCCTGCCACTGGCCGGGCTGGTGCGGCCGCTGCGGCAGGTGCCGCTGCGCCAGCAGCAGGCGGCAGCCTCGGTGCCACCCCCTTGGCCGGGGCCTTGCACATCCTGCCCATCGAGCGCTTAAACAGCCTGCTCGTCATCACCCCCTACGCCCCCTACCTAGAGCAAGTCAAACGCTGGATGGGCAAGTTTGACCAACCCGGCAGCGGCGGTGGCCAAGCCCAACTGCACATCTACCACGTGCAAAACGGCAACGCCAAGCACCTGGCCGACGTACTCTCCGGCATCTTCGGCGGCACCAGCACCAGCCCCGCTGGCACCAGCGGCGTAGCCCCCGGCCTGAACACCACCACCAGCAGCACCACCAACACCCTGAACACCCTCAACACCAGCAACAGCACAACCGGCAACCAGCAGCGCCTGGCGGGCGGCGCAGGCAGCGGCTTGGGCGGCAGCATGGGCAACGCGGGGCAGCCCATCAACGGCGGCGTTGGCAGCGTCACCGCCCTGGGGGACATTCGCGTCATGGCCGACGAGCTGAACAACTCCGTCATCGTCTGGGGCACCAGCGCCGAATACGAACGCATCGAAACCGCCCTCAAACGCCTTGATGTCCCCCCCACCCAGGTGCTGATCGAGGCCAGCATCATCGAAGTCACCTTGAACGACACCCTGCGCTACGGCCTGGAATGGTCCTTCAACGGCAGCGGCGGTGGCGGTGGCCGCACCGGCAGCGGCCAACTGACGGGCAGCAACAACAGCAGTGGCACCGGCAGCGGCAGCGGCCTGGGCGACGTGCTTGGTGCGGGCTTCTCCTACACCGTGCGCAACTCAGCGGGCAACGTGCGCGCCGTGCTCAATGCCCTGTCCAGCAAAACCGACTTAAAAGTAGTAGCTAGCCCCACTTTAATGGTGCTGGATAACCACACTGCTGCCATCAATGTTGGCACCCAGCAACCGTTTGAAGCTGGACAAACCATGAACAGCGACGGCAAACTCATCACCAGCAACCTGCAATACAAAGACACCGGGGTCAGCCTAGAAGTCACCCCTTCTGTAAACGCCGGCAACCTCGTCACCATGACCGTCAACCAATCCGTCACCGACGTAGGTGCCAAAGACGAAGTCACCCAGCAACGCAGCTTCCTGCAGCGCCAAGTCTCCAGCCGCGTCGCCGTGCGCTCGGGCGAATCCATCGTCATGGGCGGCCTCATCCAAGAAAGCGCCACCAAAGGCAAAAGCGGCGTACCCTGGCTGCACGACATCCCCGTTGTCGGCAACCTCTTTGGCAGCACCAACACCGACGGCGCACGCACCGAACTCATCGTCATCATCACCCCCCGCGTCGTGCGCACCGATGTGGACGTGCGCGAAGTCGGCGACAGCCTGCGCCAGCACATGGGCCAAATCGCCCCCCTGCTGCAACCCATCCACCTGCCGCAGCCCCAGCCCGCGCAAACACCGCAGCCCGCGCCAGCCCCTCAGCTTGAACAAGCCCTGCCTGAGCAAGCCCCGCAGCCAGAACCTACCCCACCCCTGCCTGCACCACAGGAAGCACCCCCCGCACCCCTGGCACCGCCGCCGCCGCTGCCGTCCACTCCATCCGGTACGTGATCGGCCGCTTGCCCTGCAATGCAGCCCCGCTGCATGACAGACACAACCAGCACGCCGGGAACCCTGCAGGGGTTCCCTATTCTTAAAGCGTGCTTTTTATTGACCCACCCCTTACCTCTTGATGATTGAAAGGACTGCACTTGCCATGATGATGCAACGCACCACCACCTCCGCCTTGGCCTTGGCCCTGGTCGCCGCACTGGCGGGCTGCGCCGCCGCCCCTTCTGCGGCCCCTTCAGCCGCCCCGGCCCCTGCGCAGGCAACCGCCACCGGCCACGAAGCGCAAATCCGCGCCCGCTCCGCCGCCTTTTGGGAGGCCCGCCAGCGCAACGATGTTGCAGCCTCTTACCAATTCACCAGCCCCTCATACCGCAAAGTCAATGACCAAGAGCGCTTTCGCGTCCACTACGCGGGCGTGCCCGTGGTCGTGGGGCACGAAGTGGTCAGCATCACCTGCGACGAGCCGCCCCAGCGCTGCGTTCTCAAGCAGGGCCTAAAAGTAGCCCCCCCCATGACCCCCGGCCTGGTCACCACCGTGTACAGCGATGAAACCTGGATTCTGGAAGAAGGACAATGGTGGGTTTTTCGCCCCTAAGCGGCCCGCAGACCCCGCTGCGCGTGTTGCAATTGCGCAACGTGTAAGCCGAAGAATTGCCCTCTGCGCCTATTGCATTGCACAATATCCGTTGCAGTCTGTTGGTTGAATGGCAATTATTCATGGTTGTTGTTTTTTTGCAGTAGCCGGATAAATTTCTGTTTGCTGCTAAAACTTTCGGATATTGCTGTGCTACCATGCCGCACGCTTCCATTGTGGTGGTAGTTGTTTCTTCCCCTCTCGTTTTTCCATTTGGAGATTTGTATGAAAAAAAATGTTCTGGCCCTGAGCATCGCCACCATGGTTGGTGGCCTGGGCTTGTCTGGCGCCGCCATGGCTGCCCCCGCTACGTTTGATGTAAACGAAAGCGGCGCTGGCATTATCCAGATCGTGCCTTACTTCACCGCACAAGATGGCAATGCCACCGTGCTGCACGTGGTGAACACTGATGCCACTAACGCCAAGGCTGTCAAAGTGCGCTTCCGTGGCGCTTCCAACTCGGACGACCTGCTGGACTTCCAAGTGTTCCTGTCGCCTGGCGATGCATGGACTGGCCTGGCCTCTGCCAACGCTGAAGGCCGCCTGCAACTGGTGACCAGCGACAGCAGCTGCACCCTGCCTGCTTCCGTGCGCACCGATGGCGTGACTCTGGCCCCTCTGGATCGCCTGAGCAATCGTCTGTGGGACACTGCTGAGAAGAAACACGCACAAACCCGTGAAGGCTACGTCGAAATTCTCGAAATGGCCACCATTCCTGCTCACACCAAAACCACTGGTCTGAATCAGTTGGAAGCTCTCTACACTGCTGTGAAGCACGTGAAAAAAGACGGCAAGATGCAAGCTCCTTGCACAGCATCTGCCTTTGCTGCGTTGGATGCAGTAACTGATGGCCTGACCTTGGCAGCGGCAGTTGTCGGTCCTCCTGCAGTTCCTGCTGTAGTGTTGGGTGCACCCACCGGTACTCTGGCAGCCTCTTGGTACATCATGAATGTGGCCAAGTCCACCACTTTCTCGGGTTCGGCAACCGCCCTGCAACTGGCAGCTGGTGCTGCAGTGCCGGTGTATGCCCCTCAGAAAGCTCAGATCGCAAGCACCCTGGTAACCGCTGATCCGCTGATTGCTTCGGGGATCATTGACAAGCAAGACTTTGACGTGCCGGATTTGTCCACGCCTCTGTTGGCACCTGCTAGCGTTACCCTTGCCCATGCAAGCACGCAAGCAGCTAACCTGAGCGCTGCCCTGAACCGCGCTACAGTTGGTAACCAGTTCTACCAAGATGCAGGCTTGAATGCTGCCACCGACTGGGTGTTTTCTATGCCCACCCGTCGTTACTTGGTTGCTGCCAACTACGATGCTGAAAAATACATCAAAGGCACAGTTCTTAATGGCGTTGGTTCGACAGGTACTGCTGCTGCGGGTGCAGGCAATACCACTAACTACATCGTCCGTAACGCAATGGCTACCTTGGCTGCGAACAACGGTACTCTTCCTAACAAGTTCGACGCTGATGCGAACCTGACTGTGAACACTGCTGGTCAAATTTGCGTGCAGGCTGCTGGCCAAACCTTCTACGATCGTGAAGAAGACTCGGTTAAAGACGGTCACGTGGTATCGCCTGGCATCGCTAAAAAGCTGAACCTGTGCGGTGAAGTGCACGTGGCAACCTTTGGTGCCAAGTCGCCCCTGGGTGCATCGGTTGCACAATCCTCCTTCCAGACCGACTTTGGCGCTGGCTGGGGTGTGGTTGACTTCGGTACGGGTGCCGGTAATGGCGTGCCCGTCCTGGGCGCTGCTTTCACCGCAGCAACCAACCCCAACGCCGCTGCTGGCATGGTGGGCAACTACGGCATCACTTGGCCGCACTTCTACAGCAAGTAATTGCTGTCAGGCCTGAAACTTTGCAGGTCTAAAAACTACAAAAGCGGGGGCAACCCCGCTTTTTTTATGCCCTGATTTCTTTAAAGGATAGTGATTTATGCGTTCTTTCCGTCTTGCCGGTGTGGCCGCTGCCTTGGCCCTGTGCCTGGGGGCCGCCCATGCCGATAGCCTGCAACAGCCCATTGTGGTGGGCACCAGCGCCGCTGGCGTGCAGGTAACCAGCCTGGATTTGGTGGCCGATGCCCAGCGCATTCCGCCCGAGGTGCGCGCCCAACTGCAATCGCGCACCAAAAACCTGGAGCAACAGGTGAGCAACCTGTTGGCCCGCCGCATTGTGGCCCAGCAGGCGCTAGAGCAGGGGCTGGACAAAGACCCCGTGGTGCAAGCCGCCCTGCAGGTGGCCCGCGACCGCGTGCTGTCGGACATGATGCTTGAGCGTGCCGATGCCGCCGCCCGCCCCAGTGCCGAGCAGGTCGAGGGACTGGCCCGCAACATCTACATCGCCCAGCCCCAGCGTTTTGAGGTGCCCGAGCAAGTGCAGGCCCGCCACATTCTGATCAGCGGCACCGATGCCGCCGCCCGCGCCAAGGCCCACCAGATCAGCAAAGAGCTGGCCGCCGGTGCCGATTTTGCCGCCCTGGCCAAAGAGCATTCCGCCGATACCGGCTCCGCCCAGCGTGGCGGTGACCTGGGCTTTTTCGGCAAAGGCCGCATGGTGCCCGAGTTTGAAACCACGGCGTTTGCCCTGAAAGACGGCCAGATCAGCGACCCGGTCGAGTCGCAATTTGGCCTGCACATCATCCAGCGCACAGCCACCAAGCCCGCTGGCAAGCAGCCGTTTGAAGAAGTGCGCGCCGCGCTGATCAAAGAAGTGGCCGACGGCCTGGGCCGCGATGCCCGCGCCGCCCTGGCCAACAAGGCCAAGGCCCAGGTGCAGGTGCAGCCCCAGGCGCTGGAGACCGTGGCGGGCGACTATGCCAAGCAAATCCCCGCCGAGGAGCAGGCCAAGCCCGCCCAATAACGCGGTTTGCTGGGCCAGTGCTCTCGATGCAAAGTCCAGAGCACCTGTCGCCCCCAAAGCATGTAAAAAGGCACCCCAAGGGGTGCCTTTTTTAATAGCTGTACGCGCTGATAATTAAACGATTTAAGTGCTAAATGCGCATGAAATGCTTTGCAATCAAGCGTGTGCAGCTATTTTTTTAAATAGCGCCACCGCTTAGAACGTGTTCATGATCTCGAATGAAGGTGTGGGGGATGCGGTTCGGGATGGGTTGCGAGGCGCAAACCACAGCAATAGCTTGGCTATTGCGAGGATTTGCAACGACGCAGACCGCCCGAAGCCGCGCCCGCACACCCATGAGGAGATCGTGAACACGTTCTTAGCGGCTGCCAGCCAGTGCCACCCCTGCCACAATCAAACCGCTGCCCGCCCAGGTGCGCCAGTGCAACGGCTCTCCCCATACCAGCCAGGCCAGCATGGGCACCAGCACAAAGGCCAGGCTCATCATGGGGTAGGCCAGGCTTAGCGGGATAAAACGCAATATCCAGACCCAGCCCAGGGTGGTGATGCCGTACAGCCCGATGGCCAATAAAAACCAGCTGTTTTTAAAAATTTCTGGCAATGAGAAAACGGGCATCGACAGCGCAGCTTTTTTAAACAGCAGCTGCCCCACAGACATGCCGCTGACGCAGAGGAGCAGGTAAAAATAATCAATGTTTTTCATTCTTTTTTAAGCAACCAAACACGAATATCTGGCTTGGCAGCTTGTAACCAAGGTAAAAAAGTCTTAATAAGATAAAAAATTATCCAAGATTTTATTTTTGAATGATTGCCGGTGTATTGAATGCGCTCGATAAGCCCATCCAAAGTAATGCTGGGCAGCGGCATGGTGCTGTGCATTGAAAAATGGTTGGCAGTGGCAATTTTTTTGAGGGTGGCGGTATTGAAATAATAAAGGTGCGGCGAGGGCAACCCCCATTGCCACATTCTTTTAAATGATGCATCCAAGCCCAAGTAGGTGAGCCATTTTGACAGCCGGTAGAAAATGCCCTCGCTATCGGGCGCATTAATGACCACGTAACCGCCGGGGTTCAGGTGCTGGTGGCAATGCTGTAGCACCGAGGAAACATGGGGAATATGCTCCAGCACATCGTTGAAGACGATCAGGTCAAAGCGCTCATCGGCTTTCAGAATGTGTGGAAATAACCCACTGCGCACCGCCATTTCCTTGGCCTGGGTTTGCTGGGCCATGGCATGGTCGGCCTCAATGCCTTGGGCGGCATAGTTTGCTTGGGCTTGCTGCAGAAACCAGCCGTGGGCGCAGCCAACTTCCAGGAGCGTAGGCCGCTGCCCTGCAGGCTGCTGGTTGGCACACTGTTGCTCAAGCCATGAGAGCAGGGTGGCAAAATTGTGTGTGCGCAAATTTTGCAGCGCTTGGGCACGCTGGGTTTCGTTGATGGTTTGAATTTCATTGATTTGTGGAATCAATGTGGTTTTCTCAAGGCCACACTGTCGGCAAATAAAATGCCAAGCGGTGCGGCCTTGGCGCATGGCTGTTTTGCACAGGTCGCACTGTGGTGTTTCAGGGGTTTGCATTTCAATAAAAATCCAACAACAGTGGCTCTTTGGGGGTGTTGCTTACGTCGTAATGTAAAAACGCAATTAAAAATTGCATGCCTATGATGATGGGCAGGGCTGCAAGCATGACGGTGCCACTGGAGGCAGCTTGTTCATTCATAATGCCTTTGATCCAGTGTATGCCCCCAAAGATGCCGCCGACGCTGCACAGAAAGCCGCCTAGCAGGCTGTATAAGCTGCCGATGTTGAAATCTCTGATAAGGTAAAGGTAGATATAGCGTTTAAAGAATCTTGAAATATTTTTTTTCAGAAATTCTGGCAGTGCCTTGGATATTTTTAGGTTTGATTTTTCATCGTTGTATACGGCATGCATTGGAATATCCCGAACGACGGCGCGGATGATGTTCAGGTGGTAAAGCATGTCGGTTTCAAAAAAATATCTTTTTTCTATTTTTTCAACCGGCAGGTCTTTTATTATTTTTGTGTGAATAGCGGTGTACCCATTGGTGGGATCCATGCAGTTCCAGTAGCCGCAGCTTAGTTTGGTAATGAACGATAAAACGGCATTGCCAAATAAGCGGATGGGCGGCATAGATCGCAAGGATTCGGGGCGGTAAAAGCGGTTGCCTTTGGTGTAATCGGCTTGCCCTTTGACAATGGGCCGGATGAAGGCTGGCAGCAGGGCGGGGTTCATCTGCCCATCGCCGTCAATTTTCACAACGATGTCCAGGCCATCCCGCAGGGCCGCCTGGTAGGCCGTGAGCATGGCCGCCCCCACGCCTTGGTTGCTGGGGTGGTGCAGCACCTGCACCCGTGGGTCGGTGCAGTGGGTGGTGATTAATTGCCCGCTGCCTTCGGGGCAGGCATCGTCTATGGCATAGATGCGTTCTACTTCCGGGCCGATGGCTGCGATGACATCCAGAACATGCTGGCTGACTTTGTAGCAAGGGATGGCCACGGCAATTCGTACGTTCTCAAACATATGTGTGCAACTTTGTTTTTCTAAGCGTTCGCTGTGTCGGGTGTGACGGCGGGTGAAGATGAGCAAAATGAATAAGGGGGGCTTTTTTCGGGCAGTGTAGTTGTCAGCAGGCGCTCTTGCGGTATGGCATCATGCTCGGCTTTGTTGATTGTGGCGATTGTCGATGCATAGTTTGAGTTCTGAAGCCGCCAGCCTGTGGCGCAGCCGCCATTTGCTGAGGGTGCTGGTGCGTCGTGAGGTGGTCGCCCGTTATACCGGCACGGCTGCCGGGGCGGTGTGGCTGTATGCCCAGCCGCTGGCAACGCTGGCCGCATATTTTCTGGTGTTTGATGTGGTGCTGGGGATGCGCCTGGGCCCGGATGCCCCGACTGCGCGCGTTGGGGCTTTTTTGGTGGTGGGGGCTTTGCCCTGGATGGCCTGGAGCGATGCGATTCAGCGCAGCATGGGCAGTTTGCTGGAGGCCGGGGCGTTGCTGCAAAAAAATGCGCTGCCGCCGGTGTTGTTCCCGGTGCGGGCGGTGCTGGCCAGCCAGGTGGTGTATGCGCCTTTGCTGGTGGTGTTGGTGCTGGCCTATGCGCCATGGCATGGCGGGGCTGCGGCCCTGGTGTTGTTGCCGCTGGTGTTCTTGCTGATGTTTGTGGTGATGGTGCTGCTGGGCTATGTGTTGGCGGTGCTGGCGCTGGCGTTGCGCGATGTGGTGCAGTTGGTGGGGTTTGCTTTGTCACTGGGGATTTATGTGACACCGATTTTGTTTCCGCTCTCGATGGTGCCCCCAGGGGTGCGCTGGCTGCTGTGGGTCAATCCGGTTACGCCGGTGGTGCTGGCTTGCCAGTCTTTGCTGCTGCAGGGGCAGGTGCCGCCGTGGCAGGTGTGGCCGGCGTTGTTGGCCTGGATTGTGCTGTTGTTGGTGGTGCTGGCGGTGTTGGTGCGCCGCAGCCGTGATCAGTGGGTGGATTGGTTATGAGTGGGCCATCTGCGTTGGCACCGGCGTTGTCTTTACAAGGGGTGGGCAAGGAGTATCGGCTGTACGCGTCCCCGCGCCAGCGGCTGCGGGCGGTGCTGACAGGGCAGGCTTTGCACCAGAGCCATTGGGCGCTGCAGGAGGTGTCGCTGACGCTGCAGCGCGGTGAGTGCCTGGGGGTGATTGGGGACAATGGCGCTGGCAAGAGTACCTTGCTCAAGCTGTTGGCCGGGACGCTGCAGCCTTCGGCAGGGCAGGTGCAGGTGCGGGGCCGTGTGACGGCGATTTTGGAGTTGGGCGCAGGGTTTCATCCGGAGTTCTCGGGGCGCGAGAATTTGTTTTTTGCCGGCAGTTTGATGGGCCTGACGGTGGCGCAATTGACGGCGCTGGAGGCCGAGATTGTTGATTTTGCCGAGCTGCATGAGGCGATGCACCGCCCGGTGAAGACGTATTCGTCAGGGATGGTGGTGCGCCTGGCCTTTGCCCTGGTGACGGCGGTGCAGCCGGATGTGCTCATTATTGATGAGGCGCTGGCCGTGGGCGATCAGCATTTTCAGAAGAAGTGCCTGGATCGGATTTTGGCGTTTCGCAGCAATGGCTGCAGTATTTTGTTTTGTTCGCACAGTCCTTACCACATTCGCCATTTGTGTGACCGTGCCTTGTGGTTGCAGGGGGGGCGGATGCAGGCGCTGGGGCCAACGGAGCAGGTGCTGGCCGCGTATGAGGCGGCCAGCCGCCAGCAGAAAAATCAGCAGCCCCAAGAGGCGCAAGTGCCAGATGCCGTTGCTGCTGTGCAGTCGGTGGCATCGGCTGTCCCAGCGCAGGGAGTGGACCGGGCGCATTGGTTGCGTGTGCAGGCGCTGGATTTGCAGCCCGCTGCCGATGCGCAGGGGCTGCCGGTGTTGCCGGGGCCGGATTTGGTGCTGGAGTTGTTGGCCCATGTGCCGGGGGATGCCCCGCCCAGCTTTGGCGTGATGCTGGAGCAGTTGCACGGGGTGGGCATTACGGCGGTGACGATGCATGGGTCATCGCCACAGGTGCATGGGGCGGTGCAGCCGCTGCGCCAGGCTGATGGGAGCTGGGCTGCGCGGCTGCGTTTTCCAGCGCTGCCGTTGTGCTCGGGGGATTATGTGGTGAGTGCGTATTTGTTCGATGGTTCGGGCCTGATTGTGTTGGATGAGTGGCTGCGCTTTCTGGCTTTGCGGTTTGTTGCGGCCCAGCCGCTGCCGGGTTTGGTGCATTTGCCCCATGTGTGGGAGGCCCAGCCATGACGTGGCGCAGCGTTGTGCAGCGTTTGCGTCGCGAGGGGCGCGATGTGCTGGAGCTGGTGCTGCTGCCGGGTTTGGCTGCAGTGTTGCCGTGGCCGGTCTGTTTCAAGTTGTTCAAGTTTTTGGCGCATTGGTCGTGGCTGTACCGCGAGGTGGTGGATACCGATTGCGCCCAGGCGCAGGCCCAAGGCTGGGTGCAGGATGCCCGGGGGTGGTGCTGGCAGCGCCGTTTGGTGCAGTTGGTGGACCATGCAGATCATTATTTACACCGTACGCGTTCAGATGCTTGGTTGCGCCGTTATGTGCAGGTGCAGGGCGATTGGCTGGCGCATGGGCAGCCGGCGCTGTTGTTCACATTTCACTGGGGGGCAGGCATGTGGGGTTTGCGCCATGCCCGCCAGGCAGGCTTGAAGGTGCATGCGTTGGCGGCTCCGGCCGAGGGTGCTGCATTTGCCGGGCGCTGGGTGCTGCGCCGCTATGCCCAGGCACGGTTGCGTTCGGTGGAGCAGGCGCTGGGGACAGACTTGATTTTTGTTCCCAAAGGTTTACGCCATTTGCGTGGAGTGCTTGCAAAAAAAGAGCAGGTGCTGGCCTTGCTGGATGTGCCGCAAGACCAGGGGCAGGGCCAGGTGTGTACTTTTCTGGGACAGCGGGTGTTGTTGTCGGCAGCGATGCCGTTGCTGGCACAGCGCCAGCAAGGCAATAGTGTGTGGTATGTAACCGGGCTGGACGTGCATACGGGACGGCGGTATTTGCACATTACCCCCTTGGAAGCGGGGCTGTCGGCGCAGGCGTTGATGGAGACGATGGTGCAGGGCTTGGAGCGTTGGGTGCAGGAGGCGCCTGCCGCATGGCATTTGTGGGGCCAGTGGCCCCGGTTTTCTGGCCCGGCCCAGGCAGTGCAGGATGTGCCGGTGCCCGAGGAGGAGTCGCTTTGCTGGAGCGCAGAAAAGATTACGGATGCGTGGTTCCGCTCGCATTTTGAGTATGCCGCCGATGTGGTTTATGCCTGGCTGTCTGCGGTGGTGGATGTCCGCAGTGCGCGGATGATGCAGTTTGGTTGTGGCGATGGGATTACTGATTTGGCGTTGGCATTGCGCTATGGCGCAGGGCATATCCATGGGGTGGATGTGCGCCGTGAATATGAAAAGTTGCCCCTGATTGCCCAGCAGCAGCTGGGTTTGGAAATATTGCCCAAGGCGTTGAGTTTTGAAACGATTCGCCCGAGTGCGCCGCTGCAGGGACAGGCTGCGCTGTATGACGTGGTGATGAGTTGGTCCACGTTTGAGCATGTCCAGCGGGATCAGGTTTTACCGATTCTGAAGGATTTGTATGCTTGTTTGCGTCCTGGTGGATATTTCTTTTTACAAATTGAGCCGCTTTACTATTCTGCATTTGGTGCGCATTTAGGGCGCTACGATTCTGTGCCGTGGCACCATTTATTGGTGACGGATGACGAATTGTGGGATGTGGTGCGAAATTGTGAGGCACCGCTGCATGCAGATGAGGTGGATTTTGGTTTCGCAGATTTTGGACCGGAGGGCTATAAACGGTTTGTTTTTGAGGAGTACCAAGCGCTGAATCGGCTGACGGCCGACGAATTGGTTGCTTTGACTGCAGAAGCGGGGTTTGCTGTTGTGCGGCAAGAGCGTCGCCATTATGAGCCATCCCCCGTTCCTGATGTGCTTCTGGAAAAATATGGTCGTGATGTGTTGGTGAATAATGAGATTTTTCTTCTATTGCAAAGAAAATGATTGTTTTTAATAAAAATTTTTCAATAAAAAGGAGATTGATTTTTTGTCAATTTCCTTTATTTTTTTTCATAATCAGTTTTTTTGTATTGATTTTTTTTCGTTGGAATTTGAGTTTAACGAAAATAAATCAAATGACGGCTTGTAATGCTGATTGTTTGGTTTGGGATGCTCCAGTTTACGATCTTGGTGTTTTGGGTGGATTGATTGCGCTGATTGGTTTTTCGAGGTTGTTTTATTATCCATTGCGGTGGATTTTTTGTGTTTTTGTTTCTTCGGTTATTTTATTTTATGTGATTGATGTTTTTATTTATGATTTATTTAGCCTTAGACTGCAATTGGCAGATATTTTAAAATATTCTTCTGATATTTCTGGAAATAAAACGGTCGCTTGGCCAAGAATTAAAAGTTTTTTTGGGGTTTCTCTCTTTTTTACTGGGGCGGCGGCATGTTGTTTCGCAATATTGGCTATTTTTTCTAATTTTCAGAAAAATAATTATAGAAAAATAGTTGGCTGTCTTGCTGCTTTTCCGTTGTTATTTGTTTTACGCTATCTGCCTCAAGATAAGAATTATGTTCTTGAGAATCAGAATCAGGATTTTATTTCTGCCAATATTCCTGGTGGGGGAGATAAAGAATTTTCCAAAGAGTTTAAAAATGAATTGCTGAAACTTCCCGCTTCTCAAGAGGTATGCCAGAAATCTGATGAGATTTTTAAATCAGTTGTATTGGTGGTGGTCGAGTCGCTTTCTGCATATCAGAGTAAAAATATAGCAGGATTAAGAAATTATCTACCTCATCTTGATGATATTTCTAGGAAGTATGCATATCTTGATGAGTTTTATGCCAATGGATTTACTACTGATGGCGGGTTGATTGCTCTATTGACAGGGCATGTACCACTTCCCCAGATTAATCGTTATCAATCTACGGATGTTTTTTCTGGTTATAAAGAATCTAAACAAGATTTTTTTAAGACATTGAAGGTTGGCGGCGTTCATACATCTTATTTTACATCTGCAGATTTGAATTTTTTAAAATCCAGGGATTGGTTGGAGAATTTGGGGTTTGATTATATAGAGGGGCCGGATAATAGTTATTACTCCGCCTTGCCAAGGGGGGTGTTTGCTGATCCTGGTGACAAGGCGTTGTATCAGCGGTATTTAAATTGGCTGGATGAGGGTTTGATAAAGGGGCGGATGTTTTCTGTTATTCAAACTGTTACTACACACCCACCCTTTGTGATTCCTGGGAGTGAAAAACGTGGTGAAGAGGCTGCGTTTCAGTATGCTGATGAAGCCCTGGGTGGGTTTGTCAGGGCGCTGGAGGATCGGGGGTTTTTTGACGCTGGCGTACTTGTTATTACCGGCGATCACCGTAGCATGACGTTGTTAACAGCAGCAGAAAGAGAAGTATTGGGGCCGTCTGCTCCAGCACGAGTGCCAGCGGTGATCGTTGGAAAATCTTTTGAGGGTAGAGGGCGTATAGCTGGGCAGTGGCAGCAAACGGATGTGATTCCATCCGTTTTGGCTGGTTTTGGGATGGAGTCATGCACTTCTGATTATCAAGGAAGATTTTTTGGAGAAAGGGTGGAGGCGAAATTCATTTTTCATGCTTTGGGTATGGAGCGTGATAAAGTTTTGGTAAAAATAAAAAATCATAAAAAACCTTTTTTTGTTAAATTGAATGGTGATGCTACAGACTGGGTACTGAAGCCTCAAGAGGTTAAAAACGCAGATGCAGTTGTGCAAGAGATTAATCGACAGAGAGCAGATTTGCCAGTGGTTGATTCAAATATTGCACATGAATTATTGAAAATTTATAATTTTATTAATTAAATATGAAAAAAAATACTGTATTAATATTTTCTTCGTATTTAAAACTGTGGTTGTTGGGTATTTTTTTATATGTTGCTGGTATAGGCGGCAACTTGGCAATAGCAGGGGGGCAAGGGGTTCTGGAGTCAGCAGCTCTCGAAAAGGATGCCGGTGTTTTGGTATTGCGAGGGTGGGTTGCCACAGAGAAAAGTAGTAACTTTGCAGTGCAAGCACGGGTGCTCTTGGGGGCGCGGCAGGTGTATTTGGGGCGGCTTGGGATTGGTGGGGGCCTGCGTCCGGATGTTGTGGCGGCTACAGGGCGTGAGCAGTGGCTCAACTCTGGTTTTGAGATTCGGCTGCGGGTGCCGGATGATCTTAAAACTGGTAGCTATCCGGTGGTAGTACGGGTGCGTACCAGCGATGGCCAAGAGATTGTGTTGGACGTTTTGGATGGAGCCAAAACAGTGCATTGGCAGGCACCGCCACAGCCGGGGTCTTGGGCACGTTTGGCGCTGGGGTTGGCGGTGCTGTTGCCCTTGGTGTGCTGGGGGGTGTCTTTGTGGGTACGGTGGCCTGGGTATATCGCCTGGGCAGGGAGTGCGCGGGTGTTTGCCGTGGCGCTGCTGGCTTCGTTTACTTTGCTGGTGGCGGGAGGGTGGACGGGGTCTTCGCTGGCGTTGCTGGTCGAGAACGATACTTTGGTGCAGCACGATGCTGTCCCATGGGTGGGAGAGGCGCAGCCGGTGCGGGCGGATGAGTGGCTAGTGATAACGGCGATGGCCTTGGGGCAGTTCAATCAGTACCGTTCAGGCGATGGGTTGCCTGATGTCAGTACTGTCTTGACATCTGCTGGGCACAACATGAATGTGGTGGGGATGACGGGGGTGCCTGTGGCGAATATGGCTGCGTTGGCCAAACCGGCGACCTGGGGTTTCTTCTTCCTAGAGATGCGCCAAGCGCTGGCTTGGTATTGGTGGCTCCCTTTCTTTGGCTGCTTCTTTGCAGTGTGGTGGGCGCTGTCTGTCGTGTTTGGCTTGCCCTGGAGGTGGGCTGCTGCGTTGAGCGGTCTGCTGAGTGCGGCACCTTTGTCTGTGGGCTGGTCTGGGTGGCCTGCCTATGTGGTGGGCTTTGCTGTTTTGGGGTGGGGCGCATGGTTGCAAGGCTGGTGTGCCAAGGGGCGCTGGCAGGCGCTGAGCTGGGGAGCTTTGGCTGGGTGGGCGACGGCTGGCGCTTTTCTGACTTTGTATCCGGCTTGGCTCTGGGTTTTAGCCTCACTGCTGCTGCCGTTGGCAGGGGCATGGCTGTATGAGCAGCGGGGGCGTTGGCGCAAGGCGCAGGGTTTCTGGGCGACGCTTGGGCTGGTGGCTGTGGCGGGATTTTTTTGCGCTGCTTGGTGGTGGCATGCCAAAGATGCGGTCGCTGCCATTCAGGGGACGGTATATCCCGGTAGTCGCTTGGAGACGGGGGGGTATCTGGATGCTTGGTTCATGGTCAAGGGGTTGTTGGCCCCAGTGCTTTTTTTTCATGCCAGTGAAGCGGTATCGCCCAGTGATGGGGCTGCATTCATATGTCTTTTCCTGCCATTGGGGGGGTGGTTGATTTGGCAGCAATGCCAAACCCACCGCTGGGATGCCCTGGCCAATGTGTGTTTGTTGTTTATTGCGTGGGTGCTGTGGTTTTCGTTTTTTGGGGTGCCTGACTGGGTGGCTCGCTTCACTTTATGGTCAATGGTGCCAGTCTATCGGGTGGATATTGGGTTGCTCTTGGCCCAGACGGTGCTTTGGGCTTTGGTGCTGCGCCAGGTGGTATGTGTTCCAAAGGGGGGGACTGGATTGCTGCACATGGGGTGGCGATGGAAAGGGGCGATGGTATTTCTGGTCGCAATGGGGGCGGTGTTTGCCATGCAGCAGTTACCTGTGTCTGCGCTTGCATGGTTTGAGCCTTCGCTGTTGCTGCTTGCCTTGGTGGGGTACGTTGTTCTTTGTTGGTGGTTGCTGAGTGGGCAGCATGTGCAGGGGGGTGTTTTATACGGCGTATGGACGTTGGCTGCGGGGCTGACCTTTAATCCGTTGTTGCAAGCACCTCAGCAACTGAGCGTTCACCCTGTGTTGCAACAAAGATTTTCGGAGGCACGGTTGCCCACTACCTTGAGGGTGGCGGTGGTGGCTGGTGCTGGGCAGGCTTTAAGCCTAGGCGGGCATCGGCAGACGCTGGCGTTGATGGCTGCGGGTGTGCCTGTTGCCACGGGTGCGCTGTACCATCCCCCGTTGGATTTTTGGTATGCGCTGGATCCAGAGCATAAATATGAGGCGGTTTATAACCGTTACCAGCATTTGCTGTTGGAGCATGCAGACTTGCCAGAGGAGCGTGCGTTTTCGCTAACGTTGCCGCGCTTGGATTTGGTGTTGCTGCAGATCAATACTCGGCGGTTTGATTTTGCGCGTATGGGGGTTGGGCTGGTTCTGGTGCATCAAAACGACGCGGAATATTTGCGAGCGAACCCACGGTTGCTTGAGCTTGAAGCGGTTGGTGTGTGGGCGATTTTTAAAGTGCTTTGAAGTGTTGCAAGTTGTATGCGGTATCAAATCTTCTCTTGCATTTGCGGTAGATCGGGCGCTCTAGCGTGTAGTGCATCAAGCTTGCCAGGCTGATAGTGCCAGCAATGAGGGCGGGCAGGTGCATTGGGTTGTCGCTGGGGAGCCAGCGGGGCAGGAGCCAGATACAGGGCAGGTGTAGCAGGTACACAAGATACGAAATATCACCGCCCCAGAGGCTTAAGCGCCGAGGCAGGTAACGACCTAGGCGCAAAAACAGCAGGAGCAGGCTGCCTGCTAAGCTACCGCCCAGTAGGGCACGCTCGGGATAGTGAAAGAATCCGGCCAGGCCGGAGGGTTTGTGCGCAAAGTAGGCGGCGTAGCCATAGACGGCGGCGGCACACAGGGCGGTGCAGGCAAGCAGGGCGAGGGTGGGCAAAATACGCTGCAGTTGGGGTTGCAGGCGTTGCAGTTGGTAGCCGAGCAAAAATTCCAAGCACAGGGGCGAGAAGAATAAGTGCATGCCGTAGTGTGATTGGCCAATATTCTCGATGTTGAAGCGTTCGTGCATGACCCACCAGCTGTTGGTGATCAGCAGGCCCAGTGCCAGGAGCCAGAAGGTGGGTGTGCGCAGGTGTTGAGGCAGTAGCAGGCTCAGCGCGATGACGGCGTAGAAGTACAGTTCGAAGGTGAGTGTCCAGGTGACAGGCAGCACTAGGATGTTGAAATTGAGCTGGTAGAGAAAGAAGGAGCCGAGCAGGTCTTTGCCTTGCAAGGCGGCGCTGCCCAGCAGGGTGCAGCACAGCAGGAAGACGGGCCACCAGCCGCTGTAGATGCGGGCCAGTCGCAGTCCTAAAAATGAGAGCGATTGGCGTAGACTTGGCGAGCGTTGCTGGCTGTTCAGGGCCATGATGTAGCCGCTGATGACGAAAAAAATGTCCACCCCCAGGTAGCCTAGGCCCGTGAAGTTGTGCCACAGGCCGTTGCCTGGCGCAACGGTGGGGCTGTGGGCGGCGTGGTACAGGACGACCCACAGTGCGCTGAACAGGCGCAGCGCCTGGATGGGGTGGAGCATGGGGGCGCGTTAGATGTTGCTGCTGTGTTCCAGGTGTTGGCGCTCGGGGGTGCGGCGCTGCCAGATACGGCGCTGGAGGTTGGTTTGGCAGGCGATGGGGTCTTTGACGACCCAGTCCGTGTGGTTGATGGAGTACGCGGGGTTGAAGTAGGGGTCGCCAGCGTTGAGCCAGTTGCGCCATCGGGTGGTGAAAAAGGCAGAGTCTTCAGGGTGGGGGTCGTAGCCTTGGGCTTTGCCACGTGAGTAGGATTCGTGGTGAATCAGGCTGGCTTGGGGGCAGTAAAGAATGCGCCAGCCCTGCTCCAGAGTGCGTAGGCATAGATCTACGTCGCCAAAGCCTACGGCCAGTTGGTCGTCATAGCCGGTAATGGCATCGAAGGTTTCTTTGCGCATCAGCAGGCAGGCGGCTGTGACGGCAGAGACTTCATGGGTGGTGATGAGGCGGCCCATGTACATCGTGCGTTGCACTGCATCATCGGAAATTTGATGAAATTTCCCGTAGTGTTCGGCAGCACCGTGCAGTCCTACGCAAACACCGGCGTGCTGGATGGAGATACGGTCTGGGTACAGGAGTTGGGCACCGACAATGCCAACGTCAACCGGTTGGCATTGGGCGAGCATGTGTTCTAGCCAGCCTGGGTGGGTGGCTTCGATGTCGTTATTGCAGAACAGGTAGTGGCTGTAGGAGTGCTGTTTTAGCTGCTCCAGTTGCTGTACGGCCCAGTTGTTGATGCTGGAGAAGTTGAAGCTGCCTTCGTAGCGCAAAACGATGGTGTTGTCGCTTGATTTGAGTGTTTCAAAGTAGGCAATGCTTTCCGGGTCGGTGGAGGCGTGATCGATCAGAACGATGTCGTAGGCCACGGTTTGTACAGTGGTACGGATGCTGTTGATGCATTGGCGCACCAAGGCCCCGTGGTTTTTGGTGGGAATGATGATGGCGACACGTTGGTTGTCTGGAATTCGGTAATGAGTATGAAAGTAGTTGAAGGAGGAAGTGTCGGGTGCCGCCTTCGCGTCTAGTTGCAGCCGATCAAGGTGCTTTTGCAGGATGCTTGTCGAGGTATCCATTACCTGGGCCATTTTGCTGTGCCCTGCGGAGCCACTGTGGGCACGCCATTGGTAGAGAATTTCTGGAATATGAACAATCGTGTTCGATTGTTCGCTGGCACGCAGAATAAGGTCGTAGTCCTGTGAGATGTCCAGCTGTTCATTAAAACCGTTTAGCTGGCGCAGTAGGGCAGTGCGAAAACCAACCATGTGGACGATGTAGGGGTGGCTGCGCAGGTATTCAGGTGAGAAGGTGGGGCGGTGAAAGTATTGCAGCACCGTGTGCATGCGCTCATCTAGCAGGACTTCGTCGCTGTAGAGCATATCGGGGTTTTCGGCCAAGATACTTTCAGCGACGCGGTAGAGTGCTTGGGGTTCGAGTAAATCATCGTGGTCGAGGAGCACCGTAAAGGGTGCATCGACGAGAGCCAAGGCCTGGTTGCTTGTATGGGAGACACCGTGGTTAGTTGTCCCGAGATGTAAACGAATGCGTGGATCTTGCGCTGCGTACCGCTCTAAGATTTTGCGTACGTGGGGGTGTGTTGAAGCATCGTCTGCGATGCATAGTTGCCAGTGTGGGTAGATTTGCCCCAGGACGGAGTCGAGCATGGCCTGAAGCATGTTGGCATTGGTGTTGTAGGTGGGAACCACAACAGCAATGGTGGGAGTAGGGTGGTCTAGGGTCAAAACTTTGGCCTGCAGTGCGGGAAGTAGCTCGCTGGAGAGGCGTTGCTGATAGTGCTGCCAGTTGCTGGTTGGAGATGCTGGAGGGCGTAGGCTAAGCAAGGTGTATTTGAGCCGGTAGGTGCCGCCGTCTCGCCAGGCACGCCAGAGTTTTTGGCTATTGTGGCCAAGATCAGAATAATTCTTGAATAGATGGTAGAGGCTGTCGCCAAGTACGCGCATTTGGTTGGGAAGGCGACGTACTGCTGAAACAAGGGAAGACATTTTCAATTGTTGGCTTGGAATGTTTGATTTGTGAAAAATCTTGAATTCTTTTAAAAGGAATTGATTAAGAGATATCTGCAAAATCTGATCAGTGAGTTAGGCAAGATAGTCTTTTTCATAGCTCCATGTGAGGAGGTTTGTGTCAGTGGCATGCAGGGGAGCCGCTGGCGCCGGGGGAGGGATTTGACCATCAATAAAATACCGTTGCCGAAGGTTTAGAAATAGGTTTAACCAGTCGTCTGGCGTTGTATTCCAGGGCTCTAGCCAAGTCCAGGGGCGCTGGCTGAGGCGTTCAGTGAAAGCGCCAAGGTTAGGGGCAACAATGGGTACACCTGCCAGTATGGCGGCACTTAATGTGTAGCTGTATGTTTCTGGCCAGAGTGCGGGAAACCAAATCAAATCGGGTTGTAACCGCTCTAGCAGCAGAGCGAGGTCGGCATCGTTATAAGGCCCGTGTACGGTCAGGCTGGTATGGGGCTGGGTGGGCATGGGGCGGTGAGGGTAGCCCAGGAGGTGCAGTTCTAGTGGTGCTCGATGGCGTGTGGCGGCTTGCGCGACGGCTTGCATGACTTCCCCTCCTTTGTTGGCACTAACACCGCCCAGGATGAAGATGCGCAGGTGCCCATCGGGCGCTATACGCCGGTGCTTTTGGGGGGGCAGTTCTTGGTTCTGCGGAATGTCGAGGTGCGGGACAAAACGAATGGCCGCTTGGGGGAAATAGCGCTGTAACCGCCGGGCGGTATCACGGCTGGGCGTGAGGACGTAGCGTGCCTGGGCCAGGAAGTGTCGATGGCGCATCCGCCAGTCTTCAATGCTTTCTTCTGTGGGTGCAGGGCGTTGCGCTAGGCAGGCTGAGCATTGCTGCGGCCCTTGTTCTTCGCAGTAGCGATGGTCAGCCAAGGTCATGGTTACTTGCGGGCAAGCGCTGTAGTAGTCATGTGCAGTGAAGTCGTAGGTGGTTCCCAACTCTAAAGGTAGCTGCATAAGACCGGGGTTGAGTCCCAGTAGATGGTGGTAATGGATGTGCTTTACGCCGAGCTGTTGCAGTTTGGTGCGCAGAGCGATGGCATCGTTGGGCCAGTGAAAGTCTTCGGTGTAACCTGCTGTCGGGTTGAGCCATTGCAGTCGCAACATATGCTCGGGCAGGGGGATGAGGGTGAGGGTGTTGGCCCGAGGGGTGAGCCATTGGGCCAATTCGTGTACATGGCGCAGTGTGCCGCCCCCTAGGCTATGGGTCACCATCAATACGCACGGTAAATTACTGAGGCGCAGGCGTGCTTCATCTAAAGCATTGCGTGCTGCTTGTGCCGGATTTGTTTGTAGGTGCGCTTGCACCAGTGCGTCGTACTCTGGGTGTAGGCGCTGCAAGGTGGCATAAGCAGCTTCTTCGCGAGGCGTTTTGCTTTCTCCAAAACTTACTCCGCCGGTATGTAGCACGAAGGTGTCCAGTGCCAGCTGGTGGTTCCATCCGAGGTAGTGGGCACGCATGCAGAAGTCGTTTTCTTCACCATATCCTTTGCCAAAATTTTCAGTGTCGAAAAGCCCGGTTTGGTTAAGGCAGTCGCGTCGGATGTACATGCAAAAACCGACGGCGGTTGGGATGACGGCACTCGCATTGGGATGGGTGCTGGCACACAAGTGATCAAGGCTGGAGGTGTCAAACCCTGGGGGTAAATCGTTGTTCGCGCAAAATCGGGGGTAGCTGCAAATCGTGGCGTTGTTGGACAGAGGGGTAACGGTGCCGGTTGCTGCATCGCGATAGGCTGTTGCATGCAGGCGATCAAGCCAGTTGTTTGCAACTTCGGTGTCGCTATTCAGGAGGAGTACATCGTGTGTGGGGTGCAGTGCCATCCCGCGGTTGACGGTTGCGACAAAGCCAAGGTTGCTTTCATTCTCGAGCAAGGTCAGGCGTGGCTCTTGCTGGGCAAGTTCACGCAGCCACTGTGCCAGGGCAGGTTCTGGGCTGGCATCGTTGATTACTATGATGTGGTGAGGCTGCGCATAGGAGGCTTGCAGTACTGATTGCAAGCAGCGTCGAGTGTCATCTAACCCCCGATAGACGGGGATGATGATGTCAATGGCTTCAGCTGCTATAGCCGTGCTCGCCGGAGTCGGCATGGCAGGTGTTGTGCAGGCTGTAGTTTCTGGCACCGGTGGTGTGCCGGTATCGGGGGAGATAGCATCGGGCGCGATGGCGTCTGGCGGGGGCATTGGTGCCGACGGTGCGCTATTGGCAATAGATTGTGTAGGCGCGGTAGGCAAGCTGTTGTTTGCCAGTAGCCGTCGCTTGAGTCGGCCAAGTTTTTGCATGGCACGGTAGCTGCGCGATGCTTCTATGCTGTGGATGTAGTGTTGATGATCTTCTAGCAGGGCACGCAGGTGGGCACTGATTTGTTGTTGGTGCTGCAGTTGATGTTCCGTTGTGTGCAGGGCCTGTGTCTGGATGGCATATTGATGACGCGATTGCTGTATTTCTTGGTCAGCGCGGGTGAGGTCTGCCTGCATCGCATGGGTAGATTGGCTTAAAGCTGCGTAATCGGCAGACATGGGCCAGCCTAATTCAATGTCAAGAACGCAGCCTGCACTGGCAAGGCATTGGCGCAGCACATCGGGTGGGATGGGTAGCTGCCACCAAGGGTCATCGCTTGTGAGTAGCAATAGCATTGCGTTTGGAGCGGTGGCGCTGGCAGGCTGTAGGTGAATATTGCTGCAGGGGGTGCTGCTCAATCCGAGGGGGGTGGATTTTTGTGGGGTCCAGGCCCAGCGCAGTTGTCCTTGGTGATCGTACAGATGTATTTGATACAGGTGTAGAAAACCAGGCCGGTCGGCGGGATCCCAGCGCAATACTGGCTGCAGGGTGTTACAGGCGGGCAGCTCAAACCGCAGGTTTTGATGGTGTTGCCCAATACGACCCCGAAGGGAGTGTTTACAGCTTTCATTTAGTTGCCCCTGTTCCCCCCAGTACAGGTCGCTGCTAAAGCTGGGATGGGCTTCAGCGTTGTGCTCAAGCAGGGCGGTGGTTTGCTGTGCACAAGCATCCGTGTCTGGACGGGTGGTGCAAATGAACTGATAGGTCAGTGCATCAGGCAGTGCGAGCAGGTAGCGGATAACTGCTGGCGGGAGGCTGTCCGGGTGGATGGCTTTAAATTCTGAGTCATCCAAGGGTCTCTTAATGGTGCTTAGCGCATTGATTGCCCATCCTTTTTCTGTGAAAAAACGAATCAGTGAATGCCGTGTGAAAAAGCGCAGATGCGTGCGATCCAATAGACCTTCTGTGCGATAGCGAAATTCGCCCTGCATCAGCTCTAGCAGTAGGCCGCTGTAGCTGGCGTTTGGTATGGAGGCCAAGAGCTCTCCTTTTGGGGCCAGCAGACTATGGCAAGCATCAAGAATTTGTTCGGGATTTCGGAGGTGTTCCAGTACATCGGCACAAATGATTCGATCGTATTGTCGTCCGGCAAAAGCTTGTGCCAGATTGATGCCCTCTAGATCGGCAACCAGTAAGTCGCGGTAGTGGGGGCGGGCGAGTGCTGCTTCATGTTGGCTGAGGGTGACACCATCAACGGTGCATTTTTTTTGTAATGCCAAAAATTGACCCAATACACCTGCACCGCAGCCAAGATCAAGCACTTTTGAATTCTCTGGAACTTGATCGGCAAGGGCGCTCAGGGAGTTGAGTCCTTCTTGTTGGTCCATGCTGCGGATATAAGTGTGGTGCGGAGTCATGATGAAAGCTAATTGGTTGGATAAAAGGTATATGTTTTATCTGAGTTATTTTTGAGAATTGCTTACATTATCCACTGTAATAGTATGAATAATGATAATAGTTTTCTCTGTATGGTTGGTCCACGGAAGATGGCTAGGGTGATTAGTGTTGGATATATTAACCAGTATAAATATTTTTTATTTATTTTTTCTAAAAAAACATCTATTTTTTTCGGGTGGATGATTTGCCCTTGTATCTTTGGTAGTAGTTTTCCAAATTCTTGATTTTGGGCTATTATTTTTTTTGAGAAAAAATACGTCCGATAAAATTTTTCGGTAAATTTTCTTTTTCTTGCGGCTCCAAGAATATTGGCGTTATGCTGGCGATATAGTGAAAGTGGAATATTTCCTGTGTAAACAATTTCCCCTGTTCGACTGGCAAGCAAGGATATCGCCCAGTCATGCATCAGATAATTTTCACCTTGTAATTTTTTAGCAGCAAGTTGCAATAGTGCGCCAGAGAGCGCCATGGTGTGACCAATAATTGGATTGCATAGAAGTAAGCGATCCGGTGATAAATCCCTTGGGATAGAGTAGGGGTTCCCTGTGTAGAATGTATCTTGTATGATGTTTAACTTTTCATCAGTAATTGCGACATTATGAAAAATTAGTAATTTATTATTGGGAGAGCTTTTTATTCGTTTTAAGAAAACTTGTTGTACCGAGGAGACTTTGTTTTTTAGCCAAACATCATCTTGGTCGGCTAATAAAATAAAATCTGTACTGGAAATCAGTGGAGAGACTTTTTTGATTGCATAGAAAAAAGATGCTGCAGGACCTGGCGCATGATTTATTTTTGAAATATTCCATGCATAATTTTTATGCGTTTCTTTTATTTCTATAATCTGATCATACGTTGTGTCAGTGGATGCAAAATCAAAGATATGAATATAATCAATTTTTTCTTCTTGATTTATAATAGATAGTATTTGATCCTTTATAAAATTTTCTCCGTTATGAGAGCAAAGAAGAACGTGTTTTTTCATAATCAATCTTTTTATTCTAGTAATTGAAGGTATTGTGCTCTGATTTTTTCCCAGCAATAATTCTCCATTGCGATTTGTTTTAGCTTTTCCCCTGTTGTTTTGTCTTCATTTGGGGTGTGTAATATGCTTTCTAATTCCTGACTGTTTTTGAAGTAAAGGCCTTCGTTCATCATTGTTGATCGATTGTAGGCGCAGTCAAAAGCAATGATGAGCTTTCCGAAGTGCATCATTTCTACAAGAGAGGGGTTGGTTCCGCCAGCGGAGTGTCCATGAATATAGATCGAGCAATTGGCTCTATAGTTGAACAATATTTCATTGTCATATATTGGGTTTAATAAGCGAATATTTTGACTTGAGGAAAACTCTTGATATAAGTGTTTTCCATATGTGCTGGCATTCCAATTGCCAATAAATATTATTGCTTTGTTGCTTTTTTTAAAGGCTTGAAGAATAGTATGGATATTGTTTTCAGGCTCTATTCTACATATAGAGAGGCAGTAGTTGGATATTTCTATTTTGGTTATTTTGTTTTGTGATGATTTGATTGCATGATCACCGCCATAGGGGATTAGTACTCCAGTTTTTTCGTACTTATTTTTTACGTAATCTAGGATTACTTTGTTGTCACATACCACATGTGTTGAGTTCTTTACAGCTAATTTTTCGAAGTATTTTAATAACTTCTTTGTAGGGGTGTTCCATTTTTGCCGCTGCCATTCAAGGCCATCGATATTGGTGATAACTTTTGCATTTGGATAGATTGTTTTTATTATTTTAAAGGCAAGGGCGCCAGAGACTCCAAGAATTAAAAATGTCTGACACCCTGTTGTTATGGCATGAATGATTGATGCAATATCATATAATATACTTTGGAATCCATTAGCGCGAAGTGGAATATAGTGAAGGTGTGATTTTTTATAACTTTTAGTCTTTTCTTTGTATGAAAAGGATGAGCAGTAGATATGAAATTTTTCGCCTTTTTCTTCTATTAAATTATCTACCAAAGTCTCAAATCCACCGTAATTTGCGGGCACGCCGACAATGCCTATGATTGCAATTTTATTATTCATTGTTATTTTTTCTAGGGAGCCAGCGGAAAAATGCAAGTTTCCGGTATATTGCGATATATAATAGTATAGATGCTAATAGTGATAAAACGGTTCCTATCTTATTTTGGTAAAAATAAACAGCTGCCCAACATGGGAGAATTGTATAAATCCATAGCAATGGTGCCGTCATGCCATTCTGGGTAATAATAGATGTATTGGGGAATAACTTTTTTATCCAGCGGCGATTAGCCAGCGAGTGCAGATGTATTGCATCGGGTTCGGTTGCATTATGGCCTTCTCGTAAATATCTACGTCTATAAATACTAAAAATTATTTCAGTGATGGGGTAGATGCAAATAAGCAGGCTGCTCCACGGTGATACGCTGGCATTGCGCTCTGGCAAGAGGACGGCGATCCAAGCCAATGCAAAGCCCAGAAAGTACGCTCCACCGTCACCTAAAAAAATTTTTCCTCGGGGCCAGTTCATCACGAAGAAGCCAGCTACGGCTGCGGCAATGACCAAGCATGTAAAGGCCAAGGCAATGTCGCCCACCAGGCGGGCAATCAGGCCAAAAGCGCCCAACATAATCAGGGTTACCCCAGCGGTCAGACCATTAAAGCCATCGATGATGTTGATGGCATTGGCCACGCCACCGACGGCAAAAGCGGTAAACAGCACCGAAATCGCGGTAAAGCCCAGCAGCCAATCGAGCCCAGGGACGTTCACATGGGTCAGTGCCACCCCGGTAATGCCCCAGCCCAACATCCCCGAGGCCATGGTGGCCAGCAGACGCGCACGCACCGAGACGCGTTTGGTCAGGTCTTCGAGCAGGCCAAAAATAAACGCGGGCATGCCTGCAAGCAAGATAGCGCTGAGGATGGCGCGTTTTTCCGCTGCGGCAGGGTCGTGGCTGGAGGCGGCAAAGCCGACCAGAACCCCCACGGCGATGGCGATGCCGCCGATGCGGGGGGTGGGCTGGGTATGAAATTTTTGTATGCCATCGGTGCTGTCGATGGAAAAACTGCCGTGCCAAGACTTGGTCAGCACCAAGAGAATGCAGGTACATAAGGAGGCCGCAGCTGCCATCAGGGCATCGTAGCGAAGGAGCTCAAGCATGGATGGATTGGCCAAAAAAAGAGAAATAAAAAAGGGCTGATTCTCCCATGGATGGTGTTGCTGCGGTTCAGCGCGAAGCGGCCCACTACAATCGTTCGCACTGCTGCACGCAACGTGCCAACACCTTCTAAAACATATTGCGGTATTAAACAGCCATGGTGATGAAAATTCTTCTTTTCGGTAAAAACGGCCAAGTGGGCTGGGAGTTGCAGCGCAGCCTGGCCGTGCTGGGCGAGGTCACGGCGGTCGATTGGGACGGCACGGAGCACTGCGGCGATTTTGCCAACACCGAGGGCGTGCTGGCCACGGTGCGGGCGCTGCAGCCGGACGTGATTGTCAATGCGGCGGCGCACACGGCCGTGGACAAGGCCGAGAGTGAGCCCGAGCGCGCGCGCGTGCTCAACGCCACCACGCCAGGGCAGATTGCCCTGGAGGCGGCCCGCCTGGGCGCTTGGCTGATTCACTACAGCACAGACTATGTGTTCGATGGCAGCGGCAGCCGCCCCTGGACAGAGGCCGATGCGCCTGCACCGCTGTCGGTCTATGGCCAGACCAAGTGGGAGGGGGAGCAGGCCATCCAAGCGTCTGGTTGCCAGCATTTGATTTTGCGCACCAGCTGGGTGTATGCCGCACGGGGCCATAACTTTGCCAAAACCATGCTGCGCCTGGCCAGTGAGCGCGAGCGCTTGGCCGTTATCAACGACCAGTGGGGCGCACCCACCAGTGCCGAGTTGCTGGCCGATATCACCGCCCATGCCATTGCCCACTTGCAACGCCACCCGCAGGATGGCGGCTTGTACCACTGCACCGCCAGCGGTGAAACCCATTGGCATGGCTATGCCAGCTATGTGATTGCGCAGGCCCGCCGCCTGGCACCTGCGCGACCGTGGCAGGTGCAAGAGATTGCGCCGGTCGCCACCAGCGCCTTCCCCACCCCGGCGCAGCGCCCGCTTAACTCGCGGCTCAATTGCACCAAGTTAGAAACGACCTTCGGTCTTCAACTCCCGCATTGGGAAAAAAGCGTAGCTCGAATGCTTGATGAAATCATGATTTCAAACTAAATAAGTCCTGAAATCCTTATAAATTCAGCGGTACAAGCTGTTTAATTAATAGTTATCCACTCTATGCACTCTCAACGCAAAGGCATCATCCTGGCTGGCGGCTCTGGCACCCGCTTGCACCCGGCCACCCTGGCCATTAGCAAACAATTGCTGCCCGTCTATGACAAGCCCATGATTTACTACCCCTTATCCACGCTGATGCTGGCGGGGATTCGGGAAATCTTAATCATCAGCACACCCCAAGACACCCCCCGGTTTGAGCAACTCTTGGGCGATGGCAGCCAATGGGGCCTGTCGCTGCAGTACGCCGTGCAGCCAAGCCCGGATGGCTTGGCGCAGGCGTTTGTGATTGGTGAGCAGTTCCTGGCGGGCAGCCCTTCGGCTTTGGTGTTGGGGGACAACATTTTTTACGGCCATAGCCTGCAGCCCCTCTTAAAAGCGGCAGATGCCCAAACCCACGGTGCCACCGTCTTCGCCTACCACGTGCAAGACCCCGAGCGCTATGGCGTGGCCGAGTTTGATGCGGCAGGCAAAGTTCTGTCGCTGGAAGAAAAACCGGCACAGCCCAAATCCCATTACGCCGTCACGGGCCTGTACTTTTACGACGCGCACGTGGTGGAACTGGCCAAGGCACTGCAACCTTCGCCGCGTGGCGAATTGGAAATTACCGACTTGAACAAGCTCTACCTCGAAAAATCCGCCCTGAATGTGCAGCTGATGGGGCGTGGCTACGCTTGGCTGGACACGGGCACGCACGACAGCCTGTTAGAAGCGAGCCAATTCATCGCCACCATTGAACAGCGCCAAGGCTTAAAAGTAGCCTGCCCAGAAGAAATCGCCTGGCGCAACCACTGGATTGATGATGCACAAGTCAGTCGCCTGGCCCAGCCTTTATTGAAAAACGGCTATGGCCAGTATCTACTGCGCTGCTTGAAAGGGGATGTGCGATGAAAGTGACGCAAACCGCGATTGCCGACGTACTGGTGCTCGAACCCAAAGTGTTTGGCGATGCCCGGGGCTTTTTTACCGAAAGCTTTAACCAGCAAGCCTTTGATGCCGCCACCGGCACCCGCTACGAGTTTGTGCAAGACAACCACAGCCGCTCTTGCCAGGGCGTGCTGCGTGGGCTGCACTACCAGCTGCCCCCCCACGCCCAGGGAAAACTGGTGCGGGTCGTGCAAGGGGCTGTGTGGGATGTCGCCGTCGATATTCGCCCCCACTCCCCCACCTTTGGCCAGTGGGTGGCCGAGACACTCACCGCCGAAAACCACAAACAGCTGTGGCTGCCTCCCGGTTTTGCCCATGGCTTTGTCGTGCTCAGCGACACGGCGGATTTTCTCTATAAAACCACAGCCTATTACGCGCCCGAATGCGATCGAGGCATCGCCTGGAATGACCCAGATTTAGCGATTGCCTGGCCTGCATTGCCAGTAGATTATTTATTGTCAGATAAAGACCAACGCCAGCCGCGTTTTGTTGATGCTGATTTGGCTGGTATGTGAATTATCAGAGTACATGCAGTGTTTGAATCTATAGTCTATTTTGGTTTTCGTACTAAAAAATAAAAGTAAGCTCTATGCATAAAAAAAAATCTCTTGTCAAAAACGAAAATTTTTTAGCTAAAAAGAAACCACAGGTTAAAAAATTTGACAATTTAAACTCTTCAGCAGAAGATAAACTTGAGCATGCTATTGAACTGCAGCAGCAATGGCGCTTTGAAGAAGCAAGGGATCAGTACGAAGCTGTTCTGCGAGATAATCCAGAAGATGCCAATGCCCAGCATAATTTAGGGGTTTTATATTCGGTTCAGTTGCTAGAGCCAATAAAAGCCCTGCCTTATTTTGAAGCTGCGCTGAATAACAACCCTACCAAGCTTCAGTTTTGGTTCAGTTATATCGATGCACTCATTAAAGCCAATATGCCAGAAATGGCAGAACAAGTTCTGGCACTTGCAAGCAACTATGGCCTCAATGATTTGCAAATTGAATCTTTTCAGCGCGATATCCGCTTAGCCCAGGCATCGGTAGATGATTTGCTTGCCAAGGTACTGGCAGAGGCCCCGCCATTGCCAGAACCTGAGATGGCTCAAGCTGCGCCAGCACCTACCGCGGCTGCAGACCACCCCGGTACGGCAGATTTACAGCAATTACTCAGTTTTTTTAATCAAAAAAAATACGATCGAACCATCCTCCATGCGACCACCTTGCTCAAGCGCTTTCCTAAGGCGACAGCAGTCTGGACATTATTGGCAGAGGCGGAAAAGCGCAGTGGCAATTTAGAAAAATCACTGCACGCTCGCCAGCAAGTCGCACAGCTGCAGCCAACAGACACGGCAGCGCAAATAGCGTGGGTTGATGCATTGTTGGCGCTGGGCCAAGACGACAAGGCGCAGGCGGTTTTGGAAACTGTGCTGCGTGTTGAACCACAGTCGGCCCCTGCCCACGGAAAAATGGGGCTGCTTTATCAAAAACAAGGCAATATTCAACAAGCCCTGCACAGCTACGCCAGAGCTTTACAAAAAGAGAAATGCAATCCGATTTTTTTAGAAAAATTTGGCTCTTTATTGCGGACACAAGGTGACCAAGACGGCGCACTGGTCTGTTTTAAAGCCGCTGTGGATGCAAGCCCAAATTCTGCAGAGTTATTGGATGCCTATGGTGTTACCTTGCGCAACCAAGAGCGGTTAGGGGCTGCGGAAAATGCTTTTAGGCAAGCTTTAAAAATTCATCCTGGCTACATCCAGGCGCTGCGCAACCTGTGCCATTTACTGGAAGTGCATGGTCGATTTGCCGAAGCCGAAGCCGGTTTACTGCGCTGTGCAGAAATCGACAATGAAAGCCCGGAAAGCCTGTATGAAATTGGCCGTAACCTGGTGCAGCAGAAAAAAGAAGATGAAGCATTGGAATGGCTGCGCCGTGCAATCAAAGCCCAGCCAGATTACGCTGCGGCCCATATTACCCTTAGCGCTGCATTGAATGCCACTGAAGACCCCTTAGCAGCTATGGAGGAAATTAAGGCCAGCATTAAAGTCTTGCCCAATATTCCGCACTTGCATACCAATTTAGGGATTGTGAACCTTTCTCTTAGCCGCGCTGATGATGCTATTGCATGCTTTCGCAAGGCATTGGAAATTGCGCCTAACTTCTCCCATGCCCGCAGCAGCATGCTGTTTGCCCTGAGTCATAGCACCAAAATCACCCCCGAAGAGCTGTACCGAGAACACCGTGCTTACGGTAAATTGATTGAAGAAGAGGTGAAAGGCAAGGAATACACCACCTACACCAATAGCCGCGTGATTGACCGTCCTTTGAAAATCGGTTTTGTCTCAGCCGACTTCCGCAACCACGCCGTGGCCAAGTTTGTTATCCCGTTTTTTGAAGAACTGCACAAGCGCGAAGGCTTTATCACTTACGCCTATTCCAACCATGGAGCGGTCGATGATTCCATGCTGCGGATCAAAGAAAATATGGATGTTTGGCGCACTGTGGTGCAGTGGTCAGATGACAAATTGGCTGAGAAAATTCGCGAAGACCAAATTGATATATTGGTTGATATGAGCGGGCACACGGCTGGGGATCGACTAAAGGTTTTCGCTCGACATCCAGCTCCCGTGCAAATGACATGGCTTGGTTATCCAGGAACCACAGGGTTGAAGGCTATGGATTATTTGGTGACGGAAAATAATTTAATGCCGGGAAAGAATATTTCTCCGCAATTTATTGAAAAAATTATTCGTTTGCCCCGTGCATTTTCTTTTGATGGGCATGCTGCTTTACAGCCAGTTGGCGATGCTCCGTGCATAGAAAATGGGTTTGTTACTTTTGGGTCATTCAATCGATTGAATAAAATTAATCGAGAGGTGATTGCTCTTTGGTCAGGGGTTTTACGCGCTGTTCCAGGCTCTAGGTTGCAGATGGCAGGGATGCCTGCCAATGGGGCGCCGGAAGAGTTATTGCAGTGGTTCGCAGCAGAGGGTATCGCGGAGGATCGCTTAATATTTTATCCTCGATCAGGATTCTCTGAATATCTCAAACTTCATAATCAAGTTGATTTTTGTTTGGATACCTTCCCCTACACAGGTGGAACGACAACGCTCCATGCTCTGTGGATGGGGGTTCCAACATTAACCATTGGTGGCCATGCCTATCCTAGTTACCAAGGGGCTTTGATGTTGCATCAAGTGGGCTTGGAAGATTATTTTGTCGCTAATAATAAGGAAGACTTTATTATTAAGGCATTATTTTTGGTTAAAAATCAGATTTTTCTTCAAGATGCTCGCTTTAAACTAAGGAACTATCTGGTTGATGGTTATAGTGCTAGCCTGAAGGCTGTTGTGGATAGTTTTTCTCTTGCTTTTCAGATGACTTGGCAGGGATGGTGCGAGGGAGAAAAGCCAAGGAGTATTCGTATAGATAATAGTGATATTAATTTCGATCCTTGTTTTGTAAATTATTCTGATGTGATTCAATAAAAAATCCGGCATTAGCCGGATTTTTTATTGAATGGTTTGCATAAATTTTTTTCTTTGTCTAGTAAGCTCCTGCTTCTTGGCTTTATTTTTTTTGCAGGATTTCCTGCGTAGATAAAAAATTCTTCACAATCTCGATTGACGAGACTTAGTGCGCCTACGGCAGCTCCTTCTTCAATAGTGACTCCCGGTAAAATAACACTTCCAGAACCGATGATGGCGTGTTTCTTAATAATTACATCAGCGTGAGTTACATTGGTAAATTCTGTTGGAATAGATGGATTTGTCATGTTGTTTCCACTGTAGTCGTCATTGCTTGAATAGATGGAAACTCGAGAGGAGATGTTTGAAAAGTCGGCGAGGGTAATTTTTCCCCCGCCAATGAGAGATGTGTAAACCGCAATATGAATAAAGTTACCGATTTCTATTCCGCCAGCTCCTGCAGAAAGTACACAAAAATCATCGATTCTTACATTGTTGCCAATGGAGATGCGATCTGCCCCATAAAAGCTAGCCTTGCTTGAGATAAGGCAATTTTCTCCAATTGATTTGAATCCTATTTTTTTTAACTCTTCTTTTGATAAAATTGTCATGATTGGTTTTTAATTAAATTGATAATTTCCAGTTGAAAATTTTGCAAGAGCTTTGGATATATCGGTAGACATAATACTTGCCTTGAAAATTTTGCGGCAATAGCGACATTTGCGGGTGCTGCTGAAATAAGTTCTCGGTACATTGGAAAATCAGTAATCAACGGATAAAAATACCGCCGTGCATGAATACCATGCTCTTTAAGCTTTTCATACAACGCATCCCGGTTTAAAGGATATTCAGGCCCTACAAGAATCGGAAAGTACGAATGGTTGGCCACCGTCTGGTGGCCTTGGGGTAAGCAGGTAATTCCTGGCACATGGGCCAGTTGCTCGCGGTAATAGGCATCGATCTCGGCCCGGCGCTGCATCACGTGGGGCATGTGCTCCAGTTGCAGCAGGCCAAAAGCGGCGTTGATTTCACTCATTTTTGCGTTGATGCCTGGGGCGACAACGGTGACCTCGTCCACAAAGCCAAAGTTTTTCAGGTGATCAATGCGTTGTTTGGTTTTGGCATCGTGGCAGATGATGGCGCCGCCTTCAAAGGTGTTGAAGACTTTGGTGGCGTGAAAGCTCAGTACCGATAGGTCGCCGTGGCGCAAGATGCTGCCCCCGGCATCTTGCACGCCAAAGGCATGGGCCGCGTCGTAGATGACGCGCAGGTTGTAGTTGTCGGCAATTTTTTGAATCGCTGTGGTGTCGCAGGGGTTGCCGTAGCAGTGCACGGGCAGGATGGCGGTGGTTTGCGGGGTGATGGCCGCTTCGATTTTGGCGGGGTCCAGGTTGAGGGTGTGCGGCTCAATATCGACAAACACGGGTGTGCAGTTTTGCCACAGCAAGGCGTGGGCCGTGGCGACAAAAGAGTAGGGGGTGGTAATCACTTCCCCCTGAATGCGCAGCGCTTGCAGGGCGGTAATCAGGGCCAGGGTGCCGTTGCTAAACAGGCTGATGTGCGGCACCCCCAGATAGCGGCACAGTGCTTGTTCGAGTTGCTGGTGAAAGGGGCCGCCGTTGGTCAGTACTTTATTGGCCCAGATTTGCTCTAGGTAGGGGATGAACTCCTCCAAGGGGGGCAGGTAGGGCTGGGTAACGTAGATTTTTTCTGCTGCCATGGCGCGGTCAGTCCCTTGTGGTGGTTTTTCAGGGGGATGGGGATGTGCATAAAGAGTAGCAGCATCTGCTTGCGCTAAAGGGCAGAGAAGGCCAGAGAAAAGGACAGTTTTGAGGGTGCATGCGGGGATATACACCATAAAAAATAGCTGCTAGCGCTTTATTGGCTTTGATTCCAGATAAAAAACTACCTGAAATAAAGCAATACCAAGCGGTAGCAGCTAATTTTTTAAAGCGATCGGCTTAGAACGTGTTCACAATCTCCTCGCGGGTGTGCAGTCGCGGCCTCGGGCGGTCTGCGGCGTTGCAAATCCTCGCCATAGCTATGGCTATGTCTGTGGTTTGCGCCTTGCAGCCCATCCCGATCCGCATCCCGCACCCCTTCGCGTGGAGATCATGAACACGTTCTTAGCCTTGCAGCAGCTGCAGCACGTTTTGCGGAATTTGGTTGGCCTGGGCCACCATGGCGGTGCCTGCTTGTTGCAGGATCTGGGTGCGGCTGAGGTTGGCGGTTTCAACGGCAAAGTCGGCATCAATGATGCGCCCCCGTGCGGCAGCCAGGTTTTCCACCTGGATGTCGATGTTGTTTACGGCCGTTTCAAACCGGGTTTGGATGGCCCCCAGGGTGGCGCGGGCGGCATTGATCTGATCAATGGCGCTGTCAACTTTTTGCAAGGCTACCCATGCACCTGCTTGGGTGGAGACGTCCACATCTTCAATACCGCGTGCGTTGCTGATGGAGCCGGTCGTGTTGGTGGGCAAGCCAGGGCCGCCAGCGAGGGTGGTGTTGATGACGGTGCCATCCAGCCCGGTGAGCTCGGCATTGAACGGGGTGGAACCAGGCAAGCTCGTGTCGTTGTCGAACACAACTGGTAGTGGGTTGCCGTCGGTATCGAGCTTGCTGGACAGAATCTCGATGTTGTATTCCTCGGAACCCTCCACTTTGGTCAGGTAGGCCGTCACGCCGGTATCCGAGCTTTTGTTGTTGATCGCTTCCACGATCTGGCCCAGGCGCTCTTGCGGGCTGTCTGCTGCGGGAATCGGGGATGCCAGTTTGACCGGATTGCCGGTGCCTACAGTGATCTGCAGGCCAATGGCTGGGGCCGTGAAACTTGCAAGGGGGTCGCCTGCCGCAATCGGGGTGGCGGTATCAATCGGGCCTTCCTCGGCCTTGGCATACGACACCGAGGAAATCTGTGAAGCCCGCGTATCCACCAGCGCCCCCAGCGTGATGTTGTCGCCCGAGTTGGCACCTACTTGAAACACCGCGCCGGCAAAACTGCCGTCCAGCACCTTCTGGCCGTTGAAGTTGGTTTGCTTGGCCACACGATCGACCTCATCGGCCATCTGCTTGACTTCCAGTTGCAACGCTTCGCGGTCGCTTTTGCTGTTGGTGGCGTTGCCGGCCTGCACGGCCAGCTCACGCATGCGTTGCAGCATGTCGCCAATTTTGCCCAAGGCACCTTCAGCGGTTTGCGCCAGTGAGATGCCATCGCTGGCATTGCGCGAGGCCACCGTCAGGCCTTTGACCTGGGTGTTCATGCGCTCAGAGATGGCCAGGCCAGCGGCATCGTCTTTGGCGCTATTGACGCGCAAACCCGAGGACAGGCGCTGCATGGTGGTGTTCAGAGACTGTCCCGAAAACGTCAGGTTGCGCTGCGCGTTGATCGAGGCGATGTTCGTATTGATAGTGGCGGCCATTGCTGTGATTCCTTCAGTTAGGCAAAAAAGTGCAGTTGCTTCGCATCGCTGAGAAAACCTAGGCGTTCAAAAGCGGCAGGCAACGCGAGCGATGGGAAGGATTCTTCCCTTTTCACCCAGGGGAAGTGGGGGAATAAGCACCGGGTTTTGCGGCTTTCTTCGGTGTTTGTGCTGTTTTTGTTTTTAAAAATAAGAGCTGTCTGCGCTTGCTGTTCAATGATTTTTAGCCTTTTTTATTAAAAGTCGCTAAAGCTTTCTGAACAGCGCCCGATAACTCATCTGTACGCAGCAGGCACCCGATGCCGCAACCGCCCACAGAGGCCAGGCAGCCTGCAGCGACAAGCAAAACTTGTTCATTACCGTTTGTTTAAAGGAATCGCATCATGGCCATGTCTATCAACACCAACGTCGTCTCCATCAACGCGCAACGCAACCTGAGTCTGTCTGGCGGTTCGTTGGCAACTTCGATGCAGCGCCTGTCCTCGGGTTTGCGTGTCAATAGCGCCAAGGACGATGCCGCTGGCTTGGCCATTGCCGAGCGCATGAGCACCCAGGTGCGTGGTCTGGCCGTGGCCTCGCGCAATGCCAATGATGGGATTTCTTTGGCCCAAACCGCAGAAGGCGCTTTGAGCAAAGTGGGTGACATGCTGCAGCGCATGCGTGAGCTGGCCGTGCAAGCGGGCAACGCCACCAACAGCAAGGGCGACCGCGAAGCGCTCAACGCCGAGCTGGTGCAATTGCGCGATGAGGTGGACCGCGTGGCCAAAACCACCAGTTTTAACGGTAAAAAAGTGCTGGACGGCAGCTTTACCGGCGGCGTGTTCCAGGTGGGGGCCAACTCGGGCGACAACATTACGGTGGGGGCGCTGGCCAATACCAAGGTGGATCAGTTGGGTAAAACCGAGTTTGGTACAGGCTCTGTGATTGGTATTACGGAAGGTTCTAAAACAGATGCAGCCAGCAATATGACCAACGCCGATGTGACTATCGTTATTACAGGGGCAAATCAGGTGAGTGCCCAAGTCACGATTGCCAAAGATGCTGATGTCACAGGGGATGAGGCTCTGGGCCGTGTCGTTCAGGCAATTAACTCTAAAACGGCAGATACCGGCATTGTGGCCTTCTTGGCCGAGGACGGTAAATCTATCCAGTACCGTGCAGAAAAGAATGCCGATGGTGTTTTGGCCAGCGCCACCATGGCGGTCTCTGGTGGTGGTGCTGCAGACGTGGCGGCACTGTTGGCCAACCCAACCAATCCCAACGCTGACCAAACTGGCATCCACAAAATGGACATCAAAACCCAAGCCGGTGCCTGGGAGTCACTGCAGCGCATTGACAGCGCCCTGGACAAAGTCAGCTCTGCCCGTGCCGAGCTGGGCGCTATCCAGACCCGGTTTGAAAAGTCGATTGAAAACATCGACATCCAGCAAGAGAACATCTCAGCGGCTCGCGGTCGCATCACCGATGCGGACTTTGCCCAAGAAACGGCCAACTTAAGCCGCACCCAAATCTTGCAACAAGCGGGCACCGCCATGGTCGCCCAAGCCAACCAATTGCCGCAGCAAGTGCTGCAGCTGCTGCAATAACGAGGAGGGCTGCGCAACCGGCAAGAAGCAATCTGATAAGGGGTGAGAAAAAAGCCCTGTGCTTTTTCTCCCACCCCTTTCGATAAAAACGCCTGGCCCAAGCATTTGAAAAACATATTTCAAAGCTTGGGTACGGGCATATCAACCAACGGTAGATCCATCAAGAAGGGGAATCAACATGGGTATGTCTATCAACACCAACTCGGTGTCCATCAACGCCCAGCGCAATCTGGGCTTGTCAGGCAACTCCTTGGCCACCTCCATGCAGCGCCTGTCTTCGGGCCTGCGGGTGAACAGTGCCAAAGACGATGCTGCTGGCCTGGCCATTGCCGAGCGCATGAACACCCAGGTCAAAGGCCTGGCGGTGGCCTCGCGCAATGCCAACGACGGCATCTCGCTGGCGCAAACGGCCGAAGGCGCTTTGGGCAAAGTGGGCGACATGCTGCAACGCATGCGCGAGCTGGCCGTGCAATCGGGCAACGCCACCAACAGCAAAACCGACCGCGAAGCGCTGCAGTCTGAATTAAAGCAACTGCGCGATGAAGTGGACCGTGTGGCCAAAACCACCAGTTTTAACGGCAAAAAAGTGCTGGACGGCAGCTTCACCGGGGCAGTGTTCCAGGTGGGTGCCAACTCGGGCGACAACATCACCGTGGGGGCGCTGGCCAATACCAAGGCATCTGAATTGGGCAATGCCACTTACGGCACTGTCGCCGGGATTGCTGCGGGTGGTGTCAAAACAAGTGCTTTGGCAGCTATTACCGCAGGAGCTATCACCATCAGCATTACCGGGGCAGGTGGTGGTTCAGGTGTGAGCGTAGAGATTGCCCAAGACGAAAACGCCACCGAGGACGAAGCCCTGGGTCGTGTGCTGGCCGCCATTAACAGCAAAACCGCAGATACCGGGGTTATTGCCTTCCTGGAGGATGACGAAATTCACTTCCGCGCTACCCAAGGCGATGGCGAAGATGTGGGCGATGTAGAGATCGATACCGGCGGGGCTATTGCGGGTTTGGATTTGGCAGCCGCTAGCGTTACTTTGGTCACTGGCGACGATGCCAAAGGTATCGACGGCATTGATATCGGCACCCAAAAAGGGGCGTGGGAAGCGCTGCAGCACATCGACAGTGCCATCGACAAAGTCAATACCGCCCGGGGCGAGCTGGGTGCCATCCAGACGCGTTTTGAGAAAACGGTGGAAAACATCGACATTCAAAACGAGAACCTGACCGCTGCCCGGGGCCGGGTGGTGGATGCCGACTTTGCGCAAGAAACCGCCAACTTGAGCCGTACGCAGATCCTGCAACAAGCCGGTACCGCCATGGTGGCCCAGGCCAACCAACTGCCCCAGCAGGTCTTGAGCCTGCTGCGTTAAGCGGTGGTGATGCCCACCGGCTTGGCAAAGCGCCTTTGGATGCTTTGCCAGGCAGGTGGGGTGTGATAGTTTTGCTTTTTGATAGCAGCCTTGGGCAACCTGGGCTGCTTTTTTTTTGGGGCGCTTTTTATGCCCAGCCCAAGCTGCTGAGGTCATTGGCGGCAATGGGCATGTCGCGCCACAGGCCGCGCAGGCCGGTTTTGGCGATGGTGATCCATTGCGGTTGGTACAAAAAGACGTTCACACAGTCTTCGGCCAGCAGGCGCTGGGCATCGGCCAGGAGCTGCAGGCGCTCTTCAGGGTTGGCGCTGGCCTGGATGCGCGCGTACAGCGCGTTAAAGCGGCTCGATTGGTAGCCCCAGTAGTAATCGGGCTTGGCGTAGTTGCCTAAATCGAGGGGTTCAACGTGGCTGATCAGGGTCAGGTCGTACTGCTTGGCGCCGTAGGTTTGGCTCAGCCACTGCGCCCATTCCACGTTGATGAGCTGCACTTGCACGCCCACCTGCGCCAGTTGGGCAGCGATGACTTCTCCGCCCTGGCGGGCGTAGGGGGTGGGCGGCAGCGTCATGTGCAGCTTCAGCGGCAGGGTGACCCCGGCCTCTTGCAACAGCTGGCGGGCGCGCTCGGGGTGGAAGGGGTTGATGCCGGTGGTGTCGATGTAGCCCGGGGCGTTGGGGGTGTAGTGGCTGCCAATGGGCACGCCAAAGCCTTCGGCCGCGCCGGTGATGACGGCCTGGCGGTCGATGGCCGCAGCCAGGGCGCGGCGCACGCGCACATCGTTCAAGGGCGGGCGGGTGTTGTTGATGCTCAGAATAGTTTTGGCCCGCGAGCCGCTGATGAGCACCTGAAAGCGCGGGTCGCTTTGGAATTGCGCCACGCTGCGCACGCCGATGCGCGGGAAGGCATCCACATCGCCGGCCAGCAAGGCGGTGGCCTGGGCGGCGGCATCGGGGATAAAGCGGAAGGTGACGCGCTGCAGGGCGATGCGCCCGGCTTCGCGCCATTGGGGCCAGGCCAGCAGGGTCAGGCGGCTGCCTTTTTGCCATTGCTGCACGCGGTAGGGGCCGGTGCCGACGGGAGTGGTGGCGTTGGTGGCGGCGCTTTGGGGCTCGACGATGATGGCGGTGGCTTGCCCCAGCAGAAAGAGCAGGTCGGGGTTGCTGTGGGCGCTTTCGATCACCACGGTGAAGCGGTCTTTGGCGGTGACCTTGAGCTGCGCGAACAGGGCCTTGTCTTTGTTGGTGCTGGTGCTGCTGGCGGCGCGGGCAAAGCTGAACTGCACGCTGTCGGCGGTGAGCGGCTGGCCGTTGTGAAATTGCGCATCTTGGCGCAGGTGGAAGGTGAAGGTTTTTGAATCCGGGGCCACGTCCCAGCGCTGGGCCAGCAGGGGCAGTACCGTGCCTTCGGGGGTGATTTTGGTGAGGGTTTCAAACAGGTTGTAGTGGACGATTTCGCCAATCGCCGCCGCCGCGCTGACGGTGGGGTCGAGCATGGGCGGCTCTAGCGCCATGCCCAGGGTGAGGCTGTTTTTGCCGGCGCTGCCTGTGCTGCTTTGTGCCCAGGCGGGCCAGGGCAGGCTGCTGGCCAGGGCGCTGGCCAAAAGGGTGCGGCGATGGAACATGAAAATCTCCTAAAAAAGAAGCTGGTAGCGCAGTGAAATCAACATTTAAAAAGGCTTTTTGCCTTGAGATGATTGATTTATCAGCGGTGCCAGCTATTGATTGTGGTGCGCAGCATAGCGCTGGCGGGCGGCGCCGGGCGTGATGGTGGGCACGCTGCGCAACAGGGCTTGCGTGATGGGGTCGTGCGCAGCCCGCTGCAGTTGCTGGGGGCTACCGCTTTCTACCACTTCGCCCGCGTGCAGCACCAGCATGTGGTGGCACAGGTGGCTAATCACCGCCAGGTCGTGGCTAATGAGCAAATAGGCCAGGCCCAGTTGTTGCTGCAGCTGCAGCAGCACATTGAGCACCTGGGCCTGCACCGAGACATCGAGGGCGCTGACCGGCTCATCCAGCACCAGCAGGCGCGGGCGCGTGATGATGGCCCGCGCAATGGCAATCCGCTGGCGCTGGCCGCCAGAAAAACTGTGGGGATAGCGCTGCGCATCGTGCGGGTGCAGGCCCACGTGTTCCAGCGCCTGGGCCACGCGCTGGGCGATGTCTGCGGGCGCAAGATTGCCGTGGGCGGTCAGCGGCTCGGCAATGCTCCAGCCCACACTGCGGCGCGGGTTGAGGGCGGTGGCCGGGTCTTGAAACACCATGGCCATGTGCTGGCGCAGTGGGCGCAAGGCGGCGGCGGGCAGGCGGTGCAGGTCTTGGCCATCGAGCAGCACTTGGCCGCTGGTGGGCGATTCCAGCGCCAAAATCAGCCGCGCCAGGGTGGATTTACCGCTGCCCGAGGCACCCACCAGCCCCAGGCAGCGCCCGGCGTGCAGCTCAAAATCGACGTTGTTGAGCACCCTCTGCTGCGCGGGCAGGGCCAGCCAGTGGCGCCGGGGGGCGGGGTAGCTTTTGCACAGTTGGCGCACTTGCAGCAGCGGCGGGGGCAGGTCGTGAAGGTCCATGGCGGTGCAATCCCTCGTCGTTAATCTTGCCAGTGCTGGGTGTTGCCGCTGCGCAGTGCCTCGGGGCGCAAGCACCAAGCATGGTGGGCGCCCAGGCTGGTGTGCGGGGCTTGGTGTGGAAAGAAGCTGGGGATGGCGATGCGCGGCGGGGTTTGCGCCTGGCACTCGGCCTGGGCAAAGCTGCAGCGGTTGGCAAAGGGGCAGCCGTGGCCCAAGTCGGCCAGGCTGGGCACCTGGCCGGCAATGGTTAAAAGCGGGTAGGGCTGGCCGCTGGGCTGGCGGGCTGCCCCTAAACGGGGTCGGGCGGCCAGCAGGGCGCGGGTGTAGGGGTGGGCCATGTGGCTGAACAGGGCCGCGGTGGGGCCGCTTTCCACCACCTGGCCGCCGTACATGACGAGCAGGTCGTCGGCGTTTTGCGCCACCACGCCCAGGTCGTGGCTGATGAGCAGCAGGGCCATGTCGCGCTCTTGCATCAGGCGGTGCAGCAAATCGAGAATGTGCTGCTGCACCGTGGTGTCCAGGGCGGTGGTGGGCTCGTCGGCCAGCAAAATATCCGGCCCGCAGGCCAGGGCCATGGCAATGGTGATGCGCTGGCGCTGCCCGCCGGAGAACTGGTGCGGGTAGTCGGCAAGGCGGTTGCGGGGGATGCCCACTTGGGCCAGCAAATCGGCGGCCTGCGCCCAGGCGGCCGCGCGGCCCAGACCCTGGTGCAGGCGCAGGGGCTCGGCCACCTGGCGGCCAATGGGGTGAACGGGGTTGAGCGCACTGCCCGGGTCTTGAAACACCATGGCAATGCGGTTGCCGCGCAGGCGCTGCCAGGCCGCTTCGCTTTGGCCCAGCACTTCGCGCGTGTGCAGGCGGATGCTGCCGCTGACTTGGCTGCCCGCAGGCTGCAGGCCCAGCAAGCTCAGGGCCAGCAGGCTTTTGCCGCAGCCCGATTCGCCCACCACGCCCAGGCAACTGCCGCGCTGCAGTTTGAAGCTGATCTCGCGCAGGGCGTGCAGCCGCCGCCCGCCGGGGGTGGGCAGCAGCAGGTTCAGGCGGGCAACATCCAAAATCACCATGGCGAGCGTCCTTGCGTTGGCGGGGCCAGCAGCTGGCGCAGGCCCTCGCCCACAAGCTGAAAGCCCAGCACGGCCAAGGCAATCGCCAGGCCGGGGTACAGGGCCAATTGCGGGGCCTGGTAGAGCAGGCTTTGCGCCTCGCTCAACATGCGTCCCCATGACGGGGCCGGTGCCTGCACGCCCAGGCCCAGGTAGGACAGCGCCGCCTCGGCCAAGATGGCCAGGGCAAACTGGCTGCTGGCCTGGGCCATCAGCACCCCGGCGCAATGGGGCAGGACGTGCTCCCAGGTAATGCGCCACCGGCTTTTGCCGCAGGCGCGGGCCGCGAGCACATAGTTTTGCGCCCACACGCTGGCGGCGCTGGCCCGCGCCAGGCGGGCAAAGATGGGGATATTGAGCAGCGCAATCGCCAGCACCGCATTGCCCAGGCCCGGCCCGCGCACGGCACTGAGCAAAATGGCCGTGAGCAGCGCCGGAAAGGCCAGGCTGAAATCGGCCAGGCGCAGGGTCAGTTGCTCAACCCAGCCGCGCCGGGCGGCGGCCAGCAGGCCCAGGCCCGTGCCCAGCAGCAGCCCCAGGCCCACGGCGACCAGGCCCACGGCCAAGGTGCTGCGGGCACCGACCAGCAATTGGCTGGCAATATCGCGGCCATAGGCATCGGTGCCCAGCCAGTGCTGGGCGCTGGGCGGGGCAAAGCGCTGGGCCAGGTCCATGGCCTCAAAGGCGTGGGGTGTCCACAGCCACGACACGGCGGCGGCCAGCACCAGGGCGGTGGTGAGCAGCCCACCCAGGAGCAGGGAGAGCGGGCGCGGTGGCTTTGTTGCGTTCATGGCACTCATCGCCCCGTTCCGGACAGGCGAATGCGCGGGTCCAGCCAGGCGTGCAGCACATCAACCCAAAAATTCACCACGATGACCATCGCTACCAGCAGGAGCACGCCGTTTTGCACCACCAGCAGGTCGCGGTTGGCAATGGCCTGAAACAGCAAGCGGCCCAGACCGGGCAGGTAAAACACGTTCTCCACCACGATGGCCCCGGCCAGCAGGTTGGCAAACTGCAGCCCCAGCAGGGTCAAAATCGGCCCCATGGCATTGCGCAGCACATGGCCCCAGAGGATTTGGTGGCGGCCCAGCCCCTTGGCGCGGGCGGTGCGCACAAAGTCTGCGCCCATATGCTCCAGCACTGCCGAGCGCGTCAGCCGCGCCAAAATCGCCGTTTGCACCCCCGCCAGCGCCAGCGTGGGCAGGATCAGCGCCTGCAGGGCGGGCAGCAGGCCGCCGCCAGAATCCTGCGTCCAGCCCGGAAAGCCCCCGGCGCTGACCCACTGCAGGCGCACGGCGAACACCACAATCAGCAGCATGGCCAGCCAAAAACTGGGAATGGCCAGGCCCAGCTGGGTGCTGCCCATGAGCAGCTTGTCCGGCCAGCGGCCCTGGTAGGCGGCGGCGTACAGCCCCATGGGCAGGGCCAGCAGGCAGCTTACGCCCAGGGCCAGCAGGGCCAGCGGCACGGTCAGCTGCAGGCGCTGCAGCAACAAATCGGCCACGGGCTCGCCATAGGCGTAGCTGTGCCCCAAATCACCGTGCAGCAGGCCGCGCAGCCAGCCGGTAAAGCGCGGCCAGGCGGGGGTGTCCAGGCCCAACTGGGTGGCCAGGGCGGCCACGGCCTGCGGGTCGGCATCCGGCCCGAGCAGCACCTGGGCGGCATTGCCCGGCAGCAGGTGCAGCACGGCAAAGATCAGGGCCGCCGCAGCCAGCAGGGTCAGCAGCAAAGTCAATAGCTTTTGCCACAGGAAATAAGCCATATTAAGAAGGTTTTATCCTAGAAATAGCCGTAAATAGAGCGCAATCAGCTCTGCTCTTTGCGTTCTTGGCGGGGTGGCTTGGGGCGCGGCGGCGTGTTGGTGTTGATTTGTGCGGTGGCTTTGTCCATCGCGCCCGCCACCAGCAGGGGCCAGGCTTTGAGGCTGTGGGCAATGCTCTCTTCAATGGCCTGCTGTTGGTCGCTGGGCGCTTTTTTCAGCACCCAGCTGGTGACTTCGCTTTTGTCGCCCGGATGGCCAATGCCCAGGCGCAGCCGCCAGTAGTCGCCACTGCCCAGCTGGGCGTGGATGTCGCGCAGGCCGTTGTGGCCGCCGTGGCTGCCGCCTTTTTTCAGCTTGACTTGGCCGGGGGCAAAGTCCAGCTCGTCGTGCGCCACCAAGATTTGTTCGGGCTGGATTTTAAAAAACCGTGCCAGCGCCCCCACCGATTTGCCCGACAGGTTCATAAACGTTTGCGGCTGCAGCAGCCACAGCGCTTGCCCCTGCACCGTGGCGCGGGCCGCCAGGCCCCAGTAGCTGCGCTCGGGCTGCAACTGGACTTTGAGCTCGCGGGCGAGGGCATCAATCCACCAAAAGCCAGCGTTGTGGCGGGTGGCGGCGTATTCCGGGCCCGGATTGCCCAGGCCGACAAATAACTTAATCATGGGCGGCGATTATCGTAAGCGCGGTAAATCTGCGCAGGGGGTGCAGAAAAGACAATGGCCCACCGAAGTGGGCCATGGCTGGGTTTTTACGCCGGGGCGCAAAAATTATTTTTTGCCTTTTTTGGCAGGGGCCGCAGGAGCGGGGGCCGCGCCTTCGGCCGGGGCCACTTCGGGCAGCTTGATGCTGACCAGGGCGGGGTTTTTGTTGGAGCCACGCACCACGGCTTTGACACCGTAGGGCATTTTGGTCAGGTTGTTCAGGCCCAGGGCGCTCTTGACGGTCAGGCCCGACAGATCGACCACGATGTGCTCGGGCAGGTGGGCGGGCATGCACACCACGGCCAGTTCGTGGATCAGCGGGGTGACGGTGCACTTGTCTTCTTTGACGGCAGGCGAGTTCTCGACACCTTCAAAGTGCAGGGGCACGCGCATTTCGATCTTGGTCGTTTCGTCCACGCGCTGGAAGTCCACGTGCAGGATTTGCTGCTTGAAGGGGTGGTATTGCACATCGCGCAGCACCACTTTGGTGGTTTTGCCGTCGATGTCCAGGTCCAGCACGCTGGAGTGGAACACTTCTTTTTTCAGCGCGTGAAAAATCGCGTTGTGGTCCATTTCGATCAGCTGGGGCTGCTCGCCAGCACCGTAAACGATGCCAGGGGTCTTACCGGTAAAGCGCATACGGCGGCTCGCACCCGTACCTTGTTGTGCGCGTGTAGTGGCTGCAAATTGCATGATGTCAAACTCCAAAGTGGTGGGCCGCGACCAGCCTCACCGGGTTAAGAAAAGACGGCAGGTGCCGTCTTTGGGGGGGAAAGTACTCGTGCCCGAGGGCTTTAATCTTCTTCAAACAGGCTGCTGACCGATTCGCCGTTTTGCACCCGGCGGATGGTTTCGCCAAACAGCGGTGCCACCGAGATCTGGCGAATTTTGCCGCAGGCCTGGGCCGCTGCGGACAGCGGAATGGTGTTGGTTACCACCACCTCGTCCAATGCGCTGCCGCTGGCAATGCGCTCAATGGCCGGGCCCGAGAAAATCGGGTGGGTGCAGTAGGCATACACCTGCTTGGCACCGCGCTCTTTGAGCACTTCGGCCGCTTTGACCAAGGTGCCAGCGGTGTCGATCATGTCGTCCATGATGACGCAGTTGCGCCCTTCAATGTCGCCAATGACGTGCATCACTTCCGAGACGTTGGCCTTGGGGCGGCGCTTGTCGATGATGGCCAGATCGCAACCCAGCTGCTTGGCCAGGGCGCGGGCGCGCACCACGCCACCCACGTCGGGGCTGACCACGATCAGGTTGTCGTAGTGCTGCTGGCGCAGGTCTTTGAGCAGCACCGGCGAGGCAAAGATGTTGTCCACCGGAATGTCGAAAAAGCCCTGAATCTGGTCGGCGTGCAAGTCCATGGTCAGCACGCGCGACACGCCAGCGGCTTGCAGCATGTTGGCCACCACCTTGGCGGTAATGGGCACGCGCGAGGAGCGCACGCGGCGGTCTTGCCGGGCGTAGCCAAAATAGGGGATGACGGCGCAGATGCTCTCGGCCGAGGCGCGTTTGAGCGCATCGACCATGACCAGCAACTCCATCAGGTTGTCGTTGGTCGGGGCGCAGGTGGGCTGGACAATGAAAACGTTGCGCGTGCGCACGTTTTGCTTGATTTCGACGGTGACTTCGCCATCGGAGAAGCGGCCCACATCGGCATCGCCCAGGGTTGTACCGAGGTAGTGGGCGATTTCTTCGGCCATGCCACGGTTGGCATTGCCGGTAAACACCACGAAATTAGAGGGTAAGGAGGGCATAAGCTATCCCCGCGCGGGGTGCTAAAAGAAAAGCAAAAAATGTGGCAGGGGAGGAAGGACTCGAACCCTCGCATGCCGGAATCAAAATCCGGTGCCTTAACCAACTTGGCGACTCCCCTACACGGATCAATTCGTCTCTTGTTTTAATCCTGTGCCCATTCAAGCAATGGGTGTTTTTGCAGATTTTCACAAACCTTGGATTGCCAAGCGGTGCTGACAATACAGGTGGTTTGCTCAATTTTGGCAAATACCGCGCTTCCTGAGCCCGTCATTTTAGCGGCAAAACCTTGTTGTCCTAAAAACGCGATGGCGCTTTGAATTTCAGGGCACAGGCTGCTGGCAACGGGCTGCAGGTCATTGTGGCCAAAACCGTAGTGATCTGCTGCAAAGCCCGCTATTGTAGCCAGCTTTGTGGCGCGTTGCAGCGATGGGTTCGAAAAAATTTTTCCTGTGTCCAATCCCGCCTGGGGTTTGAGCACGATGAACCGCGCTGGAGGCAGGGTGGCCGCGCCGGTCAGGGGGGTGATTTGCTCGCCAATGCCTTCCACCCAGGCATTGCGCCCGCGCAGGAAAAAGGGCACGTCGGCCCCCAGCGTCAAGCCAATGCGCTCCAGGTCAGCGCGGGGCAAATGCAGCTGCCACAGGCGGTTCAAGGCCAGCAAGGTGGTGGCAGCGTTGGAGGAGCCGCCACCCATGCCGGCCTGCGCGGGAATGGATTTTTCCAGGCCAATGTGTGCGCCTTGGGTGCAGCCGGTGGCCGCTTGCAAGGCGCGGGCGGCGCGCACGCACAAATCGTCGGCGGGCAGTGCGGTGGTGCTGGCCAAGTCGCTGCGGGAGATGGTGGGGCTGGCGGTGCGCTCAAAGTGCAGTTGGTCTTGCCAGTCGATCAGCATGAAGACCGATTGCAGCAGGTGGTAGCCATCGCTGCGCCGACCGGTGATGTGCAGAAATAAATTGAGTTTGGCCGGGGCGGGAACGTCGTACAGGGTGCGCATGGGGGAGGGAAGCGACAGGGGGATTGCGCAGAACACGCGCCAAGCCCGCGTTGCTTAAGGGGCGGGTTGCAAAATAATTTTCAACTGCGCCTGCGGCAGCGGGTCGGTGCGGCGGGCGCTGATGCGGCCTTGGGTGTATTGGCCCAGGTCGGCGTGCCAGCCTTGGGCTTGCAGGGGGTGGCCTTGCAGCCAGGCGAAAAAAGCTTCAATTGGTACGGCGGTGCCCAAGCTGCGCTCAATCAGGGCGGGCAGGGAGTCGGACGCGGTTTCTTCGCTGCCCTGGCGCAGCCAGGCCCCGTCTGGGCTCCAGTGCAGCAAGGCCAATTGCGAGCCCAGGGGGCTGAAAATATCCAGCTGCCCGGCGCTGGGCGTGCCTTGCAGCTGAAAGCTGGCGCTCCAGCTGTCTTGCGGGCTGCCGTCGGGGTTGAATATTTGTAGTGCCATCCGCCCATTCCACGTGTTTTCAGTATCTTTTGATACTGAAGTTGTTGTAGAGCAAGCGGCTAAAGCACTTAAAAGAATAGCGCAGACCAGGCGCTGCCACCAGCGACTGAGCGAGGGATGGCGGGCCAGTGCGGGGCGCAGTGTGGGCGTGTGGGCCATGGAGTGCATAGAGTGCGCGAAAGGCTTAGAACGTGTTTATGGTCTCGAATGAAGGTGTGGGGGATGCGGTTCGGGATGGGTTGCGAGGCGCAAACCACAGCAATAGCTTGGCTATTGCGAGGATTTGCAACGACGCAGACCGCCCGAAGCCGCGCCCGCACACCCATGAGGAGATCGTGAACACGTTCTTAGGGCTGGACGTTCAGGCGCTGCAAAGTTTCGCGCAGCACGGCGTTGTCTGGGTCGCGCTGCAAGGCGGCGCGCCACAGGCTGCGGGCGCGTTCGGGGTTGCCAGAGACCCACAGCACTTCGGCCAGGTGGGTGGCAATTTCGACATCGTCGCGCAGGCGGTAGGCGTGTTCGAGCAGGGCCAGGGCTTCGGGCAGATTGCCCTCGCGGTAGGTGAGCCAGCCCAGGCTGTCGGTGATAAAGGGGTCGTTGGGGGCGTACTCCAGTGCTTTTTCAATCAGGCGGCGTGCCTCGGGCAGTTGTTCGCCGCGATCGGCCAGTGAATAGCCCAGCGCGTTGTAGGCGTGGTGGTAGTCGGGGTGGCGCGCCATGATGCTGCGCAGCAGCTGTTCCATGGTGTCGAGTTGGCCAATTTTTTCGGCCAACAGGGCGGTTTCATAGGTGATGTCGGGGTTTTCCGGGTCTTGGGCTTGCAGCTGCGCTTGCAGAGCATAGGCCTGGGCGTAGGCCCCGGCATCGCGCAGCAGTTGCACTTCGGCTTGCTGTTTGCGCTGGGTTTGTTGCTTGCCTTCGGCGGGCAGGGCGCGCAGCAGCTGGCGCGCTTGCTTGAGTTTGCCCTGGCGGGCCAAGACGGTGGCCCTCAGGGCTTGCACCGTGAAATCGTTTTCAGTTGGCGGGATGCGCTCCAGCCATTGCTGGGCCAGGCCGTGGTTTTTGGCCGCCAAAGCGCTGCGGGCACCGAGCAGGCCCGCTTGCTTCCAGGCGGCGCTGCGCTGCTCTGGGGTGGCCAGGGTGGGGATGAGGTCGGTAAAGCGTTGCAGCGATTGTTCAGCATCGTTCCACTGGCCTTGTTGGGCGTGGGTGGCGGCCAGGGTGAACCAAGCTTCTAAATTGTCGGGGGCTTGGGCGACGGCGGCATTGAGCTGGACTTGGGCCGGGGCCAGGCGCTGCTGGTCGAGCAAGACTTTGGCATAGGCCAGGCGGATGGCCAGCGCGGGGGTGCGCTCTAAATAGGCTTGCACCAAGGGCTCGGCCTGGGGGACGTGGTTTTCCAGCAACTCCAGCGCCAACAGGGCGGCGGCCCCATTGTCCGGGGCCAGTTGCTGGGCGTGCCGGGCCGCTTCCAGGGCGGCTTCTTTTTGTCCGGCGGCCAAGCGCATGTGGCCCAGCATGGCCCATGCAGCGGGGGCGCTGGCGGTGTCGTTCAAATCGGCTTGCAGGGCTTGCTCGACCACGGCGGCGGCCAGCTTTTTATCGCTGGCATGGCGGTAGAGCTGGGCAATGGCCAGGTAGGCGGCGGCTTTGCTGCCGGGTGGGGTGGCGGCCAGTTCTTGGCTGAGGGGCTCGACCGTGTCGGAGACGCGGTTGAGCATGAGCAAAATTTGCAGCAGGTAGCGGTTGGCCAGGCGCGATTGGGGGAAGGCTTGCTGCCACGCCCGTGCCGAGCGCAAAGCCAAGGGGCCGGAGCGGGCACGCAAGGCCACTTCGGTGGCGCGCTGGTACAAGGCTTGGAGGTTGGTTTTGCCCGCCGCATCCAGGAGCAAGGCCACGGCATCTTGGGCATCGCCTTGGGCGGCCGTCATCTCGCCCAGCAGCAATTCGTACAGCAGCGGCGCATCCAGTGGGATGCGGCTGACTTCATCGGCAGGCGCGGCATCTACAGGGGGGCTGGGCGCTTGGGCGCTGGCATGCCAAGCGCTGAACAAGGCGGCACTGAGCGTGAGTAAGCGCCAAGCGCGGGAAAAGGTGCTGGGGCGAAGTAGTGAGGCCATCTGGTCATAATAATCGCGGATGCGCTTGGCCTTTTTGATCCTCTCCTTGATTTTTCTGCCCCACCATGCCTGAGTTACCCGAAGTTGAAGCCACGCGGCGCAGTTTTGCCGATGCCATTGCGGGCGCGCGCATTCTGTCGGTGTCCCTGGGCAAGCCGCTGCGCTGGCCGCTGGGGTGTGCGCCGCAGGATTTGGTGGGGCGCCGGGTGCTGCAGGTGCGCCGCCGGGGCAAATACCTGCTGCTGGAGTTAAGCCAAGGCCTGTTGCTGCTGCACTTGGGGATGTCGGGCAGTTTGCGCTTTGCGCCGCAGGCCCCCGGCTTGCCGGCCGCTGGGGCGCACGAGCATTTTGATTTGGTCACCAGCCAGGGCACGCTGCGCTTGCACGATCCGCGCCGCTTTGGTGCGGTGGTGGCCGTCAGCGGGGAAGACGACCCCCGGGCCCGCAAGCTGCTCGATGGCTTGGGTATGGAGCCTTTGGACCCCGCCAGTTTTACCTGGGCGCGTTTTGCCGCCGGATTGCAGGCCCGCCGGGCTCCGATCAAAACGGTGTTGCTGGCGGGCAAGCTGGTGGTGGGGGTGGGCAATATCTATGCCAGCGAGGTGTTGTTTCTCAGCCGCATTCACCCGGCCACACCGGCCTGCGACATCAGCACCGTCAAAGCGCGGCGCTTGTTTACGGCCATTGGGCAGGTGATGGCGCAGGCGGTGGAGTTGGGCGGCACCACGCTGCGTGATTTTTCCAACGCCTTGGGTGTGAATGGGCACTTTCAGCATACAGCGCAGGTGTATGGCCGGGCGGGGCAAGCCTGCCACGCCTGTAGCCAGCCGATACAACTTTTACGCCAAGGCCAGCGCAGTAGCTATTACTGCCCGCGCTGCCAGAAAACGCCGTGAAAGCGGGCCCATGGCGGCCCCAACCGCCGGCTGTTTTGCCAGTGGCGCGGTTATAGTTCCCCGAATATGCATCGACACTTCTTCAGGAGAACCACAGGTGGGCCCATCGTTTAACGAGCAATTTGACCAGCTGGGCGAATGGCGCAAAGGCTTTGCCAACCAATTGGCGCAGTTTCGCAGCTGGTTGGGGGAGCACGAGTTGCTGGATGCTGCGGTGCAAGAGCATCTGCACCGCCTGGAGGCCCAGCTGCTGGATGACAAGGTGTGCGTGGCCTTTGTCGCCGAGTTCTCCCGGGGCAAGTCGGAGCTGATCAACGCCATCTTTTTTGCCCATTACGGGCGGCGCATCATGCCTGCATCGCCGGGACGCACCACCATGTGCCCCACAGAATTGGGCTATGACCCGGCCCTGCCCGCCTGCATGCGGCTGTTGCCCATTGAAACGCGCGAGCAGACCTACAGCTTGGCGCAGTGGCGCAGCCGCCCCTCCACCTGGGTGCAGTTGCCGCTGGATGTGAACGACCCTGAGCAGATGGCGGTGCAAATCTCCAAAGTGGCAGAAACCCGCACCGTTACGGTGCAGGAAGCCCGTGCCCTGGGTTTTTGGAACGATGAGCTGCCCCAAGACAACCCCATGGTCAATGCGCAAGGGCTGGTCGAGATTCCCCGCTGGCGGCACGCTTTGGTGAACATCGCCCATCCCCTGCTCAAGCAAGGGCTGGTGATTTTGGACACCCCGGGCTTGAACGCCGTCGGGGCCGAGCCAGAGCTGACCGTCAATCAGATTGCCCAGGCCCATGCCGTGGTGTTTTTGCTGGGGGCCGATACGGGGGTAACCAAGTCGGACCTGGCCATTTGGCAAGAGCATTTGTTGCCCAGCCACCGCGAGGGCGAATCGCATCTGGTGGTGTTGAACAAAATTGATGCGCTGTGGAACGGCATTGACAGCACAGAAAAAGTGCAGCAGCAGCTGGAGCGCCAGCGCCAGCTCAGTGCCCAAATGCTGAAAATATCGCCCCAGCGCATCTTGCCGCTGTCGGCGCAAAAAGGGCTGCAGGCCAAGCTGGAGCGCCGCAACGATTTGCTGCAGGAAAGCGGCCTGCCCGCCTTTGAGGATGCCCTGGCCCAGGGCATCTTGGCGCACCGCCAGGCGATCTTGCTCTCGGCGGTCACTGGCGGGGTGCAGCAAATGCGCGCCCAGGTGCGCCGGGCGATTCAAATCCGCCGCCGCGATTTGGATGAGCAGATGATGGAGCTCAACAGCCTGCGCGGCAAAAACACCACGGTGATCGACAGCATGCGCCAGCGCATCGAGCAAGAGCAGCGCAGCTTTGAGGCCAGCAGCACCCGCATCCTGGCCTTGCGCACGGTGCATTTGCGCTTGATGAACCAGGCGTTTCAGCATTTGGGCTCTACTTCGCAGCGCAAAGAGCTAGAGCAACTGGCCCAGGCGCTGGAGCATTCGGGCCTGAAGCTGGGCGTGCGCAAGGTGTACGCCGCCACCTTCGAGCGCCTGCGCGAGCTGGGCAACCAGGTGCGCGCCGCCGGCACCGAGGTGCAATCCATGCTGGGGGCCAGCTTTAAAGACTTGAACGCAGAGTTTGGCTTTTCCCTGCTGCCGCCCGAGCCTTTGCAGCTGCACGATTTTGAAAAAAACCTGGCTGAATTGGAAGAAAGCTATTTGCAATACCTGGGCTTTGGCAACGTCTTCAAACTGGCCAATCCGCTGTTTGGCGAGCGCCTGATCAAAGCCCTGGGCATGCGGCTGCGCTCGATTTTTGAAAACGCCGCCAACGACTTGGATTTGTGGAGCAAAGGGGCCACCGCCCAACTCGATGCCCAATTAAAAGAGCGCAAACGCAGTTTTGCCCGGCGCATTGAGGCCGTTGATCGCATTCAAAGCGCAGCCAGCGGCTTGATGGAGCACATCGCGCAAATTGAAAGCGCAGAAGCGCAGCTGCACGCCATCGACCAGATGCTGACGGACAAGACCGAGCTGCTGCTGCACCTGCCGGTGCTGGAAGGGGCCGCCTGTGCAGTGCAGCCCCACCAGGACACGCCTGCGGACTAAGAACGTGTTCACGTTCTAAGCCATCCCCAGCCGCTACACTGCACGCTTTTTTGACTGCGCCGCCCAAACCCTGGGGTTTTGAGGCGGCGCTGTGTTTATGGATGCTTTTGCTTTGACCCCGCCGCACACGACCCCTGTGACGGCCCCTGTGATGCTCCCTGTGATCGCCCCCGCTTTGGTGCAATGGCAAGCCCAGCATGGGCGCAACCACCTGCCCTGGCAGGCCACGCGCGACCCGTACCGCGTTTGGCTCTCTGAAATCATGCTGCAGCAAACCCAGGTGGCCACCGTGCTGGGCTACTACAGCCGGTTTTTGGCGGCGCTGCCCGATGTGGCGGCTTTGGCCGCCGCCTCCACCGATGACGTGATGGCGCTGTGGAGCGGCCTGGGCTACTACAGCCGCGCCCGCAACCTGCACCGCTGCGCCCAGGCGGTCATGCGCGAGCACGGTGGGCAATTTCCGCGCAGCGCCGCCGTGTTGGCCACGCTGCCGGGCATTGGCCGCACCACGGCGGCGGCGATTGCGGCGTTTTGCTTTGAGGAGCGCTCCGCCATTTTGGATGCCAACGTCAAGCGCGTATTAACGCGCGTGCTGGCCTTTGAGGGCGATTTGGCCCAGGCCGCCCAGGAAAAAGCCCTGTGGGCGCTGGCCGAGCAGCTCTTGCCCGAGCACGGTCACGATATGCCGCGTTACACCCAAGCGCTGATGGACTTGGGGGCCACCGTGTGCACCCCGCGCCAGCCCGCTTGCAGCCAATGCCCGCTGCAAGCGGTTTGCCAAGCCCACCAGGCCCACGCGGCCGAGCGCTACCCCATCAAAACCCGCACATTGCGCCGCAGCAGCCAAGCCTGGTGGCTGCTGTTTTTGCGCGACAGTGCCGGGCGCTTTTGGCTGCAGCGCCGCCCCGAAAAAGGCGGTGCCAATGCCATCTGGGCCGGCTTGTTCAGCCCCTTGATTTACCCCGACGCGCCGGCGCTGGAGCAGGCCTTGGCCAGTTTGCCAACCACTTTGACAAGCACTGTGCGCATCGCCCAGCGCCGTGATCTGCCCGTGCTGGCGCATGTGCTGACGCACCGCGATTTGTTTTTGCACCCGGTGGTGGTGCAGCTGGAGGCGGATGCCCACGCGCTGGATGTGGCCAGGGACGAGGGCGCTTGGTGCTCGCCCGCGCAGGCCTTGGCCTTGGGGCTGCCCGCCCCGGTGCGCAAGTTGATGCTTGAATTTTAAGAGCTTTCCCCGCTTTAAATACAAGGTTTTTAGGTGTTTTTGTGCTAAAAATGTTGTGAATAAAGCGGGTCTAGCTCTTTTATTATTTTATGGTTTGCTGGCCACCCGGGCATCCATCTCCCGGTGGCGCAGCAAGGTGTTCCACTGGGTGCGGAAATGCGCCGCCAATTGTTCCGTTAAAAACACCGATCGGTGCTGCCCCCCTGTGCAGCCGACGGCCACCGTCACATAGCTGCGGTGGTTGGCCTGCAGGGCGGGCAACCAGTGGCTGACAAATTGCGTGATGTGCGTTTGCATGGTTTGCACATTGGCCTGCTGGCGCAGGAAGTCTTGCACCGGGGCATCTTTGCCGGTAAGTGGGCGCAAACTGGGGTCGTAGAACGGGTTGGGCAGCATGCGCACATCAAACACGTAATCGGCATCCAGGGGCAGGCCGTATTTGAAGCCGAAGGACTGAAAAATCAGCGTCAGTTGGTTGGCCGGGGCTTCAATAAATGCCTTGACGTAGTTTTGCAGTTGCGGCCCCCGGATGTTGCTGGTGTCGATCACGTGGGCGCATTCGCGCAGGCTGCTGAGCAGTTCACGCTCGTGCTCAATCACCTGGGCCAAGGCCCCGCCATCGGGCCAGTCGGTGGGGGCCAGCGGGTGGCGGCGGCGCGTTTCAGAGAAGCGCCGCACCAAGGTGGGCGTGTTGGCATCCAGAAACAGCGTGTGCAGTTGCACGCCCTCGCCCTCGTCCCCTAAGCGTTGCAATTGTTCCAACTGTTGGGGCAAGTGCGGCAGACTGGTGGCGCTGCGCGCATCAATGGCAATGGCCACGCGCTGGCCGTGGTGGGCGTGCTGCAGGCGCACAAACGCCGGGAGCAGCTCGGGCGGCAGGTTGTCCACGCAGTAGTAGCCGGCATCTTCCAGCGCTTTGAGGGCGATGGATTTGCCCGAGCCGGACAGGCCGGTGATGAGTACAACTTCCAGGGTCATAGCGCAGCTTTCCCAATGGCAGCAGGTGCGGCCTGTGCCTGATTTTGTGCCTGGGCCAGCATTTCGCGGGCGTGGGCCAAGGTGGTGGGGGAGATGGTTTGCCCGCCCAGCATGCGGGCGATTTCTTGCTCGCGCTGCTGGGCGTTGGTGGGCAGCACTTGGCTGGTGGTGCCGGTTTTGCGCCGCTGTTTGCGCACCACGCAATGCTGGTGGGCAAAGGCGGCCACTTGCGGCAAATGCGTCACGGCCAGCACTTGGCGGTTGGCACCCAGGCGCTGCATGAGCGCCCCCACGGTTTGGGCCACTGCGCCGCCAATGCCGGCATCGACTTCGTCAAAAATCAAGGTGCCCGCGCTGCCCTGGGCACTGGTGGCCACGGCCAGCGCCAGAGAGATGCGCGACAGCTCCCCGCCCGAGGCGACTTTGCCAATCGGCCGGGGCGTGGCCCCCGGGTGGGCGGCCACCAGAAACTGCACCTCATCCAGGCCGTGGGCGCTGGGCTCGGCCAGGGGCAGCACCTGGGCGCAAAAGCGGCCTCCCTGCATGCCCAATTCCTGCATGGCGCTGGTAATGGCCGCCTCCAGCTGGGCAGCGGCGTGGTGGCGCTGGGCAGACACCGCTTGTGCCGTGCTGCGGTAACGCTCCAGCGCGTGGGTGACGGCCTGGGCCAGGGCGGGCAGGTCGGTGGCGGCATTCAAGTCGGCCAATTGGCGGTGCCAGTCTTGCAGCAATTGCGGCAGTTCTTGCGGCGGGTGTTTGAAGCGCCGGGCCAGTTGCAGCCACAGGCCCAGGCGCTCATCCAGGGCGGCCAGGCGCTCGGGGTCCAGGTCGGCACGCTCTAAGTAGCGTTGCAGGCTGTGCTGGGCATCGTCGAGCTGTGCGAGGCACGATTGCAGCGTGGCGCTGATGTCGGCAAAGCCTGGCTCCAGGTGGGCGTGGGCATCGAGTTGGTGGCTGGCGTAGGCCAGGGGGCGCTCGGCCCCGGTTTCTTCGTTATTCAGGGCGGCCAAGGCGTGTTGCGCTGCTTCTAGCAGGGTTTGGGCATGGGCCAGGCGGGTGTGTTGGGTGTTCAGTTCTTCCCATTCATCGGCTTGGGGGGCGAGTTTTTCCAATTCGTCGATGTGCCACTGCAGGCGCTCGCGCTCTTGCTGGCGTTGCGCTTGGCGCTGTTGGGCGTGTTCGAGTTGCTGCCGGGCCTGGCGCCAATCGTGGTAGCGCTGGCGCAGTTCGGTGCTGTGAATGCCGGCATAGGCATCGAGCAGGCCGCGCACGCTGTCGGCGTGCATCAGGTTTTGCCAGGCGTGCTGGCCGTGGATGTTCACCAGTTGTTCGCCCACTTGGCGCAATTGCGTGGCGGTGGCGGGCTTGCCGTTAATCCAGGCGCGGCTGCGGCTTTGGGTGTCGATGGTGCGGCGCAGGGTCAGCGTCTGGGCGCTGGGCAATTCTTGGCTGTGCAGCCAGGCGGCGGTCGTGGCGTGCGGGGTGAAGACCAGGGTGATTTCGGCCTGCTCCGCCCCTTCGCGCACCACGCTGGCATCGGCACGTGCGCCCAGGGCCAGTTGCAGGGCATCGAGCAAAATGGATTTGCCAGCGCCCGTCTCGCCGGTCAGGGCGGTAAAGCCGGTGGCCAAGTCCAAGTCCAGCGCCTGCACGATGACAAAGTCGCGCAGCGTGATGCGTTTGAGTGTCATGGTCGGTAGCTTCTTTCGTTCCAGCCCAATTTTTTGCGCAAGGTGGCAAAGTAATTCCAACCCCGGGGGTGCAAAAAACGCACGCTGTGCTCGGAGCGGCGCACGTAGATGCGGTCGCCATGCAAGATGGTGGGCAGTGACTGCATGTCGAAATTGGCGCTGGCATCGCGCCCGCCAATGACTTGCAGCATGACCTCGCCGCTGTCCGGAATCACGATGGGCCGGTTTGAGAGCATGTGGGGCGCAATCGGCGCAATCACCCACGCGGGCGTGCTGGGGTGCATCATTGGCCCGCCCGCCGAGAGGGCGTAGGCGGTCGATCCCGTGGGCGTGGCGACAATCAGGCCATCGGCCCGCTGGTCGGACAAAAAGCGCCCATCAACCTCGATGCGCAGCTCCAGCATGCCTGCCGTGGCGCCGCGATTGACCACCACATCGTTTACCGCCAAGGTTTCAAACACGCAGTTGCCCTCGCGCACCACGCGGGCGTGCATGAGCGGGCGCACGTCTTCGTCGTATTCACCCAGCAAAATCGGAAACAGCGTTTCGCGGTAACTGCTCAAGGGGATGTCGGTCACAAAGCCCAAGCGCCCTTGGTTGATGCCCACCAGCGCCGTGCCGTACTTGGCCAAATGGCGGCTGATGCCCAGCATGGTGCCATCGCCCCCCACCACCACCGCCAAAGCGCAGTGCTGGCCCAGTTCATCGACCGTCAGCGTCGGAAAACGCTGGTGCAGCCCGGTGTGCAGGGCGGTATCCGCTTCCACCACCACCTCGCAGCCTTTGGCGTGCAAGAACTCGGCAATCTCGGCCAACGGCTGGTGCGCCGGGTTGGTCGGGGCGCTGTAGCCAGACAGTTGGTGGTACTTGCCGATCAAGGCAACATGGCGGAATGTGGGACTCATACTGAGAAATTACATCATATTAAAATGCCCGGATGCTCGATGATCGCGCCAAGTTGCTGCTCAAGGTGTTGGTAGAACGTTATATCGCCGATGGTCAGCCCATCGGCTCGCGCACGCTGTCGCGCTCTTCCGGCCTGGAGCTGTCGCCAGCGACCATCCGCAACGTCATGGCCGACCTCGAAGAGCTGGGCCTGATTGCCAGCCCGCACACCTCGGCAGGCCGCATCCCCACGGCCCGGGGCTACCGCCTGTTTGTGGACACCATGCTCACCGCCCAGCGCCAGGCCCTGGTGGCGCCCCAGCTGCCGGCCGAGCAACCGCAAAAAGTCATCGCCAACGCGGCCCATCTGCTGTCCAACCTGTCGCAATTTGTCGGCGTGGTCATGGCCCCCAAGCGCAGCTCGGTCTTCAAGCAGATCGAGTTCGTCAAACTCTCTGAGCGGCGGGTGCTGGTCATCATCGTCGCCCCCGATGGCGACGTGCAAAACCGCGTCATGTTCACCGATAGCGAGCTGGACAGCAGCCAGCTCATCGAAGCGGCCAACTACCTCAACAGCCACTACGCCGGGCTGGACATCGAACAAGTGCGCGAACGCCTGCGCACCGAAGTGGAACAACTGCGCAGCCAAGTGGCCGATTTAATGCAAGCGGCCGTGAATATCAGCGCCGAGGCGCTCAGCCCCGCAACGCAAGAGGAGCAAGTGGTGATTGCCGGGCAAAGCAATTTGCTGGCCGTCAGCGATTTCTCCCACGACATGCACAACCTGCGCCGCGCGTTTGATTTGTTTGAGCAAAAAACCCAAATCCTGCGCCTGCTGGACTTTTCCAGCCAGGCCGAAGGCGTGCGCATCTTTATCGGCGGCGAAAGCCACATCGTGCCGATTGAGGAGCTGTCGGTGGTCAGCGCCCCCTACGAGGTGGATGGTCAAATCGTCGGCACCCTGGGCGTGATCGGCCCCACGCGCATGCCCTACGACAAGATGATTCAGATTGTGGACATCACCTCCAAGCTGGTGAGCAACGCGCTCAGCCACCAGCGCTAGCCGTTGGCCATGGTTTTGACCGCTACAATGCAAGCCCTCTTGGGCCCCTAGCTCATGCTTGGTTAGAGCAGCGGACTCATAATCCGTTGGTGCGGGGTTCGACTCCCCGGGGGCCCACCAAAAATTGAAAAGCCACTCTTTGCAGTGGCTTTTTTTATGTGCTTGAGGTGAGCTGCTGCCGGTTTCATGTTCCACCTAGCAAGGTGTCGTTGAAACCGGCAGCAACCCAAGATCAGGGGATGGACAGCCGTTCTTTGGCCAGCTTGGCACCTTCGGCCAGGGCTTGGAGCTTGCGCCATGCGATGTTGCGGTCCATTGGGGCCAGGCCGCAGTTGGTGCAGGGGAACAGGCGCTCTTTGGGCACAAACTCCAGCGCCCGGGCAATGGTGTCGGCCACTTCTTCAGGGGTTTCGACCACCTCGGTGGCCACATCAATCACGCCGACCAGCACGTCCTTGCCCGCCAGCAACTGCATCAGGTGGGGCGGCACGTGGGAGTGGATGCATTCCAGGCTGACCTGGTCGATGCGGCTTTGGGCCAGTGCGGGGAAGATGGCTTCGTACTGCCGCCATTCATCGCCCAGGGTGCTTTTCCAGTCGGTATTGGCTTGAATGCCGTAGCCGTAGCAGATATGCACGGCCGTGGTGCAGGTCAGGCCCTGGGCGGCGCGTTCCAGTGCCTGCACGCCCCATTCGGCGGCCTCTTGCATATAGACGTTGAAGGCGGGTTCATCAAACTGGATGATGTCCACCCCATCGGCCTGCAGGGCCAGTGCTTCTTGGTTGAGCAGTTCGGCAAAGGCGAAGGCCATTTTGACTTTGTCGCCATAGAAGCGGTCGGCCACCGTATCGACGATGGTCATGGGGCCAGGCAGGGTGAATTTGAGCTTTTTCTTGGTATGGGCGCGGGCCAGTTGGGCTTCAAAAGCGTGCACCCGGCCTTTGAGGCGCAGCGGGGCCACCACCTGCGGCACCATCGCGTCGTAGCGGTTGTTGCGGATACCCATCGTGACTTTGTTCTGAAAGTCGATGCCTTCAACCTGCTCCAAAAAGCCATGCACAAAGTGCTGACGCGCTTGCTCGCCATCGCACACGATGTCCAGGCCTGCATCTTCCTGGGCCTTGATCCACAGCAAGGTGGCATCAGCCTTGGCTTGCAACAGCGCATCGCCCTCGGCTTTCCATTGGGGCCAAAGTTTGTGGGTTTCGGCCAGCCAGGCGGGTTTGGGCAAGCTGCCGGCGATGGAGGTTGCAAACATGCGGGGGATTCCTTTCATACCAATAAAAAGCCGTGCGCACTGGCTGCAGGGCGAGCAGCGTTGCGCACGGACTGGGTGGCCCGCATGGTAGAGGGGTATCTGAGTGAAAGAAAATGGTTTTATTTCACCCATCTATGAATGGTAGTCATGTGAGCGCCCCCAACCCGCTGGGCTGATCTGTGCTGATCTGGGGCGATCTGGGGCGATCTGGGCTGCTGGCTACTCCACCACCGTCAATTTAGCAATCGCCAGCGCCAGCCATTTGCTGCCGTGGCGCGGGAAGTTCACTTGGGCGCGGGCATCGTCGCCCACGCCTTCGATGGCCAGGACGCGGCCTTCGCCAAACTTGGCGTGGAACACGGTTTGGCCTTTGGTAATGCTGCCAGTATTCTTTGAATTAAGAGCTGTATCCGCTGATTTAATAATGTTTTCAGAATTAAATGTATTTGAAAACCTTGTTGAGTAAGCGGAAGCAGCTTCTTTTTTAAGACTAAAGCTGCCAAACCCGCGTGCGCTGAGGTGCTTTACGCAGGCGCTGGGCAGCTCATCGAGAAAGCGGCTGGGCAGGTTGAAGCTGGTGCGCCCGTGCAGCATGCGGCTTTGCGCGTGGCTCAGGTACAGGCGTTTTCGGGCACGGGTGATGGCCACGTACATCAGGCGGCGTTCTTCCTCCAGACCGCCCTTGTCGCTCAGGGCGTTTTCGTGGGGGAACAGGCCTTCTTCCAGGCCGACGATGAACACGGCATCAAACTCCAGCCCCTTGCTGGCGTGTACGGTCATGAGCTGCACGGCATCCTGCCCGGCCTGGGCCTGGTTGTCGCCCGCCTCCAGCGCGGCGTGGACGAGGAAGGCTTGCAGCGGCGAGAGGGTTTCGCCGGTGTCGGCATCAATTTTTGGTTGTTCGATCCATTGAGCCTTGAGCGACGGCTGAATTGCTGCAATTGCAGCGCGAGAACGCCGTTCTGTTGCTTTCCTGCTGCGCAACTTGGCCCTCTCTACTTTAAAAAATTCACTCCTTATTAGTTCAGCCAATCTTGCAACATCGTTCTTGAGAAGCTCTACTTTGTCTTCTGACAGTTTTTCTTCCGATGCGTATCTAGGCTGATGGCCCGTGCCGTAAGTTTTTTCAAAACATGTGGAGCCAAAAAGCAAAATTTGATCTGCAGTTTCCACGAGGTGCACCTTGCTATGAACATACCGTTTGCACTCGGGACATTCGCACTTCACTTTATCGCTTTCCTCCACAGTCACAATTGCTAGGAGTGGGGTTGTTCCAAATTCCGCCGTTAGTTCACGATCCAAAGCCTCGTCAGATTCTTCTATCTCTTCATTCCTTACCAAGGATTCTGGAATCAACCCCTGGCTGGCCGGGCTTTGCGTGAGCGCGGCGGGGGCGGCGCTGGCCGTTTCATCCAGCGGCAAGGCGATGGCATCTTTGCCAAAGCCTTCTTGCAGCACAAAGCTTTCGGCGGCGTTGATGAGTTCGTCCAGGTTTTCCAGGCGCTCCTGGCCTTCTTTGTCGGCGCGGTAATGCTCTTGCAGGCCGCTGGCGTGCAGCACATGTTCGATGGTGTGGCGCAGGCTTTGCCCGGCCACGGCTTCGCGCATCACGTCGATCAGGGCGTGAAAGCTGCGCAGCTTGGCCCCGGCCGCGCCGCTGACCAAGGTGGTGGCATCCAGCAGGCTGCAGCCGGCCTGGCGGGCTTCTTCCTGCAAGGCTTCGATGCTGCGGGCGCCGATGCCCCGGGCCGGAAAGTTCACCACGCGCAAAAAGCTGGTGTCGTCCTGCGGGTTCTCTAGCAGGCGCAGGTAGGCCAGGGCGTGCTTGATTTCGGCGCGTTCAAAAAAGCGCAGGCCGCCATACACGCGGTAGGGGATGCCGGCGTTGAACAGGCGGCTTTCCAGCACGCGGCTTTGGGCGTTGCTGCGGTAGAGCAGGGCGATTTCCTGGCGCGGGAAGCCGTCGTTTTTGGTGAGCGCCTGGATTTCCTCGACCAGCCAGCGGGCTTCGTCCAGATCGGTGGGCGCTTCGTGGATGCGCACCGGTTCACCCGCGCCTTGGTCGGTGGTCAGGTTTTTGCCCAGGCGCTGGCTGTTGTTTTCAATCAAGGCGTTGGCGCAGTCCAGGATGTTGCCGTGGCTGCGGTAGTTGCGCTCCAGCTTGATCTGGTGCGGCACGGCAAATTCGCGCAAAAAGTCTTGCATATTGCCCACGCGTGCGCCGCGAAAGGCGTAGATGCTTTGGTCATCATCCCCCACGGCCAGCACGCTGCTGGTGCCGACGATGCGCCCGCCTTCCATCTCCCCGGCCAGCAGTTTGAGCCACTGGTATTGCAGCTTGTTGGTGTCCTGAAACTCATCGACCAGCAGGTAGCGAAAGCGCTGTTGGTAGTGCTGGCGCAAAGCCGGGTGGTCGCGCAGCAGCTCGTAAGAGCGCAGCAGCAGCTCGGCAAAATCAACCACGCCCTCGCGCTGGCACTGGTCTTCGTAAAGTTGGTACAGCTCGACCTTTTTGCGCGTATCCGGGTCGTGCGTGGGCACATCTTTGGGGCGCAGGCCGTCTTCTTTGCAACTGGCAAAAAACCAGCCCAGCTGCTTGGGCGGGTAGCGCTCGGTATCCACGTTGAAGGCCTTGCACAGCCGCTTGATGGCCGAGAGCTGGTCTTGCATATCCAGAATCTGAAACGTGGCGGGCAGCCCGGCGGCCTGGTGGTGCGCCCGCAGCAGGCGGTTGCACAGGCCATGAAAAGTGCCCATCCACATGCCGCGCAGGCTGATGGGCAGCAGGGCGGACAGGCGTGTTTGCATCTCTTTGGCCGCCTTGTTGGTGAAGGTGACGGCCATGATGCCGCCGGGCGAGGCATACCCCATGTGCAGCAACCAGGCAATGCGCGTGGTCAGCACCCGCGTTTTGCCAGAACCGGCCCCTGCCAAAATCAGCGCATGGCCTTGGGGCAGGGTGACGGCGGCCAGTTGCTCGGGGTTGAGGCCGTGCAGCAGGGGCAGGTCAGGGGCGTTGGGGGAGGAGGGGGGGGAAAGTGGGGCAGACAAAGGCATCGGGCGATTGTAGGAGGGGCCACCGCCGGGGCACTACCGCCGGGCTGGTTTGGTGCGACGCAATTTGTCGTAGCAGGCAGGCATCATGGCCTGTAGATGAATGGAGCTGCTATGGTGAAAAAATCTTTTCGTACTCGACCCACTTACAACACTGCCGAGGCCCTTACACCGATTGTGCGGTTGTGGATTTTGCGCATCTTGCACCCCCTGGGGGGCTACAAAGAGTGGGTGCAAAACCACGGTTTTCGCTGCGATGAGCTGGCCAGTGCCCTGGGGCTGCAGGCGTGGCTGGACGAAGGCGAACGTCCTTTTGATGCGCGTGCGGTGCGCCTAGAGCTGCGCCAACGCTATAGCGCCGCCGAAAGGCAACGCCACCGAGCCCACCCCCACGCCACCATGCGCAGCAACACCCAGCGGCTGGCCACGCTGGCGAACCTGAGTCCTGTGGATGAGCAGATTTTGGCGTTTGCCTGTGCCATTCACCAAGAGCCGCTATTGGAGTTGGCAGCGGATTATTTGGGTAATTTGTCTTCTGCCCGCGTAGCGGCTTGCTTGGCGGTGATTTTGGATTTTCCCATGCAGGACATTCGCACCGCGTTGGCACCGCAAGCCGTTTTGAGTCGCACCGGCTTGGTGGTGCTGGACCGCCATGGCCCACGCCAATTGCGGGGGTGTTTGGACTTGCTCTCCGCCAACTTTGCTGACCGCATGCACAGCGAAACCAACGACATCTTGCAACTGCTGCGTGGTGTCGTGCAAGCGGCCCCACCTGCGCAACTGGCCCTGGAGGACTATCCCCACATCCAGCCCCAGCTGGACATTGCCCTGCCTCACCTGCGCCAAGCCAGCCAGCAAGGCCAGCACGGCGTGAATTTTTTCATTCATGGCAGCCCCGGCACGGGCAAAACCGAATTGGCCCGCACCCTGGCTGCGGCCTTGGGGTGTGAGCTGTTTGAAGTGGCCAGCGAAGACAGTGATGGCGACCCCATCAATGCCGAACGGCGTTTGCGTGCTTTGCAAGCGGCACAAAGCTTTTTCAGCCAGCGCCGGGCGCTATTGATGTTTGATGAAGTCGAAGATGTTTTTAACGATAGCGTCCACCCACTGGGGGGTAAAAGCACCGCCCAGCAGCGCAAGGCCTGGGTCAATCGCATGCTGGAAAGCAACCCGATGCCCACCTTGTGGCTCTCAAACAGCGGGGCGCTGGATGCGGCCTTTATCCGCCGCTTTGATATGGTGTTTGAGTTGCCCGTACCGCCGCAAAGTCAGCGCCTGCGCATCATCGACCAGCAGTGCCAAGGCTTGTTGGACAGCCCAGCGATGCACCGCATGAGTCAGTCTGAGCACTTGGCCCCTGCCGTCGTGGCCCGGGCGGCCAAAGTGGTGCGCAGCATGCAGGCGTGCCTCCTCGCGCAAGACCACAAGCAAACACCATGCCCTGCCGTGGCGCTAGAGCGCTTGGTCAATAACACCCTGCAAGCCCAGGGCCACCCCAGTTTGCAGCGCCAAGAAGCCAACCAACTGCCCCAGGTGTACGACCCGGCCTTCATCCATGCCGATGCTGACCTGGCCGCCATTGCCCAAGGCATCGCCACGCATAAAAGCGCCCGCTTGTGTCTGTACGGGCCACCAGGTACCGGTAAAACCGCTTATGGCCGCTGGCTGGCGCAGCAGTTGGATATGCCGCTGCTGGTCAAGCGGGCCTCTGATCTGCAATCGATGTGGGTGGGGGAATGCGAGAAAAACCTCGCCCATGCCTTTCGCGCCGCAGAACAGGACGGTGCGCTGCTGTTGATCGACGAGGTGGACGGTTTTTTGCAAGACCGCCGTGGCGCACAGCGCAGTTGGGAAGTGAGCCAAGTCAATGAAATGCTCATGCAAATGGAAAGCTTTAGCGGCGTATTCATCGCCACCACCAATTTGATGCACGGGTTGGATCAGGCCGCGCTGCGGCGCTTTGATCTGAAAGTGAAACTCGATTTTTTGCGCCCTGAGCAAGCCTGGGCGCTGCTGCTGCGCCACTGTGCGCAGCTGGGGTTGGCCACGCCTGGCAGCTCTGAGCAATCCCGTCTGGCACGGCTGAGCTATGTCACACCTGGGGATTTTGCGGCGGTGCTGCGCCAGGGGCGGTTCAGGCCGCTGGCCGATGCGGCGGCGCTGGTGGCGCAGTTAGAGGCGGAGTGTGCCTTGAAGGAGGGAGCGAAAGGGGTGATGGGGTTTGTGTGAGCCGCCTCACAGATCGGTAAAAATGAATCTGATTGCAAAAACAATAGCATTTAAAAACACAGGGACAAGCACATGACCATCCAAGCCACTGGGGTGAGCGCCATCAGCATCGGCGACCTGCTAGAGCAAAACCTGCGCATTCCTCAATACCAGCGCCCCTACAGTTGGCAACCTGCCACCGCTTTGCAATTGCTCGATGACTTGAGGGATGCACAGGCCAGCAAGGGACAAGCCCCTTATGTGCTGGGCGCGGTCATTCTTCATGCGCGTGCGGGCTGGCTCGATGTGGTCGATGGCCAGCAAAGGTTGCTGACCTTGAAGATGATTTTTGCCATCCTTCAATCCGACCACGCCCTGGCCCTAGACAAAGCGGCTGACAACAATCCGGTCAAACTGGTTTGGCAGGCGCTTGAGCAGAAATTGGCAAGGCTGGATGGGAAGGGAAAAGACGATCTTCTGGACTTCATCCGCACCCGCTGCCAGTTGGTGCGCATCGTGACCGACGATGTGGATGAAGCCTTTCGGGTGTTCGATTCCCAAAATTACCGTGGCAAGCCACTGGCCCCCCACGATCTGCTCAAGGCCTACCACCTGCGCGAAATGAGGGGCGAATCGAAGGCAATGCAAGCAGCTGTGGTGCAAACCTGGGAATCGGTCGATGACAAACAACTCAACCGGCTGTTCTCCACCTTTCTGTACCGCATTGCCTGCTGGTCGCGTGGCAAGAGTGCGCCGGGATTTTCGATACACGATATTGGAATGTTCAAGGGCATTTCGCCTAAAGCCCGCAGTGGATTTTTGCTGCCCAGCGAACGCTATCACCTGGCAGCGCAAGCCGCGATGCCGCTTTTAACGGCCTGGATCCCCTCGACGGAGCACGATGTCCGGGACGCAGGCCGCAGCCGTTTCCAACTGGATGCCCCGCCAATTGCAGGCCGCCCTTTTTTCGAAATGGTGTCGTTCATGCTCCAGGAATTGGCGGCGCTGGAAAAAGAGGCCAAGGAATATGTGGGTGCGTTTGATGACTCGCAAAGCCGCTATCGCTATGTCTATGAGCTGTTCATCGCTGCGCTGCTGTATTTCACCAATAAATGCGGCACCCACGAATTCAGGCAGGCGCGCGACACCTTGTTTACCTGGGCCTATGCTTTGCGTGTGACCATGACCCGCGTGCAATTTGCCTCTGCCGACAACCGGGCGCGGGGCAAGGATGCTGCATCGCCCTTCGTCCTCATGCGCAACACCGCCCCAGTGCAGGCACTCAGACAACTTTCCGTGCAGCTCAAGCCACCCCACGCAGAACACGAAAAAGCCCTTGTGGCCTTTATTACCAAGACAAATACACCATGAGTACCAACGCAATGAAGCCCGATGCATTGAAACCCGAGTTGCTGACAGTGGGTGAACTATTCAGCCATGGCAACGTGTACACCGTGCCGATCTATCAGCGCAACTACGCTTGGCGGGCAGCGCAGATTGAACAGCTCATCAGCGATATTCAAGACGCGGCAATGGGCCATGAGAGCAGCTATTTCTTGGGCAACCTCGTCGTCACACCAAGAGCCAAGCCCAACGATTTTGAAGTGATTGACGGCCAACAGCGCCTGACCACGCTGTACTTGCTCCTGAGCTTTTTGGAGCATGACGGCACTCACCCATACGACCGCCATAAAGGTCGGCTGCAATATGAATCACGGGCGCGCGCTTCAGAGGCGCTGCGGCGGGTGGGGCAGGCATCCTATCGAGACGGCAGGCAGGTGCAAGATTCTTTGACTGAGGAAGATGGCGGTATCCATGAGGGCTTCAATATCATCCACCAAACCATTGAAACAAAATTTCGTGACCCGGTCAGCCGGGGGCAGTTTGCCGAGTTCTTGCGTTTCAAAGTCACCGTGGTGCGTGCATCGCTGCCGCCGACAACCGACCTGAACCGCTATTTCGAGATCATGAATACACGCGGCCAGCAGTTGCTGCAGGTGGATATTGTCAAAGCGCGACTGATGAGCAAGCTGCCGGATGCCGAGCGTGCCGGTTTTGCCTGGATTTGGGATGCCTGTGCCGACATGGACACTTACGTACAAATGTCATTGGCCCGGGGCGATACAGGCTTGCGCAGCACGATCTTTGGCGATGACTGGTGCTGGCTGGTGCCCACGGACTTCAACGCACTGCTCCGTATGCGTTCGCAATTCGATGCCTCTACCTCTACCTTTGCAGCAGTCGCGGCCTTGTCGCTGGAGGGCGCATTGCAAAAATACGCCCAGGCCCATGTGCAGGAATCCAGCGTTGATGAAGGCAACGAGCGTTTTCGCTCCACCATCGAATTTCCAGTTTTTCTGCTGCATGTCTTAAAGGTCAAAAATGGCCAGGGTGATGAAAACGAAGGGCAGCTCGACGACAAGCACCTGATTGCATCGTTCACCAATGCCATGCCCACAGATCATGAGGCGCAATGGGTGCGGGACTTCGCTTTTACCTTGCTCAAATGCCGCAATCTTTTTGATGCTTTCATTTTGAAGCGCCAGTTCACGACCAGCACCGACAGTGAAGAGGGCGACTGGTCTTTGCAGCGATTAAAGAAAAACACCAGCAGTGCGACACCGGGTTATGTGCATACCTTCCGGACAGACACTGCAACCGATGAGCCCGACACTGCAACCCACGATGCACTGCTGCTGCAGTCCATGCTGCGCATCACCTACACCTCGCCGCGCACCATGCACTGGATCACCCAGACCCTGCAGTGGTTGGTGCGGCAAGAAAAGCCAGGCACCATTACCAGCGCTGGTCTGGTCGATTTATTGCAGAACTATGCCCGCGCCAAAGTGAAATCTGCTTTTTTTGACACCAAGGAGCCGTCCGACGAGCAGCCCAATGCGCATCCACAAGGCTTTGGCATTGCCCGGATTGTTTTCACCTACCTGGACTATTTGTTGCTGGACGAGGCAACGAAAAAGGACTTCAAATTTCAATTTCGCACCTCGATCGAGCATTTCTATCCACAACACCCGGATAAGGAGCAATCCGGTGCTGATGTCACAGACAAAAAATTGCACCTTCTGGGCAATCTTGCGCTGGTAAGCGTCGGCGCAAACTCCAAATTCAGCAATAGTTTTCCAAAGGCCAAGGCCGAGAACTTCAAAGACACCATCGCCCAGCAAAGCCCCAAGTTGCGGCAGATGGCAGACATTGCCCTGCGCGATGGCTGGGGCGATGCACAGGTGCAAGCCCACCACAATGCGATGCTTACAACACTGCAAAACGCGCTAGGGCCGCATCTGAATATGCGAGACTGAAAGCCGTGCCCCAACGCTCCGACACCCTGGAAACCACCCTGCTGGCGCTGGAAATCCTGCGCCACATTCCCCGCAAACACAAAATCACCGCCAAGGAGCTGCAGCAGAAACTGCAGTGCGCGGGCATCAAGCGTGACCTGCGCAGCGTGCAGCGGCTGATGGCGGCGCTCAGTGACAGCGCAGCGCTGGGCATAGAGCGCGATGACCGCAGCAAGCCCTATGGTTTTCGCTGGCAAGAACAGGCACGCGGTATGGCCCTGGGTCAGCTCACGTTGCACGAATCGCTCTTGCTGCAATTGGCCCAGGAGCACCTCAAGCACCTGCTGCCGGTTCATCTGATGCAATCCATGGATGGCTTTTTTGCCCAGGCACGGCGCAACCTGGATGGGCAGAGCCCCAACGAACGCCTGGCCCGCCAATGGCCGAGCAAGGTTCGCGTGGTGGCCACCAGCCAGCCTTTGCTGCCTCCGGCGATTGCTCCGGGTGTGCTGGAAGAAGTCAGTGAGGCGCTGTACGCCAACCGCTGGCTGGAGCTGGATTACCAAAACGCGGCCGGGGTGCGCAAGGCCGTCAAAGTCATGCCCCTGGGATTGGCCCAGCAAGGCCCACGCCTGTACCTGGTATGCCGGTACGAGGGCTTTGATAACGAGCGCAGCTTGGCGCTGCACCGCATCCGCAAGGCGCAAGCCTCCACCCTGGGTTTTGAGCGCCCGACAAATTTTGATTTCCAGCGGTATGACGACGATGGCCGGTTTGGCTTTGGTGAGGGAGAACGGGTGCGTTTGACGTTTGAAGTTGAACGCGATGCTGGATTTCACCTGCGTGAAACGCCGCTGTCGCATGACCAGCAGGTTGAAGATTTGGCCGATGACTGGCTGCGCATTACGGCCACTGTGGTCGATAGCGCCATGCTGCACTGGTGGCTGCGTGGCTTTGGGGCTGCTGTGCGGGCAGTGCAGCGTGACCCCATTCTTGCGTGAGCACGGCCCCTCATCGGTACAATCAAGCACCGGGCCCAAGTTTCTTGCGGCTCGGTTTTTTTATGCCTGTACGGTTTTGCAGGCATGGCCGAGCCTTTCAAGCCAAGCGCCCCAGCGCACAGGATGCCCCTGCTGCAGCCTTACTTTTTGGAGCTTGGATTCTTTATGGAAATTTTTGACTACGACAACATCCTGCTGCTGCCGCGCAAGTGCCGGGTAGAGAGCCGCTCAGAGTGCGATGCCAGCGTGCAACTGGGCGCACGGCGCTTCAAGTTGCCGGTGGTGCCAGCGAACATGAAAACGGTGCTGGACGAATCCATCTGCCGCTTTCTGGCGGCCAATGGCTACTTCTACGTCATGCACCGCTTCGACGTGGACAACGTGGCCTTTACCCGCGATATGCAGCAGCGCGGGCTGTTTGCCTCGATCTCGCTGGGGGTAAAAGCGCCGGATTACGCCACGGTGGATCGGTTTGTGGCCGAGGGGCTGTGCCCGGAATACATCACCATCGACATTGCCCACGGCCATGCCGAGAGCGTGCAGAAGATGATCGCCTACCTGAAGGCGAAGATTCCCGCCGCCTTCGTCATCGCCGGCAACGTGGGCACGCCCGAGGCGGTGATTGACCTGGAGAACTGGGGCGCGGATGCCACCAAGGTGGGCATTGGCCCCGGCAAGGTGTGCATCACCAAGCTGAAAACGGGCTTTGGCACCGGCGGCTGGCAGTTGTCCGCGCTGAAGTGGTGCGCCCGTGTGGCGACCAAGCCCATCATTGCCGATGGCGGCATTCGCAGCCACGGCGACATTGCCAAGAGCGTGCGCTTTGGCGCGACGATGGTGATGGTCGGTTCGCTGTTTGCCGGGCATGAGGAATCGCCCGGCCAGACGGTGGAGGTGGATGGGCAGCGCTTTAAGGAGTATTACGGCTCGGCCAGCGACTTTAACAAGGGCGAGTACAAGCACGTCGAAGGCAAGCGCATCCTGGAGCCGATCAAGGGCCTGCTGGCCGATACGCTGATCGAGATGGAGCAGGATGTGCAAAGCTCCATCAGCTACGCCGGGGGCACGCAGTTGATGGACATCCGCAAGGTCAATTACGTGATCTTGGGCGGCGGCAACGATGCCGAGCACATCTTGATGTAAGCGCCCAGGCCAGTCGCGTTGCACGGGCGCTGCACCCGGCTAGGCACCGCCCGGCCCGCGATCGCGATAAGGCTCTCGGGGCGTTGGGTCTCTAGGGAAAAAACGCCGTGGGTCTTGGTGCTGCGCTGGGGGTGGGACGTGTCCATGGGGGCGCTCAGGCCTGGCGCTAGGCGGCGCTGGGGCGCGGTGCCCCCTGGGCGGATGCTGGGCATGTGGGGGCGGCCCAGGGCGATGGGCGTGGGGTGGTGGCCCAGGGCGCACGTGCGGTGGCGGTGCCGGGCGCACGTAGTGCCAGCGGCCCGGCTGCCAATGGTAGCGCTGGCCGCTCCAGACCCAGCGGCCCTGGCTCCAGGCATAGCCTGGCCCTGGTGGGCGAGGGCGGCGCTCAGCGCGTGGCGGCGGTGGATGGCCATAGCGGTGGGCGTGATGGCCTTCGTAGCGATCGTAGCGATCATGGCTTTCGTAGTGTTCGTAGCGATCGTGGTGACGATAGCCCCCTTCCACAGGCATGACCACACAGCCCGACAGCAGCGCTGCGCTGGCCAGTACAGCGCCCATGCGGGCGGAAAAAACAGCAGACAAGCGCTTCATGGCAAAACTCCTTGGGTATCTGGGTGGGCAAGACTGCGCAGTGCAGTGTGGCGTGTAGCCCGGCAATCTCCCATAACGAAACAGCCCGGTCATATGCTGACCGGGCTGGGTATCGTTGTGCTAAAGCGCAAGTAAAGTTTGTATCTGTACCGTAACGATCACTTGCCCCGGGACTGCAGGGCGGCAATGCGCTCTTCGATCGGCGGGTGGGTGGAGAACAGTTTGCCAATGCCCCCGGCAATGCCCATGGCCGCCATGTTTTTGGGCATTTCGCCCGGATGCATGCCGCCCAGACGGGCCAGGGCGTGCTGCATGGGCAGGCTACTGCCCATCATGTCGGCGGCCCCGGCATCAGCGCGAAATTCGCGCTGGCGCGAGAACCAGGCCACGATGATGGCGGCGACAAAGCCCAGCAAAATGTCCAGCACAATCGTCGAGACGTAGTAGCCAATGCCCGGGCCGCTGGATTCGCGGTCATCGCCCTTGCGCAAAAAGCTATCGACCGCATACCCAATCAGGCGCGAGAGGAAGACGACAAACGTGTTCATCACCCCCTGAATCAGCGTCATGGTGACCATGTCGCCATTGGCCACGTGGGCCACCTCGTGGCCGATTACCGCCTCAACTTCCTCGCGCGTCATGCCTTGCAGCAGACCGGTGGAGACCGCCACCAAGGCACTGTTTTTAAACGCGCCGGTTGCAAAGGCGTTGGGCTCCCCCTCGTAAATGCCCACTTCTGGCATGCCAATGCCCGCTTTCAGGGCAAAGTTGTGCACGGTTTGCACAATCCAGGCCTCATCGGCATTGCTGGGCTGGTTGATGATGCGCACACCCATGCTCATCTTGGCCATGGGCTTGCTCATCAAGAGCGAAATAATCGCCCCGCCAAAACCCATGATGAAGGCAAAGCCCAGCAAAGCGCCTAAATTGAGCCCATTGGACGTTAAGAATCGGTTCACCCCCAACAAGCTGGCGGTAATCCCCAACACCGCCACCACGGCAATATTGGTCAATAAAAATAAAGCGATGCGTTTCATACAAGCAAGGTGAAGTAGGTTGGTGCTGCCTTAGATCGTGAACACGTTCTTAGGTAAGGCAGAGTTACAGGACTTCAAGCGCCGCCCGTGCGGGACGGAAGACCATGGAGTCATCATAGAAATAAAAGTTCGCATTCTCTGCGCACCACCCCGGAATGCCCAGCACCGGCAGCGGAAAAAAGGGCTTGGTGGCCAAGTGCTCAGCCTGCAAGGCATGGGCCCAGCTGGTGTCGATAGATTGATCTTTTTTGATAGCTGTTGGCGCTTGGTAGATATGCGCTGTAATGCCTTTTCTTGGATAAACAAGCTTTTCCAATAAAGCATGCCCTAGGGGGTACAACTGCGCCTGCTGCCACAGTGGCCGCAGGGTCATAAACGCCAGTTGCCACTGCCGCGTCTGCAGTGCGTGCTGCAAGGCGGCCGGGGCGACGAGCAAGGCGGCATTCTCATCCAGCAACGTGAGCGCATCGCGCAGCGGCCCGCGCCGGGCTTGCACCCCTTGGGCCTGCACCGCTGCGCCGTGAATCTGGTTCATCCGCCGCTTGGTCTGCGGCCAATGCAGCCACATCAACCCATTGAAAAAATCATGCAAGTTATCCCGCGTGGGTACCTGGGCGCGCTCCAGGATGAATTGCTCATAAGCCATGCCCGAGGGCAAATCTGCCTGCGGCACAAAGCGCACCCCAGGATCGGGGGCTGCGCCCTGCGCTACCAAGTGATTAAAGGCCTGCGCCACCGTGGCACCAGCAAGCACCTGCTGCGCCGCAGCCTCTCCCAGTGCCGCATAGCGCTCTAGCCACGGGGCGTGCCAGTTGATGGCAGCAAAAGGGGGGCGTTTATCGTGGTTCATTTTTTGTTTTTTTGCGCACGGCCACCAGCGAGGTACCTTCGTTTTTGAATTCAAAATCCTCGACCGCCACCAGCAGCTTGGTCAAAGTGGCATAGCCGTAGTTGCGCGGATCAAACGATGCCTTGTTGCCAATTTGTGTGCGCAAGACACTGACTGGCACCCAGCCCGCATCGTCTTGCAAAGCCTGCACGGCAGAGCGCAGCAAGTTCATTAAGCGCGTGTTTTGGCGTAGCTGCGCCGTTTGCATGCGCCCGGTAGCTGCGGTTTTAGGAGCTTCTTGCGCTTTATTAGTAGTCTTTTCAGGCTGTTTTTCCTCTAAAGCCAAGTCTAGTTCAGTGGTTGGGACTGCACAATTTGTGTTTTCTTCGGCACTGGGCACCTCCTGCGGCCCGCCCAACGATTCCAGATACAAAAACCGCGAGCAGGCGTTCACAAACGCCTTGGGTGTCTGGTCGGCACCAAAGCCATAAACCTGCACTCCTTTGGCCCGCAGGTGCATGACCAGCGGGGTGAAGTCGCAGTCGGACGAGACGATGCCAAAGGCATTGGGCCGCTCGGTATACAGCAGCTCCATCGCATCCACCGTCATGGCCATGTCGGTAGCGTTTTTGCCCTTGGAGTAATCGAACTGCTGCATAGGCCGCAGCGCGTAGTCGAGCAGCTTGCTCTGCCAGCCGCTCAGGTGCGGCTTGGTCCAGTTGCCGTAAATACGGCGGATGCTGATCTCGCCCAGGGTGGATAACTCTGTCAGGATGTCGTCCACCTTCTCGGCGGGCGCATTGTCGGCATCAATGAGCAAGGCAATGCGCGGCTGCGGCGTGTTGTGCATGTCAGGCCGCCAGCAGCTTCCACCCCAGCGCCTCGCCCGCCGCCAAGGGTTTTAGTTCAGCGCCTTCGCCAAAGGCAAAGCTTTCGGGCGGGGTCCAGGTTTGCTTGACCAGGGTAACGGTGCTGGTGTTGCGCGGCAGGCCGTAGAAGTCGGGGCCGTGGAAGCTGGCAAAGCCTTCTAACTTATCCAGCGCACCCGCAGCCTCGAAGGCGGTGGCGTACAGCTCCAGCGCGGCGTGCGCCGAGTAGCAGCCGGCGCAGCCGCTGGCGTGCTCTTTCAGGTGCGCGGCGTGGGGGGCGCTGTCGGTGCCCAGGAAGAATTTGCTGCTGCCGCTGGTGGCCACTTGCACCAGCGCTTGGCGGTGCTCTTCGCGCTTGAGCACGGGCAGGCAGTAGTAGTGCGGGCGAATGCCACCGGTAAAGATGGCGTTGCGGTTGAACAGCAGGTGCTGCGGCGTGATGGTGGCACCGACAAAGCGGTCGGCCTCGCGCACGTAGTGGGCGGCTTCTTTGGTGGTGATGTGTTCGAAGACGATTTTCAGCTCGGGGAAGTCGCGGCGCAGCGGGATGAGTTGCTGGTCGATAAAGGCCGCCTCGCGGTCGAACAGGTCGATGTCGCTGCTGGTGACTTCGCCGTGGACGAGCAGCAGCAGGCCCTCGCGCTGCATGGCTTCCAGCACCGGATAAATTTTGCGCAGATCGGTCACGCCAAAGTCGCTGTTGGTGGTGGCACCGGCCGGGTAGAGCTTGCAGGCGACGATGCCAGCGGCTTTGGCGCGGGCGATTTCTTCGGGGGCGAGGTTGTCGGTCAGGTACAGCGTCATCAGCGGCTCAAACGGCACGCCTGCGGGCACGGCGGCCAGGATGCGTGCTTTGTAGGCCAGTGCCTGCGCGGTGGTGGTCACCGGCGGTTTGAGGTTGGGCATGATGATGGCGCGGGCAAATTGCGCAGCGGTGTGCGGCACGACGGCGTGCATGGCAGCGCCATCGCGCACGTGCAGGTGCCAGTCGTCGGGGCGGGTGAGGGTCAGGGTGGTGGTGGTCATGGCAGGGGTGGTTCAGGGCGCAGGAGCGCAGGTTGTCGATGGCGGTGTGGTGGCTGTGGCCGTGGATTACTGTTTAAAAGAGCTGTATCCGCTTGTATTTCAATGAATTTACTATCCTATAGCTAAAAAATCATTGATATACATGCGGATGCAGCTTCTTTTTTACTGGCTTGATAAGGCTTCCCAGCGCTCCAGGGCCAGCATGAGGGCCGCTTCAATCTCTGCATCGCGTGCATGCAGGGCCAAAGCGCGGGCATTGTCTTGGGCGTAGATTTGCGGGTCTGCCAGCGTGGTGCGCAGGCTAGCTTGCTCGGCTTCCAGCGCTTCGATGTGTGCGGGCAGTTGCTCCAATTCGCGTTGCTCTTTGTAGCTGAGCTTGCGCTTGGGGGGCGTGGCGGCGGGAGGGGTGATTTTTTCTTCTTTGATGGAAGGGGCGGATGCGGCAGTCGGCGTGGCCGGGGTTTTCTGGGCTTGTTCGGCCCAGGCCTGGCTGCGCTGTGATTGGGTGAGCCAGTCTTGCACGCTGCCTTCGTACTCGCGCCACAGGCCTTGGCCCTCGGCGGCGATGATGCTGGTGACTACGTTGTCCAAAAAAGTGCGGTCGTGGCTGACCAGGAAGACGGTGCCCTCGTACTGCTGCAGCAAGTCTTCGAGCAACTCCAGGGTTTCAATGTCCAAATCGTTGGTTGGCTCATCCAGCACCAAAACGTTGGCCGGGCGGGCAAACAGGCGGGCCAGCAGCAGGCGGTTGCGCTCCCCGCCGGACAATGAGCGCACCGGCGAGTGGGCCCGGGCAGGAGAGAATAAGAAATCCTGCAAATAGCTTTTCACATGCTTTTTGCTCTTGCCAATCTCAATCCATTCGCTGCCCGGACTGATGAAATCTTCCAGCGTGGCATCCAGGTCGATTTGTGCCCGCATCTGGTCAAAGTAAGCCACCTGCAGGTTGTTGCCCAAGCGCACTTGGCCGCTATCGGGGGCCAGCTCGCCCAGAATCATCTTGAGCAGGGTGGTTTTGCCAGCGCCATTGGCCCCCAGCAGGCCCACCTTATCCCCCCGCAAAATGGTTCCGCTGAAGCGGCTAACGATGGTTTTATCGCCAAATTGCTTAGAAACATCGCTTAATTCAGCAACGATCTTGCCCTGGTAGCTACTGTCTTTGCCAGAAGCAAGCTCCATTTGCACATTACCCAGGGTCACGCGCCGCGCTTCGCGGTTGGCCCGCAAGGCTTTGAGGCGCTCTATCCGGCTGACGCTGCGGGTGCGCCGGGCCTCTACCCCTTTGCGAATCCAGATTTCTTCTTGTGCCAACAGCTTGTCGGCCTTGGCGTTGAGCACCGCTTCTTGCTGCAGCTGCTCGGCCTTGAGCTGCTGGTACTGCGAGAAATTACCCGGATAAGAGCGCAGCTGCCCCCGGTCTAACTCAACAATGCGTGTGGCAATGCGATCGAGGAAGGCCCGGTCGTGGGTAATCGTGACCACGCTGCCTTTGAAGCCGAGCAGCAAATCCTCTAGCCAGGCAATCGAGTCCAAGTCCAAATGGTTGGTTGGCTCGTCTAAAAGCAAGACATCCGGCTTGGCGACCAAGGCTTGCGCCAAGGCCACCCGCTTTTTGGTGCCCCCGGAGAGGTCGCCCACTTTCGCCGAGGGATCCAGGTGCAGGCGCTGCAGCGTGGCCTGCACCCGCTGCTCCCAATTCCACGCATCCAGCGCCTCAATGCGTGATTGCAGCTGATCTAAATCAACACCAGGGTCGTGCGCCAGGTATTTTTCGCGCAAAGCAGCCGCTTCGGCCAAGCCCAGTGCCGCAGCCTCAAAAACGCTGTGGGTCGGCTCCAGATCAGGCTCTTGGGCCACATAGGCAATGCGCAAATCGGTTTGCAGCTGCAATTGCCCATCGTCTGCGTGGGCCAAGCCGCCAAGAATTTTCAGCAAGGAAGACTTGCCCGCCCCATTGCGCCCAATCAGGCCTACGCGCTCAGCACCCTCAAGAGAAAAATCCGTGTGGTCTAACAAAGCAACGTGGCCAAACGCCAGTTGCGCATTTAATAGTGTGATGAGTGCCATAAGGGGTAAATTATCCAAGGGAAGCTTGTGCCAGCGTGCAAGGATAAAGAAGTCCAGAATTTCCGGGAAAACCCCAATCTCATGCTATAGTTCGCCCCCTCGCAACGGCAAGCGGCGGGGCGGTGATTCAGAAGAGTTGCAGGCCCAGAAGAAAATTTTCTTCACCACTTGTCAGGTGCACAAATTTCTGTGTAGGATGCAAGGC
>NZ_JBHSEY010000017.1:0-101558 GCF_042654745.1 Comamonas denitrificans
GATTTTCGGGCACACAAGGGCAATGCCGTACTCGTTTGTGGCTCTACTACGGTGAAATATCCGGGCTAGGTATCAGTGCCGGGGCACTGAGCCAGGTACTGAACGCCACCGGCCTGTACGGCACCGGACAGGCAAACACCAGTCGCATCGCCAGCCGTGTCATCCACACCTATGGCCGCTATCCCTGCCCGTACCTGACGGACGAGGCAGGAGGGCAAGAGCAGGTGATCACTGCCGAGCAGTGCCGCACCTACGCCCACCGCCCCGCCCCCGGCAGCCCGCGCGAGATGAAGCACTGGCAAGCCTGCAACGCCTGCCTACACAAAGCGGCCTGCGCCCCGCTATTGGCCGCAAAGGAGATATGACCATGCACACCTACCGCCACACCTACCGCATCACCATCGCCCGCCCCGGCTACCTGGAGCGCGTGCGCATCAAGGAGTTTGCCGACATCTTTGCCGCCACCACCTGGGCGCAGCAGCGCTATGCCCACGCCCCCAGCGTGCGCCTGTGTGTTGAGCAGGTGCGCCTTGCCGATCTGACCGAGTTGCAGCAGGCTGCACTGGGGTTTGAGCGTGCGCAGGAGGCTACCCAATGAACGCCACCACCCGTAAACACCGCCGCCACCCGCTGGCCGCCCTGGTGCTGTGGCTGGGCAGCAGCTTGGCCGCCTGTTTGCTGGCCCTGGCCTTTGCGGTCACGGCTGCGCCAGCAGAGGCCCAGCTTGACAGCGCCTACGACGCTGGCGTAGCCCTGGGCTACACGCTGTGCAGCGCGGCACGGGAGGGCACGCAATGAGCGACTTGCACTGCCCCAACTGCGGCACAGAGCTGGACCTGGCCACCGCCTTTTGCGCCGAGACTGACCGCAAGGCGCTGGAACGCCTGGTGGCCACCAGCGTGCCCCTGGGAGCGCGGGTGCTGCAATACATTGGCCTGCACCAACCGGCCAAGCAGCGCCTGACGGCCGCCAAAAAAATCAAGCTGCTGCTGCAGCTGCTGCCCGACCTGGAGCGCCGGGCCATCACCCACCGGGGCCGTGACTGGCAAGCGCCACTGCCCGCGTGGGCGGCCGCCATTGACCAGATGCTGCTTTCGCGTGATGCAGGCAAGTTGGAGCTGCCCTTGAAGGGCCACGGCTACCTGTATGCCGTGATTGCCAGCAGCGCCGACCGCATTGAAGCCCAGGCCGAGCACCAGCGCGAGGCCGAGCGCGCCGCCGCAGCCCGCGCCCGTGCCCATAGCAGCGGCCAGCCCACCGATGCCGGGCAACTGCTGCAAGCCACAGCCCCTGCGCAGCCCCAGCAACCCCGCCCCGCATCCATCCCCGGCACCAGCCCCGGCGTGCTGGCCATGAAAGCAGAAATCGCCCGAAAGAAAGGACTCCAGCCATGAGTACGACCATCAACCCCGCCACCCCCAGCGCCCACCGCATCCACCGTGATGGCACCAGTGGCGATCTGGTCTTGACCACGCCCGCCTACCGCCCCCGCTTGGTGGGGCCCGCCCCAGTGCTGCCCCGGCGCGTTGATCTGGCCCCGCGCTCCAGCGGCCTGCCCGCCTACAGCCGTGCCACCCCCCGCCAGGGCGGCGGCACCTATGCGCCCAAGCCACGCCCTGCCAATGTGGTGCCCCCGGCCCGCTACGACCGCATGAGCGCCCCGCTGCTGCAAAGCACCCCCGAGCCTGCCCGCCGCCCTGGCGCGGATGACCACTACCGCTACGCCAGCCGTGGCTTTTAAACGCACCGCCGTGCCCAACTGAAAGGACAACCGCAATGACCATCACCCTGGAATACGAAGACGGCAGCGTCACGCAAGAGGAGTTTCAAAAAGAAGTCACCGAGCTGGGGAAAGCAGTTTTAGAGGCGCTGCAAAAACAGGGCCGCTGCCGCATCGGCGTAGTCCTCACCGTGCTGCTGCGCGTGCATGAGTTCACCGTCCTGCAACTGCCTCCGGATATGCAAGCGCACATTGCAAAGGACGTTGCCGACTACGCAGCCGACTTGAAAAAAGGCGGTGCCCCGCGCCCCATGCCCACCACCCACTGAAAGGAAAACACCATGCCTCATCCCAACACCATCCCCCCCGGCTACTGGCAAGATGCCAACGGCAACCTGGTGCCTGAATCCAAAGTCAAAGACATCGACAAGCTGCGCCACCAGGTGGTGACTGACCTGTGCGCCATGGCCCGCCAGCAGCGCGATGGCCTGCGCCAGTTCAAGCACGGCGCGTTTGGCGAGGTGGCCGCCCTGGTGGCCACCAGCCTAGAGCAGTACGGCGTAAAAACCGGCGGCGAAAAGGGTAACGTCACCCTGGTCAGCTTTGACGGGCGCTTTAAAGTGGTGCGCCACATGCACGACCACATCGTGTTTGGCGAGCAGCTCATGGCCGCCAAGGCGCTGATCGACCAGTGCGTCAAAACCTGGGCCGCAGGGGCCAGCGACAACATCATGGCCCTGGTCAATCACGCCTTCCAAACCGACAAGGAAGGGCGCATCAACACAGGCCGCGTCCTCTCCCTGCGCCGCCTGGATATTGCCGACAAGCAGTGGCAGGCCGCAATGGAGGCCATTGCCGACAGCATGACCACGGCCAGCACCACGGCCTACATCCGCTTTTACGAACGCGACCGCGCAGACCTGCCCTGGCGGGCGATTGCGCTGGACATGGCGGCGTTGTGATGGAGTTCGGCATGACAGCAAATCCTTTTAAAGCCGCTCGTTACGGGGACACCCAGTGCTATCACCAGACCGCAGAGGATCGCATCCGTGCCGTGCTGGACTTCGACCGTGCTGCTTGCACTGCAGCGCTGTTGTTGCCCGACCTGCAAAAGACTGTGGCAACAGCCGTCCAGCGCCGCCTGCGGTATCTGGACAAGGTAGCGGCCATCCTTGAATTTGAAGACCACGGCCAGGACTTCCTGCGCTGGGAGCTGGATGCCAAAGGGCGTGTGATCGGCTGTGGGCCTTTCCAGGCCTTCAGCTGGGTGGGCTGCCAAGTGCTGGTCTTTGAAAAACTCAAAGCTGGCGACAGCCTGTTCTATGAGCGCCGCAGCAAATCCGGGGGATGCAGCGGGGGTTCCATTCGCTACCCGCTTGCCAAAGTCACTTTTATCAATCCTCTTGAGCACCAGGAGAAAGCATGAGCAATATCAAAACCTATACGGCCAAAGCAACTTGGTACAACGATTCGGAAATCACGCTCCAAGTTAATCACGACATCTTGACTCCCGAGTTGGCCACTTTTATCAATGACTTCTGGGGTGAAAGCGGTGATCGCTTAAACGCAGAGGATGGCGATGTAGTCCGGGCTGTGATCCGCCTTTTTGCAGCACGTGCAATTTCTTGTTTGATGGGCCAAGGCGGTGCTTGTTTCGGAAGCAATAAGTTGGATAGCGGTATGTGGTGGACGAAAAAAGTTCTTGACGATCAAGGTGAAGGGTGGCCTGACGCTGAAGACCTCGGAATCTTGATTACCTCTTGCGCAATTGAATCGGTCGGCTTTGACGATGTTGAGCTGGAGGCCGCATGACCAACGCCCAAGCCCTTTTCCACCCCGACCAATGGCTGGATATGAAAGTTACCGAAGTCGTGCAACTGATGCACGAAGTGGGTGCTGGAAATCTGAAAATGCAGCTCTGCACCAAAGACGGCCAGCCCATGTTTGCCTTGGTGCTCATCCAGGGCGAAGACACCCAGGCACTGCTCGATGCCATGGAAGCCAAGGCCGACGCGCTGGATGCTGGACAGGCCGGAAACACACCTCCAGCGCTGCCTGGCCCTGATGCATGGAGTCAAGGGGCACGCTTCGCGCTCGAAGTTGTCTCAAAAGTGGACTCGCTTTGCTGGCTCACCGACAGCATGAAAGAAGTCTGTATCAAGCTGGCCGCAGAGGCCGTGATCGCCGAGCGTGACCGTCTTATCGCAGCCGGAGGTGCAGCATGATCAAAAACGCCATCATCTACAAGATCAGTAAAGACTGGCCTATTTACATCGGGGTGCTGGAAGATGCCCTGAAAAAAAACATCTTCCAACCCTGCACGCCCAGCCAGGAAAAATCTGAGGGCTGGGTGCCGCCCCGTGGCGAAGCCCACGGCGCACTGGTCGAGAGCGTGGGCGGCCAATGGATACTGCGCTTTCACACTGAAATCAAACTGCTGCCCACCAGCGTGGTGCAAAAGCGCGTGCAGGAAAAGTGCGATGCCATTGAACGCGAATCGGGGCGCAAGCCCGGCAAGTGGGAGCAGCGCGATTTAAAAGAAGAAGCCCGCCTGGACTTGCTGCCTCAAGCCTTCACCAAGGAAAGCCGCACATGGGTCTGGATTGACCCACAGGCCAGCACCCTGGTAGTGGACACCAGCAGCCAGGCCCAGGCCGATGCTGCAGTCACTAGCCTGGTCGAGTGCCTGCCGCCAGGCTTTGCACTGGCCCTGCTGAATACGCAGACCAGCCCGCAAGCTGCGATGGCGCAGTGGCTGTTGGAGCAGGAGGCACCCGAGGGTTTTTACATCGGCCAGGAATGCGAGCTGAAGGCCAGCGGCGACAGCGGGGCTGTGGTGCGCTATGGCCGTCACCCTCTCGATATTGAGGAGGTGCGCCAACACATCGAGCAGGGCAAATTGCCAACAAAACTTGCCCTGACGTTTGATGGCCGCGTCAGCTTTGTGCTGACCGACGGTCTGCGCCTACGCAGCATTCAGCTGCAAGACGTGGCGCGGGACGATGACGGTGCTGAATCCGGCTTTGATGCTGACGTGGCGATCATCACTGGCGAGCTGGCCCGGCTTCTGCCTGCGCTGACCGTGGCCCTGGGCGAGGAAGGTGGTGCATCAGTATGAGCAAGCTTGGAGCTTTGAAGAAGACGGTCGGGTACGAAGGCAACGTACCGCGCTGTGCGATATGCAAGCACTACCGGGAGGCAAAGATACGCCTTGGCACAAACAGCCAGACGTACCGAAAAAACCAACACTGCAAGCGGTATTACTTCACCGTCACACCGAATGCAATCTGCAACGATTGGAATGGTAAAGATGGTTCTGTTTTAGACGGGGCTTTTGTATGAGCACCCGCCGCTTTACTGCAACCACCAATCAGTCCAAAGCGGCGGCCCAGCGCAAACGCGAGCTGGGTCACATCCACCAGGGCCGCGCCGCCCTGGGCTGGAGCGAGGACGATTACCGCTACCACCTGCATCAACTGACAGGCCACAGCAGCAGCGCTGACATGGATGCGGCTGGCCGCGCCAAGGTGCTGGCGCACATGGCGACCCTGGGCTACAAGCCCAAATCCAGCGCGTTTAAACCTTTTACGCAGGCCGCAAAAATACAGTGGCTCTGGCGCAAGATTGATGAGCATGGTGGCCTGCATGACCCCTGCCATACCGCGCTGATGGCATTTGTCGCCCGCACCACCGGCATGCAGGTGGACTCGCTGGACTGGCTTCCTGTTCTCGAGGCCTCGAACACCATCGAGGCGCTCAAAGCCATGCTTGACCGCGCCAAACGAGCGCAACGCCGCCCATGATTCAGCTGGCCGACCTTGCTGACACTCGTATGCTGCCCCCGCTGCTGCAGGACTTCGAACGCCTGATCGGCCTACAAGCAACGCTGGCACTGGTGCAGGCATACGGTGGCCTGCGCATCTACATCCCCACTCCGGCCAGGGCGCAGCCGGATCATCCGATAGCCAAGATCATCGGCCACACAAACCTGCTGGCCTTGGCCGAGGTGTATGGGGCCGAGAGCCACTTTCAACTGCCCAAGGCCCACCGTGCCCTGGTGGCCTTGCGCAATGCCCGCATCACCAAGGCCTATCTCACTGCAAACACATCTCGAGAGCTGGCCGCAGAATACAACCTGACAGAGCGCCACGTAGAGCGCATCGTGGCGGCAGCTGGCATTAAAGCCCCTGCTGATCGGCAGCAGGCACAGCTTTTTTAAACGCATGTAAGCGACGTTTAAAAGCCGTCCGAGTTAAATTAAGTCGGACATCGCATCCACCAAGGCGAAAAACGCCGCAAGTCATTGATAACAATGTTTTTAAAAAGTCGGACGTTTGATTTACGTCCGACTTTTTTTTGTCCGACTTAGCAGCAGTTTTCTGCGGCCTTCCTGTCACCGCCAAAACCCCTGCAACCCCGCGCCACAGCGTCACTTTCACTCTATAGCACCCCTGGGCCATTCCAATACGGAATCTGCCCGTTTTGGCCGTTTAATGCCTTTACACGGCCCATTTCGCGCCAAAGTGCATTTTTCTCAAAAAATAGCGCAACCCATTGCCACATTTAGAGATTTTTGACTTCTTCCACCTTCTTTCCTGTGCCAATACGAGCAGTCCCCCACTATTGATGATCACGTTCGTGATTGCCAGGTTCCGCTGCAGGCTGCGTGCCTTACAAAGCGAACCGGCATTGGCGCACCTCACGCCACGGCGTTGGTTTGCGCCTCTTCAATGCGCGGGTAGAACTCGCGGTTTTCCCGCTGCATGCGCTCATAAACACGCTTGAGCACGGTATTGGCATCGTTGCGAAAGCCTTGCGGGTCGCTGCGCAAGCGCTCAGCCGTGTTCCAGCGGCGGGCAAAGCCATCAAACGCTTGGGCAATCGGCCCCATATCGTCCTGAAACTGTTGCCCCAGCCGCGCCAAGGTGGCATCGCCGCTGCGCTGCAAGGCCGGGTAAAGCGCTTTGTCTTCTACCGCCAAATGCAGCTTGATCAGTGAGCTGAAGCTGATGATGCCCTGCGCAATCGCAGTCGCATCGACTTCCACCCCAGCATGGGTCAAAGAGCGCAACTGATCAATGCGCGACAGGATATCCACGTGTTGGTGCTTGAATTTTTCGATGTTCATAAAGGATCTCCAGAAAAGGAAAAGAGCGAGGGAAAGTACGGCTTTAAAACGTGTATTTCCGAAGAATCTTATTGCGCTGGACGGCAGCCTCGAAAGTGTTACTTTTCGCATCCACAACCTGATCCGGGAAAATTGCCGCAGGCTATGACGCAAATCAAAAGATTTATGTAGAATAAATCTTATTATTTTCAGCACCTACCCCGCGCCCACCAGGGATAGATTTTTATGCCGCACACCTCGCCCCATCTGTCACCCATCCCGCCGCAAGCGCCCCCCCCTTTGACGGGCTGGCCGCTGCTGCGTCTGGGTTTTCGGCCGTTTTATCTCTTGACGGCCTTGCTCGCCTGCATCTCGGTGCCGGTGTGGATGGCCGCATTTTTGGGGTACATGCCGCTGCAGTTGCCCCTGTCCGGATTGCTATGGCACGGGCACGAAATGCTGTTTGGGTTTGCCGTGGGGGTGATTGCCGGGTTTTTGCTCACCGCCGTCAAAGCCTGGACAGGGCATATGACCGCCCGCGGCCCCTTGCTGGCCGCGCTGGTATTGCTTTGGTTGGCGGGCCGCATTGCCGCGGTGTGCGCTCCGTACACCGTCTTTGCGGTGGTGGATATGCTGTTTTTGCCAGCAGTGGCCGTTGTGCTGCTGCGCGTTTTATTCAAATCGGGCAATACGCGCAATATCCCGTTGATTTCTTTGCTCTTATTAATGAGCGTGGCCAATCTGTGCTTTCACCTCACACAACTTAACTTGGTCGATTGGGATCCGCTGCGCCCGCTGTACGCCGAGCTGGGGCTGATTTTGATGGTGGTTTCCGTCATGACCGGGCGGGTGGTGCCCATGTTCACCCGCAATGTCACCCCTGGGTTGGTCATCAACACCTCGCGCTCTTTTGAGCTGGGCCTGCTGGCAGTGACGGGGGTGACCCTGCTGCTGTGGGTGGGCGCTGCCCCGGCGGCACTGGTGGCAGCGGCGTGTGCCATCACCGCGGTGCTGCACGCCATTCGCCTGTACCGCTGGAGCCCCTGGGTCACGCTCAAACGCCCCATCCTGTGGATTCTGCACCTGTCCTACCTGTGGATGCCGATTGGTTTTGCTATGCTCGCTGGTGCCGAGCTGGGCTGGATGCGCACGACGTTTGCCATCCACGCCCTGACCGTCGGGGTGATTGGCGGTTTGATTATTGGCATGCTCACCCGCACAGCCCGGGGCCATACCGGCCGCCCATTGCAAGCGTCGCGCGGCGAGACCGTGGCCTATGCGCTGGTGCTGCTGGCCACGGTGATTCGGGCGGTGGTGCCGGCCCTGGTGCCCGCGTGGTACCCCCGCGCGATTGAGATTTCGGCCACCTTCTGGGCTTTGGCCTTTGCGATTTACTTGGTGATTTACACCCCGTGGCTGCTGCGTTCTCGCCTGGATGGCAAGGACGGCTAACAACGCAGCTACGCTCCCCCTGACACTGACTGCTCTTTCTGAAAGGTTTTCCCCATGAGCTCTGTGATTGACGTTCGCACCATCGAACCCCGTCTGCGCCACGCGCAAATTTTTGGCCAATTTGACGCTTTGGAGACCGGTGACTCCATCACCATCGTGAACGACCACGATCCGGTACCGCTGCGCTTTCAGCTGGAGTCGCGCACGCCAGGCCAAGTGCAGTGGGCGTATGACCAAGCCGGCCCCGACCTGTGGCGCGTGGTGATTACCAAAACCCAAGGCGCGGCCGAAGACCCGCATGCCAACGGCGGCTGCTGCTCCGGCGGCGCTTGCGGCGGTTAATAACGATAAACCCTCTTAAATTGCACTTTTCACAGGCTCCTGCGGGAGCCTTTTTTTATATAAAAAAGGCTGCTAACGCAATGTAGGATTGCGTTAGCAGCTCTACTTTTTAAACATCAAACGCTGGCAATGCGCTGCTGCAAGTGGGCCAGGGCCTCTTCCACCTGATCGACCAGCACCAGGCACAGGTCGCCTGGGGCCAAACGCTCCAGCGCGTGGTCGATGGCGGCAAATTCGCCGTGGATTTCGGTGCTGTAGCGCGTGCGCGGTGCCCCTTCCAGGCCCTGGCGCAGCAGGGCCAGCACCTCGCCATCGGCGCGGCCGCGCTGGCAGGCATCCTGGTAAAGAATCACCTCGTCAAAGGCGGCGCCCAGAATGCGCGTCTGCTCGATGATGTCCTGGTCACGCCGGTCCCCCGCGCCGCTGATGACCACGCTGCGCTTGTTCCCAGGCATGGCATCGACCGCTTGCACCAGGGCGCGAATGGCATCGGGGTTGTGGCCATAGTCGGCAATGATGGTGGCCCCCCGGTAGTCCATGACGTTAAAGCGCCCAGGCGCGTTGGCACTGTCATTGTGAAAGCTGGCCAGCCCCCGGCGAATCGTCTCCCAAGGCAAGCCTGCGGCCCAGGCAGCGGCGACCGAGGCCATGGCGTTGTCCACCTGAAAGCCAATCGCGCCGTTGTGCGTGAGGGGAATATCGGCCAGGGCAATGCTTTCTTTCATGCCCCCCTCGGCGGCGACGATGCAGGCCTTGGCGGGGTCCACGTACACCACCCGCTGCCCTTGGGCACGGTGGGTGGCCATGATGGGGTGGTGGCGGTCGGCACCAAAGAAAATCACTTGCCCCGTGCACACCCGGGCCATGGGGGCCACGTGCGGGTCCATGGCGTTGAGCACGGCGTAGCCATTGGGAGCGACGTTTTGCACGATAACGCGCTTTAGCACCATCACATCTTCCACCGTGGTGATGTAGTTCAGCCCCAGGTGGTCGCCCTCGCCCACGTTGGTGACCACGGCCACCTGGCAGCGGTCAAAGCCCAGCCCCTCGCGCAGCACGCCGCCCCGGGCGCATTCGAGCACCGCCGCGTCCACCTCGGGGTGGGCCAGCACGTTGCGCGCGCTTTTGGGGCCGGAGCAGTCGCCGCTGTCGATCTGGCGGCCGGCCACGTACACACCATCGGTATTGGTCATGCCCACGCGCAGGCCTTGGGCGGCAAAAATATGGGCAATCAGCCGGGTGGTGGTGGTTTTGCCGTTGGTGCCCGTCACCGCCACGACCGGGATGCGGCCATCGTCGTGCGCCGGGAACAGCAGATCAACCATGGGCTGGCCCACATTGCGGGCTTTGCCAAACGAGGGGGCCAGGTGCATGCGCAGGCCGGGGGCGGCGTTCACTTCAACGATGCCGCCGCCCTGGGCCTCCAGGGGCTTGAGCATGGATTCGGCAATCACATCCACGCCACAAATGTGCAGCCCAATGCTGGCCGCCGCCTCAATGGCGCGGGCGGCAATGGTGGGATGCACGTCATCGGTCACGTCGGTGGCACTGCCGCCGGTGGACAGGTTGGCGTTGTTGCGCAGCACCACGCGCTGGCCCTGGGTGGGAATGCTGTCCGGGGTGAGCCCTTCGCTGGCCAAGCGCCCCAAGGCGATATCGTCCAGGCGGATTTTGGTCAGCGCCGTGCCATGGCCACTGCCCCGGCGCGGGTCTTGGTTGACCTGTTCGACCAACTGGGCCACGCTGTGTACGCCATCGCCCAGCACCTGCGGCGGATCGCGCCGGGCGGCAGCGACCAGTTGGTTGCCCACCACCAGCAGACGAAAATCGTGGCCGGGCAAAAAGCGCTCCACCATCACTTGGCTGCCGTAGGCCAAGGCCGTGGCGTAGGCCGCTTCCAATTGGGGGCGGGTGGTGATGTTCACCGTCACGCCTTTGCCTTGGTTGCCGTCTTGGGGTTTGACGACCACGGGCCAGCCTTCGGCCAGGCCCACCTCCTGCGCCACGGCCCAGGCATCCTGCACATCCACCACCGGGCGGCCCAGCGGCACGGGCACCCCGGCGGCGTGCAGCAAGCGCTTGGTTAAATCTTTGTCTTGCGCAATGGCTTCGGCCACGGAGCTGGTCTGATCGACCTCGGCCGCTTGAAACTTGCGCGCCTTGCTGCCCCAGCCCAGTTGCACCAGGCTGCCAGCGGTCAAGCGCTTGAAGGGGATGCCCCGGGCCACGGCGGCATCAACGATGGATTGGGTCGAGGGGCCCATGCGCTCGTGCTCGTCCAGCTCGCGCAGCTCGGCAATGGCGGCGGGGGCATCAAAAGGCGTGTCGTTGAGCGCAGCCTGCACCAGCGCATCGGCTAACTCAATGGCGCGGCGGCCCACGGCCTCTTCGGTGTATTCAACGACGACCTGGAAGGTATTGGCCTCGACCGTGGCGTGCGTGCGGCTGAAGGTGACGGGGCACCCGGCCTGGGCTTGCAGCGCCAAAGCGGCGGACTCCAGCACATGGCCGATGGACAGCAAGTTGTCCATGCCCTGCGCTTGCAGACTGCCGATGGCAGGAAAACGGGCCCGCACCCGCGTCTCAAAATGCGCGATTTGGGTGAAATCACACTCCTGCTCCGTGCAGTGCACGATGCACTCGATGGCCGTGTTGCGGCTCCACAAATTGGGGCCACGCAAAGCGCGGATACGAGAAATGTTCATAGTGCGTTCCGTTGTATTAGCAATGTAAATGGATATAAAACGATATGAAAACGTTGTTTATCAAGCGCAAAGCGCTATTTATTCAATAACAAACGTTTTCAGCCCGGCGGCCAGCAACTCGGGGCTGATGTCCAGCGCCCAGGCACACGCAACGGCGGCCAGCAAGGCGCTGGGGGTGGGCACTTTGGCCGCTGCCGGGCTTAATGCGCTGAGGCTGCCCAGACGGCGCTCGCTACGGCCCTGGGCCAGGATGACTTCGCCCTGCTGCACCAGCACGGCCCGCCCGCCCTGCTCGCGGTGCGCGGCCAAGTGCGGGTTGTGGGCCTGCTCGCTGTACAGCAGCACTTGCCCATCGCACAGGCTGGCCAGCTCGGCCACGGCATCGTCGTCGGCATTGAGCACGCCCATGCCTTGGCTCAGCACCACATCAATTTGCGTGCGCAAGACGCGGCGCAGGTCGCCCGCTTCATGCACATCGTGGTCCGCCAGCCCTTCCCAGCCGCCCCAATCGGTCACCAGGCCGACCTGGCAGCGGTCGTAGGCCAGGCCTTCTTCCAGAATCGAACGGGCCGTGGTTTGCACCACCGCCGCTTCAGCCAAGCGATTGACCAGCAAACGGTGCGCCGCCTGCCAGCGCGTGTGGTCGCCCGCTTGGGTCAGGCGGCCATTGAGGTAGCTGCCCTGGCTACACGCTACGCCCGTGCGTTTGCCCGCCAGCTGCAGCAGCCACCCCGTCATGCGGGCAATCCAGGCGTTGTGCTGGGTGCCGACGATGCCGACCACGGGGATGCGGGCGGCCAGGCCGTCTTGGTCCGGCTGGGCGCTGTCCGCCGCCGGAAAGAGGTGCTGCACAATCGCCTCGCCCACCGGCTGGGGCACGCCCTGGCTGGGGCGCAGGTGCATCAGCAGCCCAGGGCCACCATTGACTTCCAAAATCGCACCGCCTTGCCCGGCCAAGGGCTGATCAATGTGCTGGCAGACCAAATCGACCCCGGCAATGTCCAGCCCCACCACTTTGGCCGCCAAAGCGGCCAGGTACGCCGTATCGGCATGCACTTGGGCCGTGCAATCGACGGTGGCCATGGCCGCACGGGGGTTGGCGCTGCCCTGCGGGTATTCCCCGCGCGAGGCCGCCACCAGCTTGCCACCCACCACCAGCAAGCGGTGTACGGTGCCCGGAATATGGCGCTCGACCATCACATGCCGGGTCACGGCACGGGCCGCTGCGTAGGCGCTGCGCACCTGCGCCTCGGTGGTCAGGTTGATGCCCACGCCTTCACCCTTGTTCGAGTTGTAGGGCTTGACGGTGACGGGCAGGCCAATGTCCTGCGCCTCGTCCCAGGCCTCGTCGGCGCTGCCGACCAGCTCCCACTCGGGCACCGGCACGCCGGCCGCTTTGAGCAGCTGCTTGGCCAGGTCTTTGTCTTCGCTGATGCCCAGGCCAATGGCGCTGGTCTTGTCGGTTTCCGTGCTCCAGATGCGCCGCTGCGCTGCGCCGTAGCCCAGCTGCACCAGATTGCCATCGTTCAGGCGGATAAAGGGAATGCGCCGCTGCGCTGCCGCATCGACGATGCTGGCCGTACTCGGCCCCAGGTAACGCGCCTCGATGGCCTGCTCAATGGCGGCCACGGCGGTGGGCACATCAAAAGGCTGGTCATTGATCGCCGCCATGATGAGGGCGTGGCCCTGCTGCAGCGCCACTTTGGCCACCAATTCTTCGGGGCAGCGAAACACCATGCGGTACACCCCGCGCTGGCGCACGCTGCGGGTTTGGCCAAACTCAGCGCTCATACCTGCCAGGTTGAGCAGCTCGATGATGGTGTGCTCCAGCACATGGCCGCACCACGTGCCTTCTTGCAAGCGCTCTAAAAACCCGCCCCGGTGGCCCACGCCGCAATGGTGCTCGACCAAACCGGGCAGCCAGGCCGTCAGGCGCTCGTTAAAGCCGGGCAGCAGGTTGGAGGGGTAGTCCTCCAAAACGCCCAAATCCAGCCAAACTTCCAGCACAGGACGGTAAGTCCAAATGCTGGGGCCGCGCAGGTAAGTGGTTCGAAGCAGTTGTATGTCTTGAAAATGGGCCATAACGCTCTGTCAGCCAAAATGCAGTGTGCTGCGTTTGGAAACGACCGCCGCGCGTAAAAACCTTGACAGGTTCCAGGCCCGGCCGGCACTAAAAGAATCACCATGCAACCACCCCAGATAGACAATCAAGCCCGCCTGCAGGCGCTGCTGGCACCCCAAGAGAACGTACAAGAAGCCTTGGTGGTTGACCTTAGCCACGACTTGCGCTTTAGCCCCAGCAGCTTGGTGCTGACCGACACCCGCCTGCTGGCCCTGGATGGCACGACCAGCGCCCCGGCCGCCCAGTCGTGGCCCCTGCGCCCCGACCTGCAGCTGCGCATGAGCGACCACGCCGGCGTGGGCACCCTGGAGCTGCACGACGGCCAGCAACGCCTGGCCCTGTGGCGTTTTACCCTGCAACACCAAGCCCAGGCGCTGCGGCTACAACTGCGCTTTGCCGCCCTGTGCGCGGCCCTGGGCACCGACCAGTGGCACGCGGTGCGAACCCCCACCCCCACGCCCTGCTGCCCCGATTGCGGCCAAACCCTGCCCCCCGATAGCGATGAATGCCCGGCCTGCGCCCGCCAGCCCCAAGAAAAATCCTCCACCTGGGTGCTGCTGCGCGTGGGCCGCTTTGCCAAGCCCTATAAAGGGCAGCTGCTTTTGGGCCTGATGCTGACCCTGCTGGGCACGGCCGCCACCTTGGTGCCACCGTATTTGACGATGCCCATCCTGGACGACATCCTCATCCCCTACCAAAACAACCGCCAGGCCATTGACCCACAGCTGGTCGCCCTGTACCTGGGCGGCTTGCTGGCCTCGGCCATTTTGGCCTGGGGCCTGGGCTGGGCCCGCACCTGGGTGATGGCCAAAGTCTCAGAGCGCATCGGCGCCGATATGCGCACCACCGTCTATGCCCACATGCTCAACCAGTCGCTGGAATACTTTGGCAGCAAGCGCACCGGTGACCTCATGAGCCGCATCGGCTCGGACACCGACCGCATCAACATGTTTTTGTCGCTGCACGCGCTCGATTTCATCACCGACGTGGTGATGATGGTGATGACCGCCGCCATCCTCATCAGCATCAACCCCTGGCTGGCCCTGGTCACGCTGGTGCCGCTGCCCTTCATCGTCTGGCTGATTCACAAAGTGCGCAGCCGCTTGGCCATTGGCTTTGACCGCACCAGCCGCGTTTGGGCGGAAATCACCAACGTGCTCTCGGACACCATTCCCGGCGTGCGCGTGGTCAAAGCCTTTGCCCAAGAGCAGCGCGAGATGCAGCGCTTTGCCCGCGCCAACCAGCGCAACCTGCAAGCCAACGACCGCGTAAACAAAATCTGGGCGCTGTTCTCGCCCACCGTGGGGCTGATGACCGAAATCGGCCTGCTGTTTGTCTGGGCCTTTGGCATCTGGCTGGTGGCGCACGACCAAATCACCGTGGGCGTGCTCTCGGCCTTTATTGCCTACATCGGGCGCTTTTACACCCGGCTGGACTCGATGAGCCGCATCGTCAATATCACGCAAAAATCGGCCGCTGGGGCCAAGCGCATTTTTGACGTGCTCGACCAGGTCAGCAGCGTGCCCGAGCCCACCACCCCCGCCACCCTGCCCCAGCCCGTGCAAGGGGCCATCACGCTGCAGGACGTGGGCTTTCGCTACGGCAGCCGCCAAGTCATCCGCCAGCTCAACCTGCACATCCGCCCGGGCGAAATGATCGGCCTGGTCGGCCACAGCGGCTCGGGCAAATCCACGCTGGTCAACCTCATCAACCGCTTTTACGACGTGACCGAAGGCAGCATCCAGCTCGACGGCATCGACGTGCGCCGCCTGGCCGTGGCCGACTACCGGCGCAACATCGGCCTGGTGCTGCAAGAGCCGTTTTTGTTTTTTGGCACCGTGGCCGAGAACATCGCCTACGGCAAGCCCGAGGCCACGCGCCAGGAAATCGTCGCCGCCGCCCGCGCCGCACATGCGCACGACTTCATCCTGCGCCTGCCGCACGGCTACGACTCGGTGGTGGGCGAGCGCGGCCAGGGCCTCTCGGGCGGCGAGCGCCAGCGCATCAGCATCGCCCGCGCCCTGCTCATCAACCCGCGCCTGCTCATCCTGGACGAGGCCACCTCGGCCGTGGACACCGAAACCGAAAAAGAAATCCAAAAAGCCCTGGACAACCTGGTGCAAGGGCGCACCACAATTGCCATTGCCCACCGCCTCTCCACCCTGCGCAAGGCCGACCGGCTGGTGGTGATGGACCGGGGCGAAATCGTCGAAGTCGGCCCGCACGACGAGCTCATGGCCGCCCAGGGCGCGTACTGGCGGCTGTACCAAGCCCAGGCCCGCCGCGCCGAAGAAGATGCCCATGCCGCCGGCCTGGTGCTGGCCCAAGATCAATAAAACAGAAGCTGCACGCGCTTGTATATCAATCAATTAAAGGCTTTATCTTTATAAAAACCTTGTAGATCAAGCGCAAACAGCTCTTTATTTAACCAAGCCTATGTCCATCACCCTCTACCACAACCCCCACGGCCAACTGTGCTGGCGGGCCCCCGATGGCACCGAGCACCGTGGCCTGGTGCCCGTGCGGGCCTTTCCCATCCAGGCCCCCCAAGAAGGCATCTCCTTGGTCGGCCCCGATGGCAAAGAAGTGCTCTGGGTAGCCCACCTGAACGAGCTGCCACCGGCCACCCGCCAAGTGCTGGAAGCCAGCCTGGCCGAGCGCGAATTTATCCCGGTGATTGAGCACATCGACGCCGTCGATTCCATCTCCACCCCCAGCCACTGGCAGGTCCGCACCGATCGGGGCCCGGCCACCTTGGTGCTCAAGGGCGAGGAAGACATCCGCCACCTCAGTGCCCAGCACCTGCTCATCACCAGCCGCGAAGGCGTGCAGTTTCGCATTCCCGATTTAAGCCAGCTGGACCGCCCCTCGTTCAAACGCATCGAACGTTTTCTCTGAACTTTGCGCCGCCGTGGCCGATATCCCCTACAGGCGGCACAGGCCGGGGGGATGTAAAAAATTGCAACCACGCTAAACTTTGGCTGAAGCCTTCCGATAAGGCGTACGAGGAACCGTTATTTTTATTCAAATATTTGATGTAGTTTGATTTTTTCACGAGAGGCACACCATGCAAATTTCACCACTAGACCGCCAACCCATCGAATGGGCCAACCCGCAAGGTGCCAATTTGTATTCCACCGGTGCCTCGGGGCCTGCCGCCGTGCGCCCCCCCCACGCGGTCAATGCCGTGGAATCGACCGACAAACTGGGCGAAGGGGTGACCGTCAGCATCAAAACCCCAGAAAAGCCCACCGATGCCAGCGCCCAAGACCTGGACTGGACGGCCAAGCCCGAAGAGTTGGAAACGAAAAAATCGCTCAAGGAAATTCAAGAAGAGCAGAACAAAGAGCCTTTGTCCAAGCAGCTCATCGAATTCATCCAGTCCATGTGGCGGGCCAGCGCCATGGCGGTAGAGGCGGCCGAGCAAGCGCAAAAAACCGACCAGCAAGAGCGCAATATGCTGCAGGTGCGCACCCAGCCCCTCACCTACGAAGAGCCCAAAGTCAAACGCACCGGCGGGCTGTAAATGGCTGCACAACACCCCCGTACCCCACCCCACCGCCTGCTGCCCTAGCAGGCGGTTTTTTTATGGGTCAGCCTGTTAGCTTTGCAGTGCCCCCTCGACCAGAAACTGCACCTTGCGCTCGCCCTTCCATTCGTTGATGTCCAGACGAAAGGCCAGGTGCTCCCAAGCGTCCAGCGGCTCGGTGCGGCCAAACCAGATGCCATCGACCACCTCGCCCTGGTGGCGCAGCTGCAGCTTCAGGTGTTTTTCGCCCACCAGGCGCTGCGAGACAATTTCCATGTCCTCGCTGAACGTGGGCGGCTCAAAGCCCTGGCCCCAGACTTGCAAATTGAGCTGTTCGACCACGGCCGACTGGCGAAACTCGGCCGGCAGTGCGCCATCGGTGTGCAGGCAACGGGTGAGCACGTCGGCACTGAGCAGCTCCTGCGCCACCTGGGCAAAGGCGCTGCTAAAGCGCTCGAAATGTTCCATGCGGATGGTGCAACCAGCGGCCATGGCGTGGCCGCCAAAGCGCAGCAACACATCGGGGTGGCGCTTGGCGAGCAAATCCAGCGCATCGCGCAAATGAAAACCGGGGATAGAGCGGCCCGAGCCCTTGAGCTCATGCGTCTTGCCCTCGGCCTGGCTGGCGGCAAACACAAAGGTCGGGCGGTGCAGCCGGTCTTTGATGCGCGAGGCGACGATGCCGACCACGCCTTCGTGAAATTCGGGGTCGAACACGCTGATGGCCGCCGGGGCGCTGCCGCTGTCCTGGCACAGCCCCTCGGCCAAGGCAAAGGCTTGCTGGCGCATATCGCCTTCCAGGTGCTGGCGCTGGCGGTTGATGCGGTCCAGCGCCTGGGCCAGTTCCAGCGCCTGGCCAAAGTCGTCGGTCAGCAGGCACTCAATGCCGATGGTCATGTCCGCCAAGCGCCCCGCCGCATTGATGCGCGGCCCCAGGGCAAAGCCAAAATCCTGCGTGCTGGCTTGCTGCCAGGTTTTGCCCGCCGCCTGGTACAGCGCCCGCATGCCGGCGGGCATGTGGCCTTTGCGAATGCGCAGCAGCCCCTGATCGACCAGGCGGCGGTTGTTCGTGTCCAGCCGCACCACGTCGGCCACGGTGCCCAGGGCCACCAGGGGCAGCAGGGTATCGAGCTTGGGCTGGGGCGCGGCGGCGTAGGCCCCGCGTTCGCGCAGCAGCGCCCGCAGCTGCAGCAGCACATAAAACATCACGCCCACCCCCGCCAGGCTTTTGCTGGCAAAGCTGCAGCCGGGCTGGTTGGGATTGACCATGGCCTCGGGCGTGGGCAGCTCGCTGCCAGGCAGGTGGTGGTCGGTCACCAGCACCTGCAGGCCCAGGCGCTGCGCCTCGCGCACCCCGGCGATGCTGCCGATGCCGTTGTCCACGGTGACCAGCAGGCCGTAGCCCTGGGCGGCCACGCGCCGGGCGATGGCGGGCGAGAGGCCGTAGCCGTCCTGCACCCGGTCGGGCACTTCGTAGCTGACGTGCTGCGCCCCCAGCATGCGCAGACCGCGCACGGCCACGGCGCAGGCGGTGGCACCGTCGCAGTCGTAATCGGCCACGATGCAGATGCGTTGCTGCGCGGCAATGGCCTGGGCCAGCAGCTGGGCGGCGGCCTCAATGCCCTTGAGGCCACTGGGCGGCAGCAGGTGCTGCAGGCCGGTGTCCAGCTCCTGCGGAGATTGCACGCCCCGCCCGACAAACAAACGCGCCAGCAGCGGCGCAACGCCGTTTTGCACCAGCGCATCGACCTGGGCCTGGGAAATTTCCCGTTCAATGATTTTCATAGCTGGTTGCGCAGAGAATTAAATGTTTTTGGCTTAAAAAAGCTCTGAAATCGCTGTATCAAAGCGGAACGCGCTCTTTTAAAGTGCAGCGCTTGGGCTTCGCCGCACAGCGTCAGCGTGGCTTGACCACCGGCGCGCACATGGGCCAGCAGCTGGGCAATCGGCCCAGCCTCGGCCTGCTGCCAGGCCTGCTTCCAGGCGGCCCAGTCTTGGCGCAAGGCGGCTTGGCGCAGGCCATCGATCAGGAGGATGGGTGTGGGGATGGGGGTGGCCCCCTGCGCCAGCGCCCCGGCCCCGTGCAGCCAAAAGCCATTGACGGGCGGCAGCCCCCGCGCCTCGCGCGCGTCGTTGAAGGGGTGGCTGTACAGCAGCATTTGCGCCTCGCTGTGCAGGCGCTGAAAGGGCTGGGTCTGCGGCAGCCAGCGGCTGGCATCGCGCAGCAGCACCCGGTCGAGCGATGCGGTGCTTAAACCGGCCAGCGGTGCGCCGCTGACGCGCCACAGCAGGGGCTCCAGCACTTGCAATTGCAGCCCGTCCTCGGCCCACCAGGGCGCCAGGATGGCGCACAGCGCCTGCGCCTCGGCCAGGGTGAACTGCAGCTGCGCCGGGTCGTCCAGCCGCACCTGGTCGGCCCCGGCGTGCAGGTGGCAGGGCGTGAGCCAGGCATGGGGCAGCCCTGCTGTCGCGCCCACCGCCGCCCAGGCGGGGGCGGCCGCGTTCAACCCCCAGGCTTGCGCCACGGCGCGTTCGTGCGGGGGAATGGGAAAGTCGTACTCCTGCCCATCGCGCTCGGTCTCCTGCAATAAAGCCAGCAGCGCATCGAGCTGCGGCGTGGCCACGGCCGGAGCGTTTTCGGCCGCCGCATAGGGCAAGATCAGGTGGGGCGCGGCGGCCACAGGGGCGCGGTTGGGCCCATCAAGGGGCGCAGGCAGGGCAAAAGGCAAGGGCAGGTCGGCAGCAGGCATGGGGGGTGATTGTCGCCAAACTGGCGCAGGGCTGCCCGGTGGGTGGGCAATTTGCGCTGTGGGTCTGCTTTACTTTTGTGTAGACAAATGGGTACACTTTTGCCATGAAGATCGCTGGCTTTGACTGGGATGATGGCAATTGGCCCAAGTGCGGCAAGCACGGGGTGACACGCGAGGAAATCGAGCAGGTGTTCACTGGCACACCTGCGGTGCAGCCCGACCCGTTCCCGGATGAGCCGCGTATGCGTGCCATCGGTAAAACAGCGGCGGGGCGCTACGTGTTCGTCGTATTCATGCTGCGGCAAGTGGAAGGCTTGCCCAGGCTGCGCCCGATCAGCGCCCGCTACATGCACCAGAAGGAGATCGACCACTATGAACGCCAAAACTAAACCCCTGCCCAGCCTGCGCAGCGATGCCCAGGCCGAGGCATTCGTCGCCAGTGCCGATTTGACGGAATACGACCTGTCCGGCTTTCGGCCCATGCGCTTCGAGATTGCAAAAAAAGAGGCCGCGCTGAACATGCGCCTGCCTGCCGCCTTGCTGGATGCCGTCCGTGCCAAGGCCAGGGCGGCCGGGATTCCGTATGCACGGTATGTGCGCATGGTGCTGGAAGCCGACATCGCCCAAACGCCCGAACCGGTCAAACCGCGCGACTGAAACGTTCTGACGATACTGGCTAATGCCACAATCCACCCGCTATGCAAATACCTTTTGAAATTGCCTTGGGCTGGCGCTATACGCGGGCGGGGCGGGCCATGCGGCGCAATGGCTTTATCTCGTTCATCTCGGGCGCGTCGATGCTGGGCATTGCGCTGGGGGTGGCGGCGCTGATCATCGTTTTAAGCGTGATGAACGGCTTCCAAAAAGAGGTGCGCGACCGCATGCTCAGCGTGGTTTCGCACATCGAAATTTTTGCCCCCAATGGCCAGCCCATGCAGGACGTGGCCGGGGCCATGGCGCAGGCCAAGCAGCATCCTGAAGTGGTGGGCGCGGCCCCCTTTGTGGCCGCCCAGGCCCTGCTGGCACGCGGCGAGGACATGCAGGGCGTGCTGGTGCGCGGCATTGACCCCGCACACGAGGGCGAGGTGACCGATCTGGCCGCCACCAACACCGAGGTGCTGCAAGCCTTGCAGCCGGGCAGCTTTGCCATCGTGCTGGGCGTGGAGCTGGCGAAAAACCTGGGCGTGGCGGCGGGCGATACCGTCACCCTGATCGCCCCCAGCGGCCAGGTCACCCCGGCCGGTGTGGTGCCGCGCATGAAGCAGATGCAGGTGGCCGGGGTGTTCGACTCGGGCCATTACGAGTACGACGCGAACATGGCCATGCTGCACTACCAAGATGCGCAGAAGGTTTTTCGCCTGGAAGGCCCAACAGGCGTGCGTTTAAAGCTACAAGATTTACACCAAGCCCCGCGCGTAGCCAAAGAGCTGGCCAGCCAGTTGCAAGAATTTTTGTACCTGCGCGACTGGACGCAGCAAAACAAAACCTGGTTTGCCGCCGTGCAGGTGGAAAAACGCATGATGTTCATCATCCTCACGCTGATCGTGGCGGTGGCCGCGTTCAACCTGGTGTCCACCCTGGTGATGACGGTGCAGGACAAGCGCTCGGACATCGCCATCCTGCGCACCCTGGGCGCATCGCCCGCCTCCATCATGGGCATTTTTGTCGTGCAAGGGGCAATGGTGGGCGTGCTGGGCACGCTGGGCGGGTTGGCGCTGGGGCTGCTGGTGGCGTGCAATATTGACGTGATCGTTCCGGCCATCGAGCAAGCGCTGGGCGCGAGCTTTTTGCCCAAAGACATTTACCTCATCAGCCGCATGCCCAGCGAGCCGCTGGCCAGCGACATCGTGCCGATTGCGCTGATCGCCCTGCTGCTGGCCTTTGTCGCCACCCTCTACCCCAGCTGGCGCGCCAGCCGCGTGAACCCTGCGGAGGCCTTGCGCTATGAATAACAAAGCAAACACCGTCGTTTTGGCCGCCCAGGGCCTGTCCAAACGCTTTGACGACGGCGCGGTGCAAGTGCAGGTGCTGCAGGGTGTGGACATCCAGGTGCATGCGGGCGAGACGCTGGCCATCATCGGTGCCAGCGGCTCGGGCAAAAGCACGCTGCTGCACCTGCTGGGCGGCTTGGACGCGCCCAGTGCCGGCCAAGTGGTGCAACTGGGGCGCAATCTGCACAGCATGAACCCGCGCGAACAAGGCCAGTGGCGCAACCAGCACCTGGGCTTTGTGTACCAGTTCCACCACCTGCTGCCTGAATTTACCGCCCAGGAAAACGTCGCCATGCCCCTGCTCATCCGCCGCATGGAGCGAGCGCAGGCACTCAGCCAGGCCGATGCCATCCTGGCCGCCGTCGGCCTGGGCCAGCGCACGGCGCACAAACCGGCCCAGCTGTCTGGTGGCGAGCGCCAACGCGTGGCGATTGCCCGCGCCCTGGTCACGCAACCGGCCTGCGTGCTGGCCGACGAGCCCACCGGCAATCTCGACCGCAGCACGGCCGACAACGTGTTTGCCCTGATGCTGGAACTGGCCCGCGCCCGGGGCACCGCCTTTGTACTGGTCACCCACGACGAAACCCTGGCCGCACGCTGCGACCGGCAACTGCGCCTGGTGCAAGGGCAGCTGCAATGAGCATGGGCACGCGCCCCGGCACCACCCTTTGGCAGCCCATCGCCGATTGCACCGACTTGCAAACCCGGCTGCCGTCAGCGCCCACAGCGCTGGTGCTGTGGGGCGGTGCGCACTGCGGGGTGTGCCAAGCCATTGCGCCGCGCTTGGCCGCCATGGCCGCCGAACATTTCCCACAGCTGCCCCTGCTCTACGTGGACTGCCAGGCCACCCCCGCCGCCTGCGCCCAATACGGCGTGTTCACCCTGCCGGTGCTGCGCCTGTACGTGAACGGGCACAGTGCGCTGGAATACGCCCGCGCCTTTGGCGTGGCCCAGGTGCAGCAGGAGGTGGCAGCGGTGCTGGCGCGGCTGGCAGCGCTGGAGGATTGAAGAGCGCCATGCCCCTTTCCTGGATCGACACCCACTGCCACCTGGACGCGCCCGCGTTCGCCGCCGACCGCCTGGCCGTGCGGGCCGCAGCGCGGGCTGCCGGGGTAGCGCATTGCGTGCTGGTGGCGGTAGAGCGCAGCAACTGGCAGGCGGTACGCGATCTGGCGCACGCCACGGGGGACAGCTACGCGCTGGGCATTCACCCGCTGTTTACCCCGCAGGCGCAGGAGAGCGACATCGCCGCGCTGCGGGCCCAGCTGGAGCAGTGGCAGGGTGACCCGCAGCTGGTGGCGGTGGGCGAGATTGGGCTGGATTTTTTCGTCCCCGCGCTCACCACGCCTGCGGCCCGCGCCCGGCAGGAATGGTTTTATGCGCAGCAGGTGCATTTGGCGCAGGAGCTGGCGCTGCCGGTGATCGTGCATGTGCGCCAAAGCAGCGATGCGCTCTTGAAAGTATTGCGGGCCACGCCTGTTATTAGCGGCATTGCACATGCTTTTAATGGAAGTTTGCAGCAAGCTCAAGCGTTTACAGCTCTTAACTTTAAACTGGGCTTGGGTGGGGCCATGACCCATGCCCGGGCGCTCAAGCTGCGCGATCTGGCCCAGCGCCTGCCGCTGGACAGCCTGGTGCTGGAGACCGATGCCCCCGACATGCCCCCGCAGTGGCTCTACCGCACCGCCGCCGAGCGTGCCGCTGGCCAGCCCCAAGGGCGCAACACCAGCGCCGAACTGCCGCGCATTGCCCAGGTGCTGGCCGACTTGCGCGGCCTGCCGCTGGCCGCCTTGGCACAGGCCACCACCGCCAACGCCCGCGCGGCGCTGCGGGGGCTGCCCGCTTACCCCTAAGATCAACCCCGTTCCACCCCCCTGCGCTACGCGGAAGAATTTCGCCCGCTGGGGAACAAACCAGCGCTCAGCAGCTTCTGAACAAGCCTCTTGCTGATGAAAAAATGTCCAAAGAAAGGATACCCCCCATGCCCCGATTCAAACCCCTGCACGCCGCCTTGCTGTCCATTGCTTTTCTGGGTGGAGCCGCTGGCGTAGCAGGTTGGGAACATTTCTCGCCTCCGCTGGCGGCCGCCCAGGCCCAGGCCCCGGCGGCCAATCCGCTGTTGGTGCAAGGCCTGCCCGATTTCAGCCCCCTGGTCGATGCCGTCGGCCCCTCGGTGGTGAATATCCGCACCATGGAAAAAGTCACCCGCCAAGGGGTGGAGTTCCAGGGCTTTCCGGGCATGGACCCGGACATGCTCGAATTCTTCCGCCGCTTTGGCCTGCCCGTGCCGAATATGCCGCCCCAGCAACGCCCCGGCCCCCAGGGCAACGAGGGCGGCGATGACGGCGAGAGCCAGCCCAGCGGCGTCGGCTCGGGCTTTATCCTGAGCAGCGATGGCTACATCATGACCAACGCCCACGTGGTCGAGGGTGCCAGCGAGGTCATGGTCACCCTGGCCGACAAGCGCGAATTCAAGGCCAAAATCGTCGGGGCCGACAAACGCACCGACGTGGCCGTGGTCAAAATCGACGCCAAGGGCCTGCCCGCCATCAAAATTGGCGATGTCAATCGCCTGAAAGTGGGTGAATGGGTCATGGCCATTGGCTCGCCCTTTGGGCTGGAGAACACCGTCACCGCCGGCATCGTCAGCGCCAAGCAGCGCGACACGGGCGATTACCTGCCGTTTATCCAAACCGACGTGGCCATCAACCCCGGCAACTCCGGCGGGCCGCTGATCAATATGCGCGGCGAAGTGGTCGGCATCAACAGCCAAATCTACTCGCGCTCGGGCGGCTTTATGGGCATCAGCTTTGCCATCCCCATGGATGAAGCCATTCGCGTCAGCGACCAACTGCGCGCCACCGGCAAAGTCTCGCGCGGGCGCATTGGCGTACAAATTGGCCCCGTCGATAAAGAGGTGGCCGAATCCATCGGCCTGGGCAGCGCCACCGGGGTCTTGGTGTCGGCGGTCGAGCCCGACTCGCCCGCGGCCAAAGCCGGTTTACAAGCGGGCGATGTGATCGTGCAGTTCAACGGCACCAAGATCGACAAAGTCTCCGACCTGCCGCGCCTGGTGGGCAACACCAAGCCGGGCAGCAAGGTCAGCCTGACCATTTTCCGCCGGGGCAAGCAGCAGCAACTGGCCATCACCGTGGCCGATGTCCCGGCCGATGAAAGCCAAGTCGCCCAAGCCCCTGAGGCCAGCGGTGCCACGGCCAACGCCAAAACTTTGGGCCTGCGCGTCACCGACCTGACGGCAGCGCAGAAAAAAGCCTTGGGCGTGCGCGGCGGGGTGCAAGTGGCCGAAGCCAGCGGCCCGGCCGCGCGGGCCGGTATACGCCCCGGCGATGTGGTGCTGGCCATTGCCAACACCGAGGTGGCCAGCGTGAAAGACTTTGAAGCCGCCTTGGCCAAGGCCGACCAAAGCAAGCCGGTCAACGTCCTGGTGCGCCGCGATGAATGGGCACAGTACCTGCTGATTCGCCCGCAAAAATAAAGCAGCACCAGCAAAGGGGTGGGCTTGGGTAAAATGCGCTGTTTTTTTGCAGGCTTACCCGCCCATGCCTGCCCCTGACTGTGCGGCCGCTGGCCCAGCGGTCTTCCACCTCCCAGCCCGGATTGACAAGCAAGGTGCGCTGCGGGCGCACCTTTTTTTATCCAGGCCTAGCTTTTTATTGTTGATGAAACACATCCGTAATTTCTCCATCATTGCGCACATTGACCACGGCAAATCGTCCCTGGCGGACCAACTGATCAAGCGCTGCGAAGGCCTGGCCGCACGCGAGATGGAGGCCCGTGTGCTCGACTCGATGGACATCGAGAAAGAGCGCGGTATCACCATCAAGGCGCAAACGGCCTCCTTGCAATACCACGCCAAAGATGGCCAGGTCTATAACCTGAACCTGATCGACACCCCCGGCCACGTGGACTTTTCTTACGAAGTCAGCCGCTCGCTGTCGGCCTGCGAAGGCGCTTTGCTGGTGGTCGATGCCAGCCAGGGCGTCGAGGCGCAAACCGTGGCCAACTGCTACACCGCCCTGGATTTGGGGGTGGAAGTGACCGCCGTGCTCAACAAGATGGACCTGCCCCAGGCCGACCCGGACAACGCCAAGGCGGAGATCGAGGACGTGATCGGCATTGATGCCAGCGATGCCATCCCCTGCTCGGCCAAAACCGGCATGGGCATTGACGACATTTTGGAAGCCATCGTCGCCAAGGTGCCGCCCCCGGTGGGCGATGCCGATGGGCCGCCACGGGCCATGATCATCGACAGCTGGTTTGACAGCTATGTGGGCGTGGTGATGCTGGTGCGCATGGTCGATGGCCAGATCAAAAAAGGCGAGCGCATCAAAATGATGGCCACCAACGCCGCCTACGAGGTAAACCAGCTGGGCGTGTTCACCCCGGCCAACCAGCCGCGCGAGGTGCTCAAGGCGGGCGAAGTGGGTTACGTGATCTGCGGCATCAAAGAATTGAAAGCCGCCAAGGTGGGCGACACCATCACGCTAGAGAAAAAGCTGCCCAACAACATGGGCCCGGCCGCAAAACCCCTGCCCGGCTTTAAAGAAGTCAAACCCCAGGTGTTTGCCGGCCTGTACCCCACCGAAGCCAGCGAGTACGACCAGCTGCGCGATGCGCTGGAAAAACTGCAGCTCAACGATGCTTCGCTGCACTTCGAGCCCGAAGTCTCGCAAGCGCTGGGCTTTGGCTTTCGCTGCGGCTTTTTGGGCCTGCTGCACATGGAAATCGTGCAAGAGCGCCTGGAGCGCGAGTTTGACCAAGACCTCATCACCACCGCCCCCAGCGTGGTTTACAAGGTGGTCAAGGGCGATGGCGAAATCATCGACGTGGAAAACCCGGCCAAAATGCCCGACCAGGGCCGCCTGCAAGAGGTGCAAGAGCCCATCGTCAAGGTCAGCCTGATGATGCCGCAAGATTATGTCGGCCCGGTCATGACGCTGTGCAACCAAAAGCGCGGCATCCAGGTGAACATGCAATACCACGGCCGCCAAGTGGTGCTGATCTATGAGCTGCCGCTGGGCGAGATCGTGCTGGACTTTTTCGACAAGCTCAAATCCGTCTCGCGCGGCTATGCCTCGATGGATTACGAGTTTTTGGAGTACCGCACCTCCGACGTGGTGAAGGTCGATATCTTGCTCAACGGCGAGAAAGTCGACGCCCTGTCCATCATCGTGCACCGCAGCCAGGCCACCTACCGTGGCCGCGCCGTGGTGGCCAAGATGCGCGAAATCATCAGCCGCCAGATGTTTGACGTGGCCATCCAGGCGGCCATCGGTGCCAACGTCATCGCCCGCGAAACCGTCAAGGCGCTGCGCAAAAACGTGCTGGCCAAGTGCTACGGCGGCGACGTGTCGCGCAAGCGCAAGCTGCTGGAAAAGCAAAAAGCCGGCAAAAAGCGCATGAAGCAAATCGGCTCGGTCGAAGTGCCGCAAGAGGCCTTCCTGGCCATCTTGCAAGTGGAGGAGTAAGCCCATGACCAAGCTCATGTCGGCCATGCCGACCCTGACCGCCGTGGTGTTGGCCGCTTTTGTCGGCTACATCGGCGCGTGGTACACCGGGGCGATCGAGGGCAACTTTGCCCTGGTGATGCTGCTGGCCACTTTGGTCACGGGGGTGTACTGGGTGGCCGAAAAATTCCTGTTTTTCCCCCAGCGCCAACGCGCAGCACAAAAACTAGAGCAGCAAGCGCAGGCCCGTACTGCGCAATTGCAGCGCCAAGGCATTGCCCAGCACGATGTGAATGTGGATGCAAGCAAAGAGCACCTCCTGCGCCAGCCCTGGTGGCTGGACTGGACAGCGGGGCTGTTCCCGGTGCTGTTCGTGGTGTTTGTGCTGCGCTCGTTTTTGTTTGAGCCGTTCAAAATTCCCTCCGGCTCGATGATCCCCACCCTCTTGGTGGGCGACTTGATTTTGGTGAACAAATTCACCTACGGCGTGCGCCTGCCGGTGATCAACAAAAAAATCACCGAAGGCCAAGCGGTCGCACGCGGCGATGTCATCGTCTTTCGCTACCCGCCCCAGCCCAGCCTGGACTACATCAAGCGCGTGGTCGGCCTGCCCGGCGACAAGGTGGAGTATTTGAACAAGCGCCTGCGCATCAATGGCCAAGAGGTCCCCACCGAGGCCCTGCCCGACTTTTTCGATACCGACGCCATGCGCTACTTTCAGCAGTTCGAAGAACACCTGGGGCCCCAGCCGCACCGCCTGCTCAACACCCCCGGCATTGCAGGCTACATCCAAGGGGCCAGCGACTTTGCCGGGCGCGACCAATGCACCTACAGCGTCGAGGGCGTGACCTGCACCGTGCCGCCGGGGCAGTATTTTGTGATGGGCGACAACCGCGACAACTCCCTGGATTCGCGCTACTGGGGGTTTGTACCGGACGAAAACCTGGTGGGCCGGGCCTTTTTCGTTTGGATGAATTTCGGTAACCTCAAGCGCATTGGCAGCTTCCACTAGCGGCCAAGCCGTCCATTTTGAAAGGAAACCCTATGCAGCACAGCCTTCGCCACCAGCGCGGCCTGTCTTTTGTTTCGGTCGTCTTGATCGGTTTTATCTTGGTCGCCGCCTTTGCCATCGGCGGCCAATCGGTGCCCATCTTTACCGAATACATGGCCGTGCAAAAAGCGGCCCAAAAAGCGGCCGACGAAGCCACCAGCGTCACCGAGCTGCGCGCCGCCTTTGACCGCTCGGCCAGCATTGACGACATCAAGAGCATCAACGGCAAAGACTTGGAAGTGAGCAAAAACGGTGACCGTTTTACCGTCCACTATGAATACGAGCGCGAAATCGGCCTGGCCGGCCCCGCGTATCTGGTGTACCGCTTCAACGGCAGCACAAAGTAAGGCATGCACGATGATTTAACGGCGCTCCAGCAGCGCCTGGGCTACCGCTTTCAAGACATCCGCCTGCTGCAGCGGGCGCTGACGCACCGCAGCTTCAGCAGCGACCACAACGAGCGCCTGGAGTTTTTGGGCGATTCGGTGCTGGGCCTGGCCATCTCCAGCTGGCTGTACCACAAGCTGGCCGACTCGCCCGAGGGCGACCTCTCGCGCGCCCGTGCCAACCTGGTCAAAGAAGGCAGCCTCTACCAACTGGCCCTGGGCCTGGGCCTGCCCGAGTTTCTGCGCCTGGGCGAGGGCGAAGCGCGCTCTGGCGGCAAGCGCCGCCCCTCCATCCTGGCCGATGCGGTCGAGGCGATTTTGGGCGCGGTGTATCTAGAGGCCGGTTTTCCCGTGGCCGAGCAGGTCGTACACCAATTGTTTGCCAAGGTGGACATCACCCCGCAAATGCAGGCCGTGGGCAAAGACCCCAAAACCGCCTTGCAAGAATGGCTGCAAGGCCGGCGCATGGCGCTGCCGCAATACGATGTAGAAAAAATCAGCGGCGCGGCGCACAAACAAACCTTCACCGTGGCCTGCATGATCCCGGCCCTGCGCTTGGGCGCCAAGGGCCAGGGCCACAGCCGCCGCACCGGCGAACAAGCGGCCGCTGCGGCCATGTTAAAACTCTTGCAGGAAAAGCATCCCTCATGAATTCAAAAAAACAAGCTACTCCCGCTGATCAATCCAAGGGTTTAGAGCAAAAACAACCAAAAAACAAGACAACATCAGCGCAAACAGCTCCTGATTTAAAAGAGTTTCCCGCCATCACCCCGGCCGGCCAAAGCATGGCTGAACTCAACGCCATGCTCCTGGCCGCCAAATCCGGCGGCGCAGCCCGCCTGCCCGATGCTGCCGTGGCAGAAACCCCGGAAAGCCAAGGCGACGGCGAAAGCGCCCCCCAAGCCCCCGCCCGCATCTATGCCCCCGAAGAGCAGCGCTGCGGCCTGATCGCCATCGTCGGCAAACCCAATGTGGGCAAATCCACGCTGATGAACGCGCTGGTGGGGCAAAAAATCTCGATTACCAGCCGCAAGGCGCAAACCACGCGCCACCGCATCACCGGCATCCGCACGCGGGAAGAGACGCAGTTTGTCTTTGTCGATACCCCCGGTTTTCAAACCAAGCACAGCACCGCGCTGAACAAATCGCTGAACAAAACCGTCATGGGCGCGATTGGCGATGTGGACTTGATCCTGTTCGTGGTCGAGGCCGGCAGCTTCACCCTGGGCGATGCCAAGGTGCTCTCGCTGTTCAAGCCCGGCATCCCCACGCTGCTGATTGCCAACAAACTCGACCGCATCCACCGCCGGGGCGACATCGCCCCCTGGCTGCGCGACATGCAAGAGCGCCACCCGTTTACCGAATTTGTGCCCATGTCGGCCAAAAAGCGCGACGACATCCAGCGCCTGCTGGGCATCTGCGCCCCCTACCTGCCGCAGCAGCCCTGGTTCTACGGGGCCGACGAGCTGACCGACCGCAGCGAAAAATTCCTCGCCTCCGAAACCGTGCGCGAAAAGCTCTTTCGCTTCACCGGCGATGAGCTGCCCTACACCTCCACCGTCGTCATCGACAAGTTCGACGAAGAGCCCAGCCCCAAGTTTGGCCGCTTCATGCGCATTGCCGCCACCATCGTCGTCGAGCGCGACGGGCACAAGGCCATGGTGATTGGCGCTGGCGGCGAGCGCCTGAAAATGATCAGCACCGAAGCACGCCAAGAGCTGGAAAAGCTGCTGAACGCCAAAGTCTTCTTAGAGGTGTGGGTCAAAGTGCGCTCCGGCTGGGCCGACGATGCCGCCCGCGTCAAATCCTTCGGCTACGAATAAGCCCCTGCCACCATGGCCAGCGCCCAGCGGGTCAGCGATGAACCCGCCTTCATCCTGCACCGCTACGACTGGAGCGAATCGAGCCTGATCCTCGAAGTCTTCACCCGCCACCGCGGCCGCGTCGCCCTGGTGGCCAAGGGCGCAAAAAAACACACCTCCAACTTTCGCCCCGTGCTGCTGGGCCTGCAGCCGCTGCGCCTGTCCTACACCCTGGCGGGCAGCAGCAGCGCCGACATCCACACCCTGCGCGGCGCGGAATGGGCCGGCGGCCACATCATGCCCATGGGCGCACGCCTGCTCTCGGGCCTGTACATCAACGAATTGCTGCTGCGCCTGCTGGCCCGCGACGACCCCTACGCCTATGTCTTTGACGTGTACGCCGCCCTCATCAAACTGCTGGCCACCCAGCACGATGTGGTGCAAGAGCCGGCCCTGCGTGCCTTTGAACTGATCTTGCTGCGCGAACTGGGCCTGCTGCCCAGCCTGCACGCGCAAACCCAAACCCTGCAGCCCCTGGCACCCCAGGCTCCCTACGCCCTGGCCCCCGAAGTGGGCCTGCGCCCGGCCGAACCGGGCGAACGGGCCGTGCTGACCGGCCAGCAATGGCACACCCTGGAAACCGCCCTGCGCCAAGAGCCGCACAGCTTTGCCCCCATCCTGCAAGCCTGCGCCCACCTGGCCCCGGCCCTCAAGCCGCAATTGCGCACCCTGCTGCAATTTCATTGCGGAAGTCCTATGCTGCGCACACGCCAGTTGATGATGGATTTACAAGCCTTATGACCCCACCTGCCGCCCCCACCCACCCCTCTACGCCCGCCATCCGCACCGCCTTGTCGGTGAACGTGAACAAAGTCGCCCTGGTGCGCAACACCCGCCACCTGGGCATCCCCTCGGTGGCCCGCGCGGCCTTGCAATGCCTGGCCGCCGGTGCCCAAGGCATCACGGTACACCCCCGCCCCGATGGCCGCCACATCCGCAGCAGCGACGTGTACGAGCTGGCCGAACTGCTGCAATCCTGGCCCGAAGCCGAGTTCAACATCGAAGGCAACCCCACCCAGAACCTGATGGACTTCATCCGCCAGGTGCGCCCGCAGCAGGCCACCTTTGTGCCCGACAGCGAAGACCAATTCACCAGCGACCACGGCTGGAGCTTCCCGCAGGATGCCCAGCGCCTGCGCCCCCTGATTGCCGAATGCCGCAGCCTGGGCGTGCGCGTCAGCCTCTTCATGGACCCCCTGCCTGAACAAATGGCCGCCGCCAAAGCCGTCGGGGCCGACCGCATCGAGCTCTACACCGAACCCTACGCCGCCGCCTGGGGCACGCCCGAGCAGGCCGCCCAACTGCAGCGCTACACCGCCGCCGCCCAGGCGGCCCTGGCCGCTGGTTTGGGCATCAACGCCGGGCACGACCTGAACCGCGATAACCTCTCGGCCTTTGTTGCCGCCGTGCCCGGGCTGCTGGAAGTGTCCATCGGCCACGCCTTCATCGCCGACGCACTGGAGCTGGGCTACACCGACACCGTGCGCGCCTACCAGCGCTGCATCGACCAGGGCATGCAAGAGCGCAAGCTGCTGCACCCTTGATGCCCGGTGCGCCTACAACATAAAAAAGTGGGCTTACTCCGCTCGGATTCATTGGTTTTTATTGAGAAAATCATTTGAAACCGACTAATCATCTACGGAAACAGCTATTTTTATTAAAGCACCCACCCCATGATCTACGGCATTGGCACCGACATCTGCGACATCCGCCGCATCCGCGCCAGCTTTGAGCGCCACGGCGAACGCTTCGCCGAAAAAATTCTGACCGCCAACGAACTGGCCACCTGGCGCACCCGCAGCCAGCGCTGGCCCGAGCGCGGCCTGCGCTACCTGGCCACACGCTTTTCCGCCAAAGAAGCCTTTAGCAAAGCCGTTGGCCTGGGCATGGTCATGCCCATGACCTGGCGCCACTGCGAAATTGGCAACTTGCCCAGCGGCCAGCCCACCATCGTTGTGCACGGCGCCATGCAGGCTTGGATGCAAGAGCGCCAATTGCACGCCTGGATCACCCTGACCGACGAAACCGACTACGCCGCCAGCTTTTGCGTGGTCGAGCGGCGCTGAGACGGTGAACCCGTTCTAGCACCACAAACAATAGGCATAGGGGCAGGGCGAACACCCAGGTTCGCCCCTACGGGGGCATGCGCGGCCAAACCCGTAGGGGCAGACCTGCGTGTCTGCCCTGGCAACAGCGCAAACAGCGCAGGCATAAAAAAACCAGCCTCGGTAAAGAGGCTGGTTTTTGGTTTCTTAACCAAAGCTGGGTGACCCCAGCCTTAGATTAGAAAGCGTGGCGAATACCAACTTGCAGGCCGTGCTGGGCACCGCTGTCGGACAGACCAGCGCCAGGCATTGCGCCGTTCAGCTCCAGACCCAGGTTGTCGCCATCTTTGTTTTTGTTTTTCAGGTAAGCGTAGGTACCGTACAGAGCCGTGCGCTTAGACAGGTTGTGCACATAGCCCAGCGACAGTTGGTTGGCTTTCAGGGTTTCGCCAGCATCGCTATCGCGGTAGTGGTTGTACGAAGCACGCACTTCACCAGCTGCACCAACGGGAGCGGTCACACCCAAGCCAAAGGTCTTGAATTTAGCGCTATCGCCAGCTGCGCCTACACCGTCGTCTTTGAATTTGCTTTCTTTATAGAAACCCAGCAGGCGAGCAACACCAAAGTTGTAGCCACCACCCAGTTGCCAGCTTGTCTGATCAATGGTGAAGTCCGTACCGTTATTGGTATTGCCATCGATGCGGTCAAAACCCAGGCCCAAGCTCAGAGGGCCGTTGTCATAGGTAGCAGAAACGCCGATATAACGGCTATCGCTGGCTTTTTGCTGCTCACCAAAAGCGTACTCACCACCAAACTTGAAACCGCTGAAGTTGGGGCTGGTGTAGGAGATGGCATTCGAAGCACGAGTGGGGTAAGCACCCAACGCAGCAAACGGTTCTGTCTCAGAAACCCAATTGCTCCAAGCGCGGCTAGCGCCAATGCCGGTGTCACCGAAAGCATCGTAGCGGCTCACAGCCAGGTAGGAAGAGGTCAGCATGCGACCCAGGCGCACTTCACCAAAGCCGCCAGCCAGACCGATGGTCGAGGTACGGTTAAAGGTCAGGCCGGACTCGTTCATGTAGTTGCCGCCGTTGTCAGCGCTCAGACCACTTTCCAGGTTGAAGGTGGCTTTCAAGCCGTTGCCCAGGTCTTCCACGCCGCGGAAGCCCAGACGGCTGTTCACGTTACCACCCACGTGGGTCATGCCGTAAACGGATTCTTCACCTTTGCTGTAGGTCAGGCCGGTGTCCAGAACACCGTACAGGGTCACGGAAGATTGGGCCATAGCAGCGCCGGAAGCAGCCAGCACAGCCAGGGCGATCAGGGATTTTTTCATTGCAATTACTCCAAGGTTTGACAGAGGGCGCAGTGTTTGCCACCAAAAAAGGCAGCCTTTCGAGCCGCGCCAACCTCCTTTTAGGGAAGCTGGGGCTATTGCACCAGAGATGCCCAGCGGGGTAAACAAAACAGCCCCTTGCGGGGCCAAAAATGGTGTTTTTTGTTGCGCGACCGCAACAAACCAAAAATACGGGCGGTCAAGCCCGGCAAGGCTTACTGCGCATAGGCTTTGATCGCAGCCGCCAAGGCAGCGATGCCCTGGGCAATTTGTGCCGGCGGCACCGTCACATACGACAGGCGCAGGCAGTTGTGCTGCGGATTGCCCGGGAAGAAGGGGGCGCCAGGCACAAAGGCCATGCCGCGCTCCACCGCCAGGGGCAGCAGTTTTTGCGCATCCATGCCTTCGGGCAGTTGCACCCACAGGAACATGCCACCAACGGGGCGCGTCCAGCTCACACCCAAGCCCACCATCTCTTGGTCCAGGGCGGCCAGCATGGCATCGCGCTGGTTTTTGTACAGGGTGCGAATGGTGGGGATGTGGCGGTCTAAGAAGCCATCTTTCATCACCTCGGCCACCACGCGCTGGTTAAAGCTGGGCGTGTGCAAATCGGCTGCTTGTTTGGCTTGCACCAGTTTGCCGTAGACCGATTTAGGGGCCACCACAAAGCCCAAGCGCAAGCCCGGGGCCAGCACTTTGGAGAACGAGCCCATGTAGAGCACACCCTCGGGGTTGCGGGCCGCCAGTGGCAAGGGGGCCTCACCTTCAAAGCGCAGATCGCCATAGGGGTTGTCTTCGACCAAAGGAATGTCCAACGCGCGGGCTTTATCAACCAGGGCCTGGCGGCGCTCCTCGCTCATGGTGCGCCCCGTGGGGTTTTGAAAGTTGGGCAGCACATAGGCAAAGCGGGCTTTGTCAGCACCGCTGCCCGCTTGGGCAGCGAAATCATCAACCAACATGCCTTGATCGTCGCTGGCCACACCAACAGCGATCGGCTCCATCGGGGCAAAGGCTTGCAAAGCGCCCAGGTAGGTAGGGCGCTCAACGAGCACACGACTGTCTTTGTCCAAAAAGATCTTGCCGATCAAATCCAGGGCCTGTTGCGAGCCGCTGACGATCAGCACCTGCTCCGGATCGACATCCCAGGGTAAAAAATCGGCCACTGCCTGGCGCAGCGCGGGCAGCCCTTCAGTGGTGGAATATTGCAGGGCTGCCGCGCCATCACGCTCCAGTACGGTATTGCACGCGGCCTGGAAGGCGCTGATCGGGAAGGTTTGCGGGGAAGGCAGACCGCCTGCCATGCTGATGATGCCGGGGCGGTCGGTGAGTTTGAGAATCTCGCGAATGGCTGACGAGTTCATCTTGGCGGCACGGCTGGCCAGGGTCCATTGGGTCATGTTGGGTCTCTCAAGAGAAAAGCCGGGGATCACCCGGGCAAAAATTTTCAACAGGTGGCAGCCGCTGGTGGCAAGGCTGGCCTGCTCCGAAGAGCGGCCATTGTCAGCAAGTTCATCTGTGGTGCCTAGGGCACAAACCCAGGGGTTTGCCCTTGCAGCATCCACAACGCCGTCACCGCCAGCAACAAAGCCATACCGCGATTGAACCATAGCAGACGCTGCCCTTGGGCCAACCAGTGGCGCAATACGGCCCCGAGGCAGGCATACGTAAGATTGCTGCTGAAAGCAAAAAACACCATTACCGGCACCACAATGCCCAAGCGCAAGCCCATATTGGGCTGGCCTGCGACCCAGCCTGCGATGATCGTCAGCGCCAAGAACCATGCCTTGATGTTCACAAACTGCAGCAAAACGCCTTGACCAAAACCCACCTGCAGCCGATCCGCCCGCGCCTGGGCCAATTGCCGAGTGCCCGCCAGCCGCCACGCCAGCCACAACAAATAGCTGCAGCCCCCCAGCTGAATCCCCCAGCGCAGGGCAGGAACTTGTGCCACCAATGCCCCTACCCCGACGCTGCACAGCAACAGGAGCAAACACCAGCCCACTGGCACAGCCAACACAAAGCGCAGGCTGTGGCGCAAGCCAGCATTGGCGGCCATGGCGGTGGCCAAAGCGGTATTGGGGCCCGGGGTAAAGCTCATGGCAGTGGCCAAGAGCATCAACGCAGTAAATTCAGTCCAAAGCATGGGGCCGATAATGCCGCGTTATTGGCCATAAAGTGAGTTTGCAATGAGCGAAACAAAGGATTTCGGTGCGGTGATTCCCGCCCATGGCTATGCCGGCGACATTCCCCCCGCCTTGGCATGGCAATGGGTGCAAGCGGGAAATGCGGTGCTGGTGGATGTGCGCACGGATGCCGAGCGTGCCTGGGTGGGCCAAGTGCCAGGGGCCAAAGTGGTAGCTTGGAAACAATGGCCGCAAATGCTGATGAATCCCGATTTTGATACCCAGCTGCAAGCTGTGGTGCCATCAGGCAGCAAGGTGCTGCTGCTGTGCCGCAGTGGGGTGCGATCGGTAGCTGCTGCGCAGCGGGCAACCGAGCTGGGGCTGCAGGCCTACAGCATTCTGGAAGGCTTTGAGGGCGATTTGGATGCCAACGGCCAACGCGGCAAGCTCAATGGCTGGCGCTATCGAGGGCTGCCTTGGCAGCAGTAAAAAGAATGAAATGCTGAGGCCGCACGCTGCACGGGGCTGAGTGGCCCAGCGGGGCCGGTTCAGTCATTCAAGCACCAACTCTGCCAGCCCGTACAGCGGCGCACTGTGCCCCCAGGGATTCCAGATGGCTTCCATGGCCACCCCCATCCAGCCATGGCTGGGAGCCACGCTGTGCGATTGGCGCAGCTGCAGGCGAGGATGGCAGGCGGTCAATTCCTGCATTTGGCCAATGCCCCACCGAAACTGGGCCTGGGTGCGCCCCACACTGGCGTGCCATTGGGCTTGACCGACGGCGCAGCGGGCCATGGTATCGAGCACCAACACCGAGCCCGCAGGCGCTGCCTCGGCAAACTCTTGCAGCACCGCTCGCACTTCATCGGGCTGAAAATACAGCAGCACCCCTTCAATCAACAAAAAAACCGGCTGCGCTGTGGCCCGTTTAGGCAGGCGCAAACGTTGCCACCAGCCAGGTTGTTGTAAATCTGCTGTGCCAGCCCGCAGCCGGGGCATTTGGGCAGGCAGGAGCGTTTTGCGCAGGGCCATCACTTCAGCGAGATCCGCATCCAGCCACGTGTTTTGGCCATTGTTCAGCCACTGAAAATAATCTGTCAGCCCGCAGCCCAAGTTGATGCCCCAGGCTTTGGGGTGTTCAACAAAAAAGGCTTGGGCGCACTCCCGAATCAAGCGCGTGCGCCACAGCACATTCAGCACGGTAGGGCGATCGGCCAGATAGGCCTGGCCATCAATCTCCAGGGTGCGCAAAAGGCGGCTGGCCTGCTCATCCCCACAGGCATGCCCTGGGTAAAGCCCCCCACCCAAAGCCCGCGCGACCAGGGGAATAATCAAAGTTTGCTGCACCGGCGTAAACGCCTCGCAGTGTCTGCGCACTGGGGGTGGCGGCGTTGGCATGTGGCATCCAGGCAACTTATGCCCACTCGATCCAACAATGGAGTTATTCATACCACCCCTTTCTTCCGAACTGAGTCCAACGATAGACAGTGATGCGCTCGATAATATTTACCCAACCTTCTTGGCTACCCAGCAATATGTCGCGCCTATAGCCCATTGCTTGTAAGTTTTTCGTCAGCACTTAGTTTTGATACCCATCAAACTTTAAGGATTTCCATGCAGTTTCGCCCTCGGATTCTTGATATTCGGCACAACTACAGCCGCCAGCGCTTGGTCGGTGATCTGGGTGCTGGGGCCACCGTGGGTGTCGTAGCGTTACCGCTGGCCATGGCCTTTGCCATTGCCAGCGGCTTGCCCCCCCAAGCAGGATTGTGGACCGCCATCATTGGCGGCGCTTTGGTCGCGCTGCTGGGTGGCTCGAACGTGCAAATTGCCGGGCCTGCGGGGGCATTCATCGTCATTGTTTACGGCATCGTCCAGCGTCACGGAGTGGGCGGGCTCTTGATTGCCACCTGCGGCGCGGGGGTGCTGCTGATGCTGATGGGAATCTTCCGCTTGGGCAACTTGGTGCGCTTTGTCCCCGTGAGCATCATCATTGGCTTTACCAACGGCATTGCGGTGTTGATTGCCATCTCGCAACTCAAAGATGCGCTGGGCCTGCCCATTGCCAAAATGCCAGGTGATTTTTTTGGCCAAATGCAAGCCATTGGCAGCCATTTAAACCAATGGAATCCCACCGCCCTGGGCTTGGCGGTCGGTTGTTTGGCCCTGCTGTTTATCTGGCCGTATTTGCTGCACCAAAAATCCCCAATCCAACGTTTTGATGGGGTTACCGTGCGTACTTTTGCCCGCCTGCCCGCCCCGGTGGTGGCGTTGCTGACCTTCACGGCCTTGGCCTACTTTCTGCACCTGCCGGTAGAAACCATTGGCAGCCGCTTTGGCAGCATTCCCCAAGAACTGCCAGCCTTGGTGTGGCCCGAATTGTCCTGGGACAGCGCACGGCGTTTGCTGATGCCAACCATCACCATCGCCGCGCTGGGCGCGATTGAATCGCTGCTGTGCGCCCGCGTGGCCGACCAATTGGCCACCAGCCCCAGCCATCGCAAACACGACCCCAACCAGGAGCTTTTAGCCCAAGGAGCGGCCAATTTTGTCGTTCCCTTCTTGGGCGGTATGCCTGTGACCGGCACGATTGCCCGCACCGTCACCAATTTGCGCTCGGGGGCAACTTCGCCCATCTCCGGCCTGGTGCATTCCCTGGTACTGATGCTGATTGTGCTGCTAGCAGCCCCTCTGGCCGTGCATGTCCCCCTGGCCGTACTGGCAGGGGTTTTGTTGTTTGTGGCTTGGAATATGGGCGAGTGGCGCGAGTTTGTCCGCCTGCGCCAATTCAGCAACCATTACCGCCTTTTGCTGCTGGGTACCTTCTTTTTAACGGTGGTGTTTGACCTGATGGTTGCCATGGAAGTGGGCCTGGTACTGGCCTGCGTGCTGTTCGTGCGACGCATGGCCACCTTGTTCAAGGTGCATGCCACCAGCGCCGATGGCCTGGCTTGGCGTTTGCACGGGGCGCTCTTTTTTGGTGCCACAGACAAGCTCGATGTACTGCTTGAAGCGGCCCAAACCGTACCGGTCGGTAGCACCATGACCTTGGACATGGCCGCCTTGTTTGCACTGGACACCACGGGGGTCGATAGCCTGGAGCAGCTGCTCAAAGCATTGGAGCAGCGCGGGGCCCACTTGGCCCTCGAAGGTATGCAACCCCAAGTGCAATCTTTGCTGGAGCGCTCGGGTTTGACAGAAAAATTAAACCTTGCCCGTTGAGCCATACCCCCCCGTGCCGCGCTCGCTCACCTGGGCAAAGTCTTGCACCTCGTTGAACTGGGCTTGCACCACGGGAACGATCACCAACTGCGCCAAACGCTCCATGGGTTGCAAGGTAAAAGCGGTGCTGGAGCGGTTCCAAGCGCTGACCATGAGCTCGCCCTGGTAATCCGAATCAATCAGCCCCACCAGATTACCGAGCACGATGCCATGCTTATGCCCCAAGCCTGAGCGCGGCAGGATCAGGGCGGCATAGCCGGGATCACGCAGATGCACCGCCATACCCGTCGGAATCAATTGCCACTGGCCCGGCTGCAGCAGTACGGGCGCTTGAATACAGGCCCGCAGGTCTAAGCCGGCGCTGCCAGGGGTAGCATAAGTGGGTGGGGTGTCGCGCAGACGCGCATCGAGAATTTTGAGATCAACTTGCATGGAGCGTAACTACAGGCCGTTATTTTTTATGCCGCAGCATCCAAATACGACGCGCAAGCAGACGCAGGCCAAAAACAAAAAAAGCCAAAAAACAAAGTTTTTGGCTTTTTTAGCTATCTATGAACATTGTGCAATGTCCATAGAAAAATTTGGAGCGGGAAAACGGTCTCGAACCGTCGACCTCAACCTTGGCAAGGTTGCGCTCTACCAACTGAGCTATTCCCGCTTATTTACTGAAGTTTGTGATTGTACATCTGAAAACTCAGCATGGCTAAATTGTAGCGTGAAAATTTTATGACTTCACCTTCACGCTGCCATTTTTTGCAAATTTTTTAGTGTTTGACGGCCCGAGGCTTTTTAGTAGCTACTTTTTCAGTAGCTGCAACCGCTTCAGATACAGGCACTTTAGGCAATTCATCAGCAGTAATCGGCGCTGGCAAATGCTCTAGTGCAATCTTTAATACCTCATCGATCCAACGCACCGGGGTAATTTCCAAACCTTGTTTCACATTGTCTGGAATGTCTTGCAAGTCCTTGACGTTCTCTTGCGGAATGAGCACGGTTTTAATCCCGCCCCGCAAAGCAGCCAAGAGCTTTTCTTTTAAGCCACCAATGGCGGTGACCTCACCACGCAAGGTGATCTCTCCGGTCATGGCCACATCGGCACGCACAGGGATGCCGGTCAGCGCCGAGACAAACGCCGTCGCCATGGCCGCGCCCGCACTGGGCCCGTCTTTGGGGGTAGCGCCATCGGGCACGTGAATGTGAATGTCTTTCTTTTCAAAGACGCTGTCGGCAATGCCCAACGAATGGGCGCGGCTGCGCACCACGGTGCGGGCCGCTTCCACCGATTCCTTCATCACATCGCCCAGTGAACCGGTGCGCAAAATGGTGCCCTTGCCCGGCATGGTGGCCGCTTCGATGGTGAGCAAATCACCCCCGACTTCGGTCCAGGCCAAGCCCACCACTTGGCCCACGTGGTTTTCTTTTTCCGCGTGGCCAAAGGTAAATTTCTGCACGCCCAGGTAGTCGTTCAGATTGGCCGCTGTGACTGTCACCTTGGGTTTGAGCTTGTTCAGCTGCAAACCTTTGACCACTTTGCGGCAGATTTTGGACAGTTCGCGCTCCAGCGCACGCACCCCAGCCTCGCGGGTGTAGTAGCGCACGATGTCACGGATGGCATCGTCTTGCACAGCCAGCTCAGCCTCTTTCACCCCATTGTTTTCCATTTGCTTGGGCAGCAAATAGCGTTTGGCGATGTTGATTTTTTCGTCTTCGGTGTAGCCCGCAAGGCGAATGACCTCCATGCGATCGAGCAGCGCCGAAGGAATATTGAGTGAGTTCGACGTAGCGACAAACATCACATCGCTCAAATCAAAATCGACCTCCACGTAGTGGTCCGAGAAGGTGTGGTTTTGCTCTGGATCGAGCACTTCCAGCAAAGCGCTGGACGGGTCGCCCCGAAAATCCATGCCCAGCTTGTCAATTTCATCGAGCAAAAACAAAGGATTGCGCGTGCCAACTTTCTCCAGGCTTTGCAGCACTTTGCCCGGCATGGCGCCGATGTAGGTACGGCGGTGGCCGCGAATTTCGGCCTCATCACGCACACCGCCCAAGGCCATGCGCACGTATTTGCGCCCCGTGGCTTTGGCAATGGACTGCCCCAGCGAGGTTTTACCCACCCCCGGTGGCCCGACCAGGCACAAGATGGGGGCTTTTACCTTGTCCACGCGCTGCTGCACGGCAAGGTATTCCAAGATGCGGTCTTTCACCCGCTCTAGGCCAAAGTGGTCGGCGTTGAGCACCTCTTCTGCCACGGCCAAGTCTTTTTTCACCTTGGTTTTTTTGCTCCAAGGCAGGCCAATCAACACGTCAATGTAGTTGCGCACCACCGCCGCTTCGGCGGACATGGGGGACATGAGCTTGAGTTTTTTCAGCTCACTTTCGGCCTTCTTGCGCGCTTCGGCGGACATTTTGGCCGCAACGATTTTTTTCTCGAGCTCTTCCAGGTCGGCCCCGTCTTCGCCCTCCCCCAGCTCTTTTTGAATGGCCTTGACCTGCTCATTCAAATAAAAATCACGCTGATTTTTCTCAATTTGGCGCTTGACCCGGCCACGGATTTTTTTATCCACGTTGAGGATTTCCACCTCGCGCTCAATTTGGTGCAGCAGATTTTCCAAGCGCTCGCGCACATCGGCCAGCCCCAAAACGGCCTGCTTGTGCTCCAGCTTGAACGGCAGGTGGGCGGTAATCGTGTCGGCCAACCGCCCGGCATCGTCGATGCTGGCAATGGAAGTCAAAATTTCTGAAGGAATCTTTTTGTTCAGCTTCACATACTGGTCAAACAGTTGCGTCACCGCGCGGCGCAGGGCTTCGACTTCGCTGGCCATCTTTTTATCTGCCAGCACTTCAATCACTTGGCAGTGGGCCTGAAAGCACTCTTCTTGCTCCACCACCTCGGTCAGCACGGCCCGCTGCTGGCCTTCAACCAGCACTTTGACGGTGCCATCGGGCAGTTTGAGCATTTGCAAAATCGTGGCCAGACAGCCAATGTCGAACAGGTCGGCAATTTCCGGCTCATCTTTGGCAGCCGTTTTTTGCGCCACCAACAAGATGCGGCGATCGGCCTCCATGGCCAACTCCAGGGCCTTGATGCTTTTGGCCCGCCCGACAAACAGCGGGATCACCATGTGGGGGAAGACCACCACATCGCGCAAGGGCAGTAAAGGGATGTTCAGGCTGCCCGCAGAGCCCGTATCGGTTTGAGACATGAAAATCCTCCATCCAACCGCCGCAAGCATGGGCTGCAGCAGTGACTAATTGAGAGAGGCCGCCAGACTAACCCAGCAGCCCATGAGCGGCGGCCCCCTCGTGGCCTGACCTGCTCTAGGCTTGGTAAACCAAAGCCTATTTGAAAGCCTATTAAGCCTGCTTGGCCACCTCGTGGTAGACCAACAGCGGTGCTTTGCCCTCGGTAATGGTGGCTTCTTCCACCACCACCTTGGCCACGTTGTCCATGGTGGGCAAATCAAACATGACGCTGAGCAAGGACTGCTCCAGAATCGAGCGCAGCCCCCGTGCTCCTGTTTTGCGAGCTAGCGCCTTTTTAGCGATGGCCATAAGGGCGGCGGGACGCACCTCTAATTCAACGCCCTCCATCGCTAACAGCTTGCTGTATTGCTTGATCAGGGCATTTTTCGGCTCGGTCAAAATTTTCACCAAGGCCGACTCTTCCAGTTCCGCCAAGGCCGTGACCACGGGCAAACGCCCGACCAGCTCAGGAATCAAGCCAAATTTGATCAGGTCTTCCGGCTCAATTTCTTGGAAGGCCTCGGAGAGCGAGCGGTTTTGCTTGCTGCGCACGGCCGCGCCAAAGCCAATCCCCGAGGCCTCGGTACGCCCTTCGATGACTTTTTCCAAGCCCTGGAAAGCGCCGCCACAAATAAACAAAATATTCGTGGTGTCCACCTGCAAAAAATCTTGGTTGGGGTGCTTGCGCCCACCTTGGGGCGGAATGCTGGCCATCGTGCCCTCAATCAGCTTGAGCAAGGCCTGCTGCACACCCTCGCCAGAGACGTCGCGCGTGATGCTGGGGTTGTCCGATTTGCGCGAGATTTTGTCGATCTCGTCGATGTAAATAATCCCGCGCTGGGCCCGCTCAATGTTGTATTCACAACTTTGCAGCAGCTTGCTGATGATGTTCTCGACATCCTCGCCCACATAACCGGCTTCGGTCAGGGTGGTGGCATCGGCCATCACAAAGGGCACATCGAGCTGGCGTGCCAAGGTTTGCGCCAGCAGCGTCTTGCCCGAGCCGGTCGGGCCAATCAGCAAGATATTGCTTTTGGCCAGCTCGACCTCGTCTTTGTCCGCCGCTTGTTGGTGATTGAGGCGTTTGTAGTGGTTGTACACCGCCACCGCCAAAGTGCGCTTGGCTTGTTCCTGGCCAATCACGTAGTTGTCCAGATTGTCTTTAATCTGTGCCGGTGTTGGCAGCCCGGCCTTCTCGCCATCATGCCCGCCCAGCAAGGGGGCTTGCTCATGGATGATGTCGTTGCACTGCGCAATGCATTCATCACAAATGAAAACCGATGGGCCAGAGACCAACTTTTTCACCTCATGCTGGCTCTTGCCGCAAAAGGAGCAATACAAATTTTTCTCATTAGAGGAGCCTTTTTTCTCGGCCATAGGTCTTCGATGCCTTAAAACTCAAAAGGGAAGAATGATAGCAATAGAAAAAGCGGCGCTTCCCCTTAGGGACAACGCCGCAGTTGTGCCTATCAGTATTTACGGACGCTTGTCAAGCACCTGATCCACCAGGCCGTACTCCTTGGCCTCCAGGGCCGAAAGGAAGTAATCGCGCTCGGTATCGTGCTGGATTTTTTCCAGCGACTGGCCGGTGCGCTCGGCCAAGATCGTATTCAAACGCTCGCGGGTTTTCAAAATTTCGCGGGCGTGGATTTCAATCTCGGTCGCCTGGCCTTGGGTACCGCCCAGAGGCTGGTGAATCATCACCTGCGAATTGGGCAAGGCAAAGCGCTTGCCTTTGGCACCCGCCGCCAGCAAAAAGGCCCCCATGCTAGCAGCCATGCCGCAGCACAGCGTGGAGACATCGGGCTTGATGAAATTCATGGTGTCAAAAATGGCCATCCCGGCGCTCACCGAGCCGCCGGGGCTATTGATGTAGAAGGAAATATCTTTTTCAGGATTTTCGCTTTCCAGGAACAGCAGCTGGGCCACCACCAAGTTGGCAGTTTGGTCATTGACCGGGCCCACCAGAAAAATGACCCGCTCTTTGAGCAAACGCGAATAAATATCGTAGGAGCGCTCACCACGGCCCGACTGTTCGATCACCATGGGAATCATGCCCAAACCCTGCGTATCCAATGCGTTCATAGCTACTCCAAATTTTTTGCTAATAAATGAAATGGGGGCTGTGCCGCAAAGCACAAGCCCCCAAATTTAGACGGAAACCGCTTGGTGCAAAGCCAAGACCACGCTTTAGGCTTGGCCCATCAGTTCCTCAAAAGAGACTTGCTTGTCGGCCACTTTGGCTTTGCCCAGCACAAACTCGGTCACGTTGTTTTCGATGACGATGGCCTCGACATCGGCCAAACGCTGGCGGTTGCCAAAATACCAACGCACCACTTCTTCGGGCTTTTCGTACGAGGCGGCCAGTTCATCCACGTGGGTTTTGAGCTGCTCGGGGGTGGCTTCCAGATTGTTGGCTTTCACCAGCTCAGCGACCACCAAGCCCAAACGCACCCGGCGCTCGGCCTGGGGCAAGAAAATGTCGTGGGGGATTTCTGCAGTTTCTGCATCCTTGATGCCGCGCTGTTTCAGGTCGGCACGCGCACCTTCGAGCAGACGCTGCACTTCGGACTGCACCACGGCGTTGGGCAGGTCCAGCTCCGCCACCGACACCAGGGCATCCATCACGGCTTGCTTGTTGCGGCTTTGCAGGCGGAATTTCACTTCGCGCTCCAGATTTTTGCGGATATCGGCACGCAAAGCTTCGACGGTACCGGCCTCAATGCCCAAGGACTTGACCAAGGCTTCGTCCACTTCGGGCAGGTTGGCGGCTTCGATTTTTTTGACCGTCACCAAAAAGTCAGCGGTTTTGCCGGCCACGTCTTTGCCGTGGTAATCCTCAGGGAAGGCCAAGGGGAAGGTCTTGGACTCGCCCACTTTCATGCCGCGCACGGCATCTTCAAACTCCTTGAGCATCTGGCCTTCGCCCACCAGGAATTGGAAGTCATCGGCTTTGCCACCGGCAAAGGGTTCGCCGTCAATCTTGCCTTCAAAATCAACCGTGACGCGGTCGCCATCGACAGCGGCTTCGTCTGCGGCGCGTTGGGCAAATGTGCGGCGTTGCTTGCGCAGGATGTCCAGCGTCTTGTCAATCGCAGCATCGTCCACTTCGGCGGTCAGCTTTTCCACCTCGGCAGCGGCCAAATCGCCCAGCTTGACTTCGGGGAACACTTCAAAAATTGCTTCAAACTCGGCCTGGCCTTCGGTTGCAGCGCCTTCTTTTTCGGCAATGCGCGGCTGACCGGCCACGCGCAGGCCAGCCTCTTGGACGGCCTGGGCAAAGGCTTCGCTGACTTTGTCGTTCAGCACTTCGTATTGCACCGAGTAGCCGTAGCGCTGGGCGACCACGTTCATGGGCACTTTGCCAGGACGGAAACCGTCCATCTTCACAGTGCGGGCCACTTTTTTCAGACGGGCATCGACTTCAGCTTGGATGCTCTGCAACGGCACGCTCAGCGTGATTTTGCGTTCCAGCTTTTCCAGGGTTTCAACAGTTACGGCCATGGTGGTTCCTAAATCTGGGAGGAATAAAACCATGCCGGCTGCAGGCTGTGGCCTGCACCGGCATCAACAAAGTCTTTATATGGTGCGCGGGAGCGCGCAGCGAATGTCGCGAAACATCAACACGTTGCAAGACAATCGCGCAAAATTCGCGGGCCGCAAAACGGCCACACCACTCAATTGAACTGCAAATTATATCCTTTTGAGTCCTGCAAAAAGCAGCGCCGCCAAGAACGACCACCATCGCGCACGGCCATGGCGTGCGCGGGGCGGGTGCGGCCAACGCGCCTGCGCTTAGAACGTGTTCACGATCTGCGCGCGAAGGGGTGCGGGATGCGGATCGGGATGGGCTGCAAGGCGCAAACCACAGACATAGCGCTAGCTATGGCGAGGATTTGCAACGCCGCAGACCGCCCGAGGCCGCGACTGCACACCCGTGAGGAGACTTTGAACACGTTCTTAGCCCTTCAAGCGCATTTCTGCCGCCCGCGCGTGCCCTTGCAGGCCCTCGCCGTGGGCCAGCACACTGGCGATGCGGCCCAGGGTTTGGGCCCCTTGCTCGCTCACTTCGATCAGGCTGCTGCGTTTTTGGAAGTCGTACACGCCCAGCGGGGAGCTGAAACGCGCCGTGCCGCTGGTGGGCAGGACGTGGTTGGGGCCGGCGCAGTAGTCGCCCAGGCTCTCGCTGGTGTAGGCCCCCAAAAAGATGGCCCCGGCGTGTTTTAAGAGCGGCTCCCAGCGGTGCGGGTCGCGGCTGCTGACCTCCAGGTGCTCGGGGGCGATGCGGTTAGAGATGGCGCAGGCCTCTTCCATGCTGCGCGTGTGGATCAAGGCCCCACGGTCGCTGAGCGATTTGGCGATGATGGCCGCGCGGGGCATTTCGGGCAGCAGGCGGTCGATTGCGCGCTGCACGGCGGCGATGTAGTCGGCATCGGGGCACAGCAGGATGGATTGGGCCAGCTCGTCGTGCTCGGCCTGGCTGAACAAATCCATGGCCACCCATTCAGCGGGGGTGGTGCCGTCGGCCAGCACCAAAATTTCAGACGGGCCGGCAATCATGTCGATGCCCACATGCCCAAACACGCGCTTTTTGGCGCTGGCCACGTAAGCGTTGCCCGGGCCGGTGATTTTGTCCACTTTGGGCACGGTGGCGGTGCCGTAGGCCAGCGCGGCCACGGCCTGGGCTCCGCCAATGGTGAAGCCGCGTGTCACGCCAGCGATGTAGGCAGCGGCCAGCACCAGTGGGTTTTTTTCGCCTTTGGGGGTGGGCACGACCATGATGATTTCTGCCACTCCGGCCACCTGGGCGGGGATGGCGTTCATGAGCACGCTGCTGGGGTAGGCGGCTTTGCCGCCGGGCACGTAGATGCCCACGCGGTCCAGCGGGGTGACTTTTTGGCCCAGCAGGGTGCCGTCCGCATCGCGGTAGCTCCAGCTTTGGCCGGTGGCTTGCTTTTGCGCTTCGTGGTAGCTGCGCACGCGGGCGGCCGCTTCGGTGAGGGCGTTTTTTTGCACATCCGGCAGGCTGTCAAAGGCGGCTTGGAGTTCGGCCTGGGTCAGCTCCAGCGCCGCCAAATCGGGCGCATTCAGGCCATCAAAGCGGGCGGTGTACTCCAGCACGGCGGCATCGCCGCGTTGCTGCACATCGGCCAGGATGGCGGCCACGCGCTCTTCAATGGCCGCGTCTTGCTCCATCGACCAGTGCAGACGCTGCGAAAAATCTTGCTCAAAAGTACTTGAAACCGTTGATAGGTGGGCGGGAGTAGCTACTAAATTCATGATTCTTCCTGGCGGGATGGATGCTGCGCGGGATTAGTCTTTGCCAATGGCCCCGACAAAGGCATCAATGATGGGGCGCAGGCGTTGCTGTTTGAGTTTGAGCGCGGCCTGATTGACGACCAGGCGCGAACTGATGTCCATGATGCGCTCGACTTCGACCAAGTTGTTGGCCTTTAAGGTGCTACCCGTCGAGACCAGATCGACGATGGCATCCGCCATGCCGGTCAGCGGGGCCAGCTCCATGCTGCCGTAGAGCTTGACCATATCGACGTGTACGCCTTTTTGGGCGAAGAACTCGCGCGCGATGGTGGTGTATTTGGTGGCGATTTTCAGCCGGCCACCTTGCTGCACCGCTGCTTCGTAATCAAAGTCGGCACGCACCGCCACGCTGACGCGGCATTGGGCGATCTGCAAGTCCAGCGGCTGGTACAGGCCTTGGCCACCGTGTTCGATGAGCGAATCCAGGCCCGACACCCCCAAGTCCGCCCCGCCGTATTGCACGTACACCGGCACGTCCGAGGCGCGCACCAGCACCACGCGCACATCGGGCTGGTTGGTGGGAAAAATCAGCTTGCGCGATTTTTCCGGGTCTTCGGCCACGGTGATGCCGGCGGCGGCCAGCAGCGGCAGGGTTTCTTCGTAAATGCGGCCCTTGGACAGGGCGATGGTGATGCTCATAGGGGCAGCAATCTGATTAGCGGGTGAAGGGAAATGCACAGGGCACAGGGCAAAAGGGCATCAGGCAAGGCGCTTGATGTCTGCCCCCAGGGCGCGCAGCTTGTCTTCCATGCGGTCGTAGCCCCGGTCAAGGTGGTAGATGCGCTCGACGATGGTTTCGCCCTTGGCCACCAAGGCGGCAATCACCAAGCTGGCCGAGGCCCGCAGGTCGGTGGCCATGACGGTGGCCCCCGTCAGGCGCTGCCCGCCAGTGACGCTGGCCACGCGCCCGTCGGTGCTGATTTGCGCCCCCAGGCGGCGCATTTCATTGACGTGCATGAAGCGGTTTTCAAAAATCGTTTCCGTCACCGTGCTGGGGCCTTCGGCCACCAAATTGAGCGCCATGAACTGCGCCTGCATGTCGGTGGGAAAGCCGGGGTATTCGGTGGTGCGAAAGCTTTGCGCCTTCAGGGGCCCTTCGCTGCGAATGCGCACGCCGCCCTCCTCGGCCAGCACCTGGGCCCCGGCCTCTTGCAGCTTGTCGATCACGGCCCCCAAGTGGTCGGCGCGGGCATTGCGCAAAAAGGCCTCGCCCCCCGTGGCGGCCACGGCGCACAAAAAGGTGCCCGCTTCAATGCGGTCGGCCACCACCTGGTGCTCGCAGCCGTGCAGTTGCTCCACCCCGTCGATGACGATGCGGCTGGTGCCGTGGCCAGTGATTTTTGCGCCCATGCGGATGAGCATTTCGGCCAGATCGGTGATTTCGGGCTCCATGGCGGCGTTTTCCAGCACCGTGCGCCCCTCGGCCAAGCAGGCGGCCATGAGGAAATTTTCGGTGCCGGTCACCGTCACCATGTCGGTGCTGATGTGCGCCCCGCGCAGGCGCTTGTGCCCCAGCGGCAAGCTGGCCAGCATGTAGCCGTGATCGACGGTGATTTCCGCACCCATGGCCTGCAGGCCTTTGATGTGCTGATCGACCGGGCGCGAGCCAATGGCGCAGCCGCCGGGCAGCGACACCTTGGCGCGGCCAAAGCGGGCCAGCAGCGGCCCCAGCACCAGCACCGAGGCGCGCATGGTTTTCACCAGCTCATACGGCGCTTCGGGGTTCAGCGTATCGGGGGCGGTAAAGCTCATGCCGCCGCGCTCGCCGTGGGTTTCGGTGGCCACGCCCATGTGGTCGAGCAGGCGGCGCATGGTGGCCACGTCGTGCAAGCGCGGCACGTTCACCAGGTGCACCGGCTGCGCGGTGAGCAAGGTGGCACACATTTGCGGCAAGGCGGCGTTTTTGGCGCCAGAGATCAAGACTTCGCCCTGCAGGCTTTGCCCACCACGGATGAGGAGTTTGTCCATTTTTAAGAGATAAAAAGACTGCTAACCCTTACCCAATAAGCGATAGCAGCTATTAGTTTATGGATTTCAGCGTTCTTAGGCCTGCTGCTGGGCCCACTCGGCCGGGGTGAGGGTTTTCATCGACAAGGCGTGCAGTTCGCCCGAGGCGATTTTGTCATTCACGATGGCGTTGATGGCCCGCTGGCGCTGCACGCGGTTTTGCCCCTCGAAGGTGCTGGAGACAATCACGGCAAACCAATGGCGGCCATCGCCCTCGACTTCAACATGTTCGCACTGCAAGTTTGCAGCAATTAGCGCTTGGATATCTTCAGAATTCATGTAAAACCTCTAATAAATGTTTATAAATAAGCGACTCTAGCTACGAATTTTGTATCCCGTGCGCAATAACTGCAAGGCCAACGCGCTGACCAGCAGCCACGCGCTCCCGGCAATGGCCAAGCTGAGCCACGGCGAGACATCGCTTTGGCCGAAAAAGCCGTAGCGAAAACCGTCAATCATGTAGAAAAACGGGTTGAAGTGGCTCACCTGCTGCCAAAACGCAGGCAGCGAATGGATGGAATAGAACACGCCGGACAAGAACGTCATGGGCATGATCAAAAAGTTTTGAAAGGTGGCCATTTGGTCAAACTTATCGGCCCACAGCCCGGCAATCAGGCCCAGCGTGCCCATCATGGCGCAGCCCAGCAGGGCGAACACCCCAATCCACAGCGGCGCGGCAAATTCAGGCGTGGCGTAAAACAAGGTGACGATAAACACCCCGCAGCCCACCAGCAGCCCGCGCAAGATGGCCGCCCCCACGTAAGCGCCAAACCAGGCCCAGTGCGATAGCGGGGTGAGCAGCAAAAACACCAGCGAGCCCATGATTTTGCTTTGCACCAGGCTGGAGGCGCTGTTGGCAAAGGCGTTTTGCAACATGCTCATCATCACCAAGCCGGGGATGAGAAAGGCGGTGTAGCTCAGGCGGTCGTACACCAGCACGCGCCCTTCGAGCACGTGGCCAAACACCAGCAGGTAGAGCACGGCGGTGAGCACCGGCGCGGCAATGGTTTGGAACGCGACTTTCCAAAACCGCTGCACTTCTTTGTGCAGCAAGGTGCGCCAGCCGGCGCTGGCCGACAGCGAGGCGGTATTCACGGGCGGGGTCATGGGCGAACTCCTGGCACTTGTTGTTGCTGCTGTTGCTGCATGACGTGGAGGAAGACATCTTCCAGGTCCGCACGGCGGATTTCCACCTCTTGCGGGTGCACGCCGCCTTGGCGCAGGGTGGCCAGCAGCTGCTCGACATCGGCCGCATCGTGGGCCGGAATTTGCACGATACGCCCCGTCACACGGGCGCGGGCAGCGATCGCTTCTGGCAAAGCATCATCGGTTTTGAACTGCAACACGGTGCTGGAGGCCGATTTGAGCAGGTCGTCCATGCGCGAGAGGGTGACGATCTTGCCGCGCTTGAGCATGGCCACGCGACTGCACAGCGCCTCGGCCTCTTCCAGGTAGTGCGTGGTCAGCAGCACGGTGTGGCCCTGCTTGTTGAGCTGGGCGACAAACTGCCACAGCGTTTGGCGCAGCTCCACATCGACCCCGGCGGTGGGCTCGTCCAGCACGATCACCGGCGGCTTGTGGACCAAGGCTTGGGCCACCATCACGCGCCGCTTCATGCCGCCCGAGAGCTGGCGCATATTGGCCGTGGCCTTATCGGCCAGGCCCAGGCTTTCTAGCAGCTCGTCGATCCAGGCGTTGTTGTGCTTCAGGCCAAAGTAGCCCGATTGCAGCTGCAAGGTTTCGCGCACATTGAAAAACGGGTCAAACACCAGCTCCTGCGGCACGATGCCCAGGCGCTGGCGGGCGGCGGCAAAGTCGCTGTGCACATCGTGCCCCAGCACCGAGACGCGGCCACTGCTGGCACGCGCAAGGCCCGCCAAGATGCTGATCAGCGTGGTTTTACCGGCCCCATTGGGGCCGAGCAGGCCAAAAAATTCACCCACTTCAATGTCCAGGCTGACATCTTGCAGCGCATGGAAATCGCCCCGAGGGGTGGTGTAGGTCTTGGAGATGGATTGAAAAGAAACAGCGGTCATAGAGGGCGCAATTCTACGGCGGCCCCTGTTTGCAGATGCTGCAGCGCAGCAATGGCCGCAAGGGGGAATGTCAAACCGCGCTGGCAGCGGCGTGAGCGACGGACTTGTCTTGGGGGGTGCTGAGCCACTCCAACACCCCATACACCTGGGCCAAGGACTGCAGCTTGGCCGGCCACTGCACCACGTGCAAGGTTTTTCCATGGGCCTGGGCATGGCGGCGGCAGGCCAGCAGCAGCGCCAAACCGGCGGAGTCAAAGCGCTGCACCCCGGCCGCGTTCAAGCGGCACACACTGCCCCTGGGCAAGGCATCCAAGGCGCGGCACAGTGCGGCCAGCTGCGCCTTGGCAACGCTGGCATCCAACTGGGGGGGTAAATCCACCGTGGTCATGGGGGCCGTGTACGCCTGCGCGGGCTTAGGGTTTGGCGGCAGCGGTGGCATCAAAGCTGCGGGACGACAGGGCCTGAATCAAGCCGTCAATCCCGCCCTGGTTCAACTCTTGCGCGAACTGGGTGCGGTAGGTCTCCACCATCCAGATGCCCAATACGTTGAGGTTGTAGATTTTCCAGCCCTCGCCAGGCTTTTTCTCCAGCCGAAAGTCCAGCGCCACGGGCTCGCCCTTGCCGCGCACTTCGGTGCGCACCAGCACATCGGTATCGCCCGGCGCGGCCCGCAGCGGCTTGACCACCACTTTTTGGTCGCTCACCTGGGCCAGCGCCCCGGCATAGGTGCGAATCAGCATGCCCTTGAAGGCCTGCTGCAGCTGCTCGCGCTGGGCTTCACTGGCTTGGCGCCATTGCGGGCCAACCGCCGCCGAGGTCATTTTGCGAAAGTTCACGTAGGGGATGACTTCGCGATCGACCACCTCAGAGATGCGGGCCAGGTCGCCTTTTTTCAGCGCTGGGTCTTTTTTAACCAGCTCCAGCAAATCGGTGGATAAGCGCTTGATCAGCGCATCGGGCGCTTCATCCTTGCTCCCCGTTTGGGCCCATGTGGGCAAAACTGCGCCCCCGGTCAAAGAAGCCAGCAGGGTGATCAGAGTCCTTCGTTGCATAAATATTTTCTTCTTGCTTAATTGTCAAAGTCTTCCACTTGGCCAGCGTTTTCATCCTGCGCCCGGGGGTCGCGCCGCTGCAGGTAAAAATCACGCACCAAGCTGTAACGGTCCAGGGCAACGGCATCCAGCGTGTCCGAGGCATCGAGCACATTGGCCCGCTTGTCGGTCCAGCGCAGCGCGGCCAAGCTGTTGCGCACAGAGACGGGGTAGATGTCATCCAGGACATAGCCGCGCCAATCCACGGGCAAGGCCACGGTATCGCGCACAGTCGATGGGCCAAAGAAAGGCAGCACCAGGTAGGGCCCAGGCTTCATCCCCCAGTGCGCCAGGGTCAAGCCAAAGTCTTGCTTTTCACGGGCAATTTGTGCCTCGGTGGCAATGTCCAACACCCCACCCAGGCCAAACACGGTGTTGGTGGTAAAGCGCACCATGTGGTTGTAGGCCTGCTCGCCCCGGCCTTGCAGCACGTAATTCACCATTGACCACAGGTCACCGACGTTGCTGAAAAAATTGGTCACTCCCGTGCGCATCGGCTGGGGTGTGACGGTTTTATAGGCCGTCGCCACGGGTTTGAACACTGCGTCATCAACCGTGTCGTTGAACGCCATCATCGAGCGGTTGTAGCCCTCCCACGGGTCTTGCGGATGGCGGGCCTGGCCCTCAGGCACCGCCGCACAACCGGCCAAGACCACGCAGGCCCCGATCACGCAGGCAGGGGCCGTTTTCAGCCGGACAAACGAAATTATTTTTTTCAACATAAAAGTCACCTTGGTACTGAACGCTTGGGCCTATTCGGTTGTGCCGCCTTCTTGCGCCTTGCCATAAAGAAATTGGCCAATCAGATTTTCCAACACTACCGCCGACTGCGTGGCCACAATGCGATCACCCTGGGCCAGGTTGTGCTCATCGGCCCCGGCCTCAATCCCCACATACTGGTCGCCCAATAATCCGCTGGTTAGGATTTTTAATGAGCTGTCTTTCGGAAAGGCATAGCGCTTTTCCATGGACAAATGCACCGTGGCCTGGAAGGTTTGGTCGTCAAAGGTGATGCCCTCGACCCGGCCCACCACCACCCCGGCGCTTTTGACGGCGGCCTTAGGCTTTAAGCCACCAATGTTGTCAAAGCGGGCCGTCACCTGGTAGGTGGGCTGAAAGCTCAAACTCAGCAAATTGGCCGACTGCAGTGCCAAAAAGGCCAGGGCCAAGCCGCCGATCAACACAAACAAGCCGACCCAAACATCATTTTTTGAACTTGGCATGGATACCTCTTGAGCTATTTTCTTTAAATACTGAACATGGACGCGGTGAGCAAAAAGTCCAGCCCCAACACTGCCAGCGAGGCCACCACCACGGTGCGCGTCGTCGCGCGGGACACGCCCTCGGGCGTGGGCTTGGCGGTGTAGCCCTGGTACAGCGCAATAAAACTGACGGCAAAGCCAAACACCAGGCTTTTGAGCACCCCATTGGCCAGGTCGTACCACCAATCCACGCCGCCTTGCATCTGCCCCCAGAACGCGCCGCCATCCACGCCAATCAACAGCACGCCCACAACCCAGCCGCCAATCACGCCCACAGCGCTAAACACGGCGGCCAGCAGCGGCATGGTGATGACCCCGGCCCAAAAGCGCGGGGCCAGAATGCGGCGCACGGGGCTGACGGCCATCATTTCCATCGCAGCCAGCTGTTCACCGGCTTTCATCAAGCCAATTTCAGCGGTCAAGGCCGTACCAGCGCGACCGGCAAACAGCAAGGCCGTGACCACCGGCCCCAGCTCGCGCAGCAGCGACAGCGCCACCAGCAAGCCCAGTGCCTCGGCCGAGCCATAGCGCTGCAAGGTGTAGTAGCCCTGCAAACCCAGCACAAACCCCACAAACAGCCCCGAGACTCCAATGATGGCCAACGAGTAGTTGCCTAAAAAATGGATTTGCTCGCCCACCAGCCGAAACCGCGCCAAGGTGGCGGGCAGCAGCCCCAGCAATTGCCCCAACAAACGCGTGGCCTGCCCCAGGGCGGCCAGTTGCGCCCGGGTGCTGCGGCCCAGCCGTGCCAAGAAGTTCATGGCTGCCCCCCAAAATCCTGCGCCAAACTGGGCGCGGGGTAATGAAACGGTACCGGCCCGATGGGCTGGGCATGGACAAATTGCTGCACCAGCGGATCGGGGTTGGCCATCACCTCGGCTGGCGTGCCCTGGGCGGCGACACCGCCCGCGCCCAAAATAATCACCTGGTCGGCCACGCGAAAGGTTTCTTCCAGGTCGTGCGACACCACGATGCTGGTCAGCCCCAGGGCATCGTTCAGGGTGCGAATCAAGCGGGCCGCCGTGCCCAAAGAAATCGGGTCCAGCCCGGCAAACGGCTCGTCGTACATGATGAGCTCCGGGTCCAGGGCAATGGCCCGTGCCAAGGCCACGCGCCGGGCCATGCCGCCCGAGACTTCGCTGGGCTGCAGCGCGCGGGCCCCACGCAAGCCAACGGCGTGCAGCTTCATCAGCACGATGTCGCGGATCAATGCCTCGGGCAAATCGGTGTGCTCGCGCAAGGGAAACGCCACGTTGTCGAACACATCCATGTCGGTAAACAGCGCCCCAAACTGAAACAGCATGCCCATGCGCCGGCGCATGGTGTACAGCGCGGCCGTGTCCATCTGGCCCACGTCCTGCCCATCGAACAGCACCTGGCCCTGCTGCGCCCGGTTTTGCCCGCCAATCAGGCGCAGCACGGTGGTTTTGCCACCGCCCGAAGCACCCATCAGCGCCGTCACCTTGCCCCTGGGCACGGTCAGCGACAGGTCGCGCAGCACCACCCGCTCGCCATAGCCAAAGGTCACGTTGTGCAGCTCAACCAAATTCAATGCGTCGGACATCCTGTGTTCACCCTTCTCTACAAGGTGTTGCACAAAAAGGCTTTGGTGCGTTCCTGCTGGGGGGCGCTAAAAAATTCTTTCGCCGGGGCTTCTTCGACAATTTCGCCCTTGTCCATGAAGATCACCCGGTTGGCCACATCGCGGGCAAAGCCCATTTCGTGAGTGACCACCAGCATGGTCATGTGCTCCTGCGCCAGTTCGCGCATGGTGCGCAGCACTTCGCCGGTCAGCTCGGGGTCCAGGGCCGAGGTCGGCTCGTCAAACAGCAAAATATCCGGCCCCATGGCCAGCGCCCGGGCAATGGCCACGCGCTGTTTTTGCCCGCCCGAGAGGCGGTTGGGGTAGGCATCGCGCTTGTCCAGCAGGCCCACTTTTTGCAGCAGCTGCTCAGCCTGGGGCACGATGGCGGCGCGGGCCATTTTCTTCACCAGCATGGGCGCTTCGATGATGTTTTCCAGCACGGTCAAATGCGGAAACAGGTTGAACGACTGGAACACCATGCCCATTTTGCGGCCAATGCTCCGAATTTGAGAGTCGCTTGCGTACGCTGCACGGCCATTGGCATCGTTTTGTACCAGCACATCGCCTTCGACCGTGATGGTGCCGCTATCAATTGTTTCCAGATGGTTCAAACAACGCAGAAAGGTGCTTTTGCCCGAGCCAGAGGGGCCAATGATGGCCACCACCTCGCCGCGCTGCAGTTGCAGCGAGATGCCGCGCAGCACATTGGTCGCGCCAAAGCTTTTGTGAATCTGCTGGGCGCTGATCATGACTTCGGGGGCGGCGTGTGGGGTGTCAAGCGTCAAAGCGGGCATGGCGGCGCTCCAAGTATTGGAAGACCCAGGTCAGAATCAAGGTCATCCCCAGGTAGAAACAGCCCGCCACAATGAAGGGCGTGAAGGTAAAGTCGCGCTGCACCATGCCACGGGCCACGCGCAGCAGGTCGTTCAAGGCCAGCACATAAATCAAGCTGGTGTCTTTGACCAGGGTGATCGTCTCGTTGCTCACGGGCGGCAAAATGCGCGTCCACATTTGCGGCAGGATGATGCGGCGCATGGTCTGCCCATAGGTCAGGCCCAGCACCTTGGCCCCCTCATACTGCCCCCGGTCAATCGACTGGATGCCGGCGCGGAAAATCTCGGCAAAGTACGCCGCGTAATTGAGCGCGAACGCCACCACGGCCGACGGAAAATCGGGCAAGCGCACGCCAATCACCGGCACAAACGGCAGGGCAAAGTAGATAAACAGCAGCTGCAGCATCAGCGGCGTGCCACGCATCAGCCAGATGTAGGCCCCTACCGCAGCGCTCAAACTGCGCAGGCGCGAGATGCGCACCAAGGCCAGCACCAACCCCAGCGGGATGGACAGCGCCATGGTGATCACAAACAGCTTGAGCGTGACCTGCGCCCCACTCCACATGGGGCCCAGCAAAGAAATTACATATTCCATAAAGGTCTTGGCTCGCCCCAAAATGATCGGCGCGGGCAAAGAAAAAGCCGACAAGGCCAAGCCTTGCCGGCTGCAGGGGCGTAGCCGCAGATTCTACAACGCGGCTGGGAAAACCCTGGGGCGTGCCTTACTTGATGATGTCTTTGCCAAACCACTGCTGGGCAATTTTGGCGGCCGTGCCATCTTGCTTCATGGCATTCATGGCCCCGTCGATTTTGGCCAGCAGCTCAGTATCTTCCTTGCGCAGGCCCACACCGTACTCTTCGGTGCCAAAGTTCTCGTCCAGCACGGCGTACAGCTCGGGCTTTTTGGCCACGTAGTAGCGGCCGACCACTTCATCGACCACCACGGCCTCCAAGCGGCCGGTGGTCAGGTCCATCAGGGCCGCCACGTTGTCGCCAAAGGTTTTGAGCTCTTTGAACGAATTGAAAACAGCTTCTTCTTTCTTGATGGCATCCACCGCGCTGGAGCCTTCTTGGGCACCGACCACTTTGCCCGCCAGATCGGCCTTGGTTTTGATTTCAGAATTGGCCGGCACCACGATGATTTGGTGGTTTTCCATGTAGGGCGCGGTAAAGGCGATGTTTTGCTTGCGCTCTTCGGTGATGGTCAGGCCATTCCACAGGGCATCGACGCGCTTGCCCGACAGTTCGGCCTCTTTGGCGCTCCAGTCGATGGGCTTGAACTCCACTTCCAGGCCCGCGCGCTTGGCGGCCTCACGGGCCATGTCGATGTCAAAGCCGACCAGCTCGTTTTTCTCATCGCGAAAACCCATGGGCGGGAAGTTATCGTCCAGTCCTACCACCAGTTTCACCACCGCAGCCGGGGCGGGCGCCGCGGCCGGGGCTGTGCTGGCCGCAGGTTCGGTTTTACCGCAAGCGGCCAACAAAGCGGCCAAAGCGACCGAGGCAAGAAGGGTGCGTTTTTGCATGGGGACAATCTCCTGGGTAATAAAAAAGGCAATTCAAAAGCGTAATCCGCAATTGTGCCGGGAAACCCTGCCCCGCCACGGGCAGCGGCGGCACAATACGCCTCTCTTGCCCATTGACTATGACCGCTGCTGCCTCCTTTGAACCCGCCGCCCCCGCCACCGTGGGCAAACACCCCTGCCCGGAATGCGGCGGCAATCTGGAGTGGCACCCCCAGGCGCAAACCCTGCGCTGCCCCTATTGCGGCACCACCGCCCCCTGGTCACCCAGCGCCCACGCTGACGACCCCAGCGCCATTGCCGAGCAAGACCTGCTCCAAGCCCTGCGCAATCCGGCCAGCGGGCGCGGCTGGGGGCAAGAGCGCTACGAGGTCGAATGCCAAAACTGCCGCGCCATTTCGGTGTTTGATGCCCAGCGCACGGCGCAGCGCTGCGATTTTTGCGGCTCGCCCGCCATCGTGGCGCATACCGGCGGCGGCGAGGCGATTACGCCGCAAAGCATCTTGCCGTTCAAAATCAGCGACGGGCAAATCCGCGACCGCATCCGCCAGTGGTACGGCAGCCGCTGGTTTGCCCCGAACAAACTCAAAACCGCTGCGCTGACCGATACCCTGCACGGCATCTACCTGCCGTACTGGACGTTTGATGCCCACGCCAGCGCCCAGTGGCAGGCCCAGGCCGGTTATTACTACTACACCACCGAGACCTACCGCGACAACAACGGCAACATGCAAACCCGCCAAGTGCAGCACACGCGCTGGGAGCCAGCGGCGGGCCAGCTGCAGCACTTTTTTGACGATGCCCTGGTGCCCGGCACGGCGGGCGTACACCGCGCCCTGCTGCGCCAGATCGAGCCCTTTCCCACCACCACCGATTTACAACCCTACAGCCCCGAATTTGTGCGCGGCTGGACGGTGGAGCGCTACCAAATCAACCTGGGCCAAGCCGCCAAAATCAACGAAGAAGACATGGACCACACCCTGCGCAGCCTGTGCATCCGGCAGATTCCGGGCGACACCTGGCGCAACCTGTCCATGCAGCGCCAGTACCAGGGGCGCAGCTTCAAGCATGTGCTGGTGCCGGTGTGGCTGGTCAGCTACACCTACGGCACAAAAACCTTCCAGATCGTCGCCAACGGCTACACCGGTGCCATTGCTGGCGAGCGCCCGTACAGCTGGGTGAAAATCAGTCTGGCCGTGCTGGCGGCCTTGCTCTTCCTGGGTTTGCTGCTGGCAGTGATGCAAAATACATAGCTATTTGCGCTTATTTAATAAAGTTTTGAATGCATAAAGCACCAAAATACCCATCAAAATCAGCGGTAACAGCTATTGTTTAAAAGGAAACCCCACCATGGCCCTGAACCAACTGCGCTTATCGCTGCAATTTGGCCGCAACCTCTTTGACGGTGACCCTGACCCGCTGGCCCGCCACCGCGCCGTGCTCACGCGCAGCCACGTCACCCGCTGGATTCGCCACGCCCTGGCGCTGGATGCGGAAATCACCGTGCGCATCGTCGGCCACAGCGAAGGCCAACAACTCAACCACCAATACCGCCACAAAGACTACGCCACCAATGTGCTGACCTTTGACTACCAGCAAGAGCCCACCGTGGTGGCCGACCTGGTGCTGTGCGCCCCCGTGGTCGAACGCGAAGCGCTGGAGCAAGGCAAAACCCTGGAAGAGCACTACGCCCACCTGCTGGTACACGGCACCTTGCACGCCCAAGGCTGGGACCACGAAACCAGCGAGGAAGATGCGCAAGAGATGGAAGACTACGAAACCGCCATCCTGCAAGAACTGGGCTACGCCGACCCTTACGCCAAGGATTAAGGGCCAAGCCAAAGACGGGGCCAGCGGCTGGGCTCAGGCCGGGCAATAGAGGCGGTACATGGTTTGGATGAGCTGCAAAATGCGCGGATCATTCAGCTGGTACCAAATGAACTTGCCATCGCGGCGCGTGCTCACCACGCCCTCGCGCCGCAAGATGCCCAGCTGCTGCGACAAGGTGGGCTGGGTCACCCCGGTGAGCTGTTCCAAATCGCCCACGGTGCGCTCTTGTTGGGCCAATTGGCACAGCAAGAGCAAGCGATCGGCGTTGCCCAGCAGCTTGAGCGTTGTCACCACCTGCGTAGCGTGCTCGCGCATCACCTCCAAATCAATGGCGGCAGAAGGGGCTGGGGCATCAATCGTAGGCATCATGGCAAAAGGCAAGCAAAGTAAAAGTACGTACCTTAAAGCACAAGCCAAATAGACGGCAAACGCAAGGCATTTGCATTGTGATCAAAAAATAAGCGCTCAATCGCGCTTAAGCGGACAGGTATTGATGCCCAGCAGCGGGTACGCGGGGCAAAACCGGAACAAGCCCGTGGCCAATGGCAGCACGCCCAGCCACCCCCACCAGCCCACCAGGCCTGTCGCAGCCAGGACAACCAGCACCACGCCCACCAAAATACGCAAGATGCGGTCGATACCGCCGACATTGATTTTCATGAAAGCACTCCTTTGGGTGAGTTACAAGTTTGTTGATCAAACAACAATTGAAGAAAATATATATTATACAAAAACATAAACAATTGCTATTAATTTTTCCAACTGGAGGCTATATGAGCACCTTTGACCACGCTGCCCTGACCCAAAACATCAACAAAGCCCTAAAAAGCTTTCGCCAATCACAAGCCCCGGTGATGCAGGGCTTCGCCCAACTTTCACAAGCGGCCCTGGCCGATGGGGCCATTGATGCCAAGACCAAAGAGCTCATCGCCCTGGCCATTGGCGTAACGCAAAAGTGCTCGGGCTGTATTGGCTTTCACGTGCAGGCACTACACAAATTGGGAGCGACCCGCGCCGAACTCGATGAGATGCTCGGCCTGTGCGTTTATATGGGTGGTGGCCCGGCCCTGATGTACTGCGCCGAAGCCATCGACGCGTGGGAGAAACTCACGGTAAAAACTGCTTAACCTGCCTGGCCCCCTTGGCTTGGGGTGGCAGCCCCCGCAATCCCCCTAAGATCGCGCTTTCGTTCGTTTGCAGCAAGGGGATAGCGATGGAGATGTTTGGGCCAATCGACCATGTGGCACTGCTGCTGGTAGCGGCATTTTTGGCAGGCGCTTTGAATGCCGTGGCCGGCGGTGGCAGTTTTTTGACCCTGCCCGCCCTGGTGTTTACCGGCGTACCGGCGGTCACGGCCAATGCCACCGGCACCGTGGCCTTGCTGCCCGGTTATGCGGCCAGCACCTGGGGGTTTCGTGAAGACATGGCGGCACCGCCTGGGCTGACCATGGGGCGCTCAATCGCCCTGTCTTTGATTGGCGGCGCGGCCGGGGCGGCGCTGCTGCTGGTCACCTCGGACGCTACGTTCAAAAAAGTTGTCCCCTGGCTGCTGCTGGGCGCAACCGCCTTGTTTGCTTTTGGCCCACAAATCCGCGCCTGGGCGGCAGGGCAAAAGCACGGGGCTGCGTCCACGGTAAAGGCCGCCATCGGCATGTTCGCCGTGGCTTTTTATGGGGGCTACTTCAACGGGGGCTTGGGCATCTTGTGCCTGGCTTTGTTCAGCCTGCTGGGGCAAACCAATCTGAACGCCATGAATGGCATGAAAAATTTGGTCTCCACCCTGCTCACCGCCATTGCGGTGGCGGTGTACGCGGCCGGGGGCATCGTGCTGTGGCCCCAGGCCTTGCTGATGATGGTGGCCGCCACCGCCGGGGGCTATGGCGGGGCCCGCATCGCCCGCAAGCTGCCCGCGCCCGTGCTGCGCTGGGGCATTGTGCTGACCGGGCTGGTCATGTCGATCCTGTTTTTTGCCAAGGCATAAAAATTATGGGCATAAAACTGGTAAAACCACGCGCTTACCCGCCTGCCAGGATTTGCCATGGAGCACCCCCCGACCATCGCCGCCATTGACCTTGGATCGAACAGTTTCCGTCTGGAGATTGGCTTTTTCCGGGGCAGCGAATTTGTTCGCCAACACTACATTAAACGCACGCTGCGCCAGGGGGCGTGTCTGGAAAACGGCTGTTTGAGTGCCGCGGCCATGCAAGCGGGCTGGGCCTGCCTGGCCGAATTTGGCCAGCTGCTGCACCAGCACCAGGTTCAACACGCCCGTGCCGTGGCCACGCAAACCCTGCGCGAGGCGCGCAACAGCGCCGACTTTGTGCGCGAAGGCAGCCGCCTGCTGGGGGGGCTGCCCATCGACATCATCAGCGGCGAGCAAGAGGCGGCGCTCATTTACCGGGGCGTGGCCAGCCAGCTGCCGCCGTCCACCGATCGGCGCTTGATCGTCGATCTGGGCGGGCGCTCGACAGAAATCACCCTGGGCCAAGGGCTGCAAGCCCAGCAGCTGGCCTCCTACCCGCTGGGCAGCGTGCTGTGGACGGGGCGGTTTTTTGGCGATGGCGTGTTGTCCGAAGCGGCTTTCGCCCAGGCAGAGGCGGCGGCCAGCACCGTGTTGGCGCAGGCGGCCACGCTGTTCCCCCTGGGCAGCTGGGATTGCGCCTATGCCTCGGCGGGCACCGCCACAGCCGTCAGCGATGTGCTGGCCGCCCACGGCCACGGTGCCAGCCCCATCACCCGCGCAGAGGTGTACTGGCTGCGTGCGCAACTGCTGCGCTGCGGCCATATCGGGCAGCTGGCCCTGCCAGGTTTGCGGGCCGACAAGGCACCGGTGGTTGCCGGGGGGTTAAGTGTGCTGCTGGCCCTTTTTCACACCCTGCAGCTGCAGGCCATGGTGCCCGCCCAGGGTGCCCTGCGCATTGGGGTGCTGCACAGTCTGTGCAATCCGACCGGATGATGCGGCGGCGCTGTTTCGTTGGCGCTGTTTATTTTGAGCGGTTGGTTTAGAACGTGTTCATGATCTCGAATGAAGGTGTGGGGGATGCGGTTCGGGATGGGTTGCGAGGCGCAAACCACAGCAATAGCTTGGCTATTGCGAGGATTTGCAACGACGCAGACCGCCCGAAGCCGCGCCCGCACACCCATGAGGAGATCGTGAACACGTTCTTAGGCCGCTGCGCGGCGCTTGCCGTAGTTTTTGCTCCAGGCCTGCAGTTTGCCGTGGGGCAGCGAGGACAGGCGCTGCAGCAAGCGGCGGCAATAGCCTTTGATCCACAGGCACTTGTTGATTTCATCGACCGGAAACGGGCCGCTGATCACGATGATGTCGGCCGCCTCTTGCCACAGGCCAGCAGCCCGCAGACGGCGGCGCTTGGTTGCGGCCCAAGATTGAATGCGCGCGGGGGTGCCGTGCTGGTGCAGCTCGCCGGTGTAGGCATCAAAGGCGATGGCCAGCAAGTCCGTTTTCAGCTTAAAGCGGCGCTCGCCTGTGACTGCGCTGGGTGTATCACGCATGTCATACAGGTAGTAGCTGCCGGCTTTGAGCTGATATTGCAATTTCATGGGAAAACCTTGGGGCTGCATCTTAGGCCAAACCTGGGCGCAATAAAACCTAATCTACCGGCACGATCTGGGCTTGCTTGCCCCATTGCAGGTACACGCCACAGTGCCATGGACTATTTATTTAATAGCTGATTGCGCTTTTAAAAAGACATTTTCAATTCGAATAATTACAAAACAATGACGCATTAAGCGCAACAAGCTATCATTTTTATAATTTCAACTATTTAAAAGTCCAGCAAGCTCAGGCCGACACTCAAGGCGGTGCGTTTGTAGTTGTAGTCCAGCAGGCTGTCGCCGTAGCCGCTGAACAGCTGCACGTGCAGGCGCAGATTGCTCTTGCCACCGTTCCAGCCCTCGCCCAGGGTGCGCAGCCATTCCAGGCGGCCCGATCCCCAGCCCCGGCCCGGCGTGCCGCGCACGGTCAGGCCCAGGATGTGCTGGTCATTGACGTTCCACAGCAACCGGGCCTCGCCCCGGCCGACAAAGTCTTGGATGCCGGGGTTGTCGTCGTTCTCGGCGCTTTCGGCCACGCGCTTCCAGGCTTTCAGGTGCAGTTGCCAGCCGCTGCGCCATTCGGCCCCGGTCATCACATACCAACGGTTCCAGCTGCGCGACAGGGGGTTGCTCTCGCCGTTGGACTGGTGTACCAGCCCCACGCCGCTGTAGCGCCAGCGCCCGCCCCAGGGCAGCGGGGCATCGGTGGGATACACATAGAACACCTCCGGCTCATGGTCGGTCGAGCGAAATGGCCGCGAAATGCCCCCGTGGAACAACTGCCAATACGACTGCTGGGTGTAGCCAAACCACAACGAATCCTTGCCGCTGGAGCGCGGGCCGGTGAGCAGCCCTTGGGCGACTTTGGTGCGGGCCGAGACCTGGATGCGCATTTCATGGCGCTGGTAGTTCTGGGCCAGCGCCGCCCCCCGGCTGGGCGAAAACGGCTGGCCATTGACCCGGCTGCCTTGCACCACGGAAACGCTCAACGGCCGGTAGCCGCGCAGGCTGAAGGTGCCGCAGTCCGAGCCGGGTTCCAGCTCGAAGTGGCGGGAGATTTCGCTGTACCGTGCATCGCGGCAGCCCCCGTTGGTGGGCGTGGCGGGCAGTGGCAGCGCCGGGGCTATTGCCAGGCCACCAGCGGCAGCGGTATCGGCAGCGCCAGCGGTATCGGTAGGCATGGCGGCACTGGCCACCGCCTCGGTGGGAAGGCGACTCCACTGGGTGGCCGGGGGCGGCGTGAGGGGCTCTTGCTGCTGCGCCCAGGCATCAAAGCACGCCAGGCGGGCCTGGTTGTCGGTGGTGGCGGCGCACTGGCGCCAGGTGTCCAGCGCCAGCGGCGGCGGTGCGGTGACCGCCGCAGAAGTGGCCTGGGCAGAGGGCCAGGCAGCCCCCCAGACCAAGGCAGGCAGAAGAAAGCGGGAAAAAGTCATAAATCCAGGCAATAAACATAGGTGAGTTAGGAAAGGCCAGCTGCCATTTCATCTCGTTGTTGGCGAAGCCTTTCTCGAGCGCTCTTCTGGTTGGCAGCCGGGTCAAGCTGCATTTCGGCAATGAAGCGGCTGGGCTGGCAGGGCACGGTGTCACGGCCTTTTTTGCGGCGCTTGGTCCAACTCACCACCAAGCTGCGCTGGGCGCGGGTGATGCCCACGTACATCAGGCGACGCTCTTCCTGCAGGCGGGCGGCGGTTTCGTCGCTGACGTGCTGCTGCTTGCCATCGTCATCGTCCAGCTTGAAGGGCAGCATGCCTTCGGTCACGCCCACCAGTTGCACGTGCGGCCACTCCAGCCCCTTGCTGGCGTGCAGGGTGGAGAGCACGACCTGGTCCTGCTCGCTTTCGCGCTCAGAGATGGTCGAGAGCAGGGCAATGTTCTGCGCCACTTCCAGCAGGCTTTTGATTTCGGTGTGCGTGCTGGTGCCGGCCGCATCCTCGATCTGGCCCCCGGCGCGCTGGGCCATCCAGTCGCAAAACTCCAGCACATTGCTCCAGCGGGCGGCGGCCACGCCTTCGCTGTCTTCGCTGTCGTACAGGTACTGCTCGTAGCCAATGTCGGTCAGCCAGTCGATTAAAAACGTGCGGCTGGCCTCGTGCCCCAGGCAGTGGCGGGCGCGGTATTCCAAGTCGTTCATGTTGCGGCCAAATTCGAGCAGCCCTTCCAGCGCCTTTTTGCCCAAGACGGCCGGCAGCATGGCATTGAACAGGCTGCCGAACATGCTCAGTTTGTGCAGCGCAGCAAATTCGCCCAGCTTGCCCAGGGTGGTGTGGCCAATGCCCCGGCGCGGCGTGGTGATGGCACGCAAAAACGCCGGGTCGTCGTCGTTGTTGCTCCACAGGCGAAACCAGGCGCACAAATCTTTGATCTCGGCCCGGTCGAAAAAACTGGTGCCGCCCGAAACCTTGTACGGAATGCTCGCCTTGCGCAGCGCTTTCTCGAACGGCTTGGCCTGGTGGTTGGCGCGGTAGAGGATGGCAAAGTCCTTCCACGCCGGCGGCGGGTTGCTGGCCGCTTTCAGGGCCAGGATGCGGGCCACGGCGCGCTCGGCCTCGTGCTCTTCGGTGTCGCAGGCTTGCACGCGCACGGGTTCGCCCTCGCCCAGTTCGCTGAACAGGGTTTTGGGAAACAGCTTGGGGTTGGGGCCAATCACATGGTTGGCCGCGCGCAGGATGGCGCTGGTGGAGCGGTAGTTTTGCTCCAGCTTGATGACTTGCAGCTGCGGGAAGTCCTGCGGCAGGCGTTTCAGGTTGTCCAGCGTGGCCCCGCGCCAGCCGTAAATGCTTTGGTCATCGTCACCCACGGCGGTAAAGCGGGCGGCCTCGCCCACCAGCAGCTTGAGCAGGGCGTATTGCGTGGCATTGGTGTCCTGGTATTCATCCACCAGCACATGGCCCAGCAGCTTTTGCCATTTTTCGCGCACCTCGGGGTGGTTGTGCAACAGCCGCATGGGCATGCCGATAAGGTCGTCAAAATCAACGCTTTGGTAGGCGGTGAGGCGCTCTTCGTAGCGCTGCATGATGATGGCCAGGCTGCGCTCGTGGTCGTCCTTGGCCAGGGCCAGCGCCTGGCGGGCATTCAGGCCCTGGTTCTTCCACGCGCTGATGCCCCACTGCCACTGCCGCGCTGTGGCCGCATCGGTGGTGCCACCGGCGCAGTCTTTCAGGATGCTGGTCACATCGTCAGCATCCAGGATGCTGAAGTTGGGCTTGAGCCCCAGCACATGGCCATCTTCGCGCACCATGCGCACGCCCAGGGCGTGAAAGGTGCAGACCAGCACCTCTTTGGCTTTGCGGCCAATCAGCCCGCTGGCGCGTTCGCGCATCTCGGCGGCGGCCTTGTTGGTAAAGGTGATGGCGGCAATGCGCCGGGGGGCCAGGCCGGTGTCGATCAGGTGGGCAATTTTGTGCGTAATCACCCGCGTTTTACCCGAGCCCGCCCCCGCCAGCACCAGGCTGGGGCCATCAATAAAGTGCACGGCTTGGAGTTGGGCGCGATTCAGACCAGACATAACAACAAAACCATCCCAAGAGAAAAACCAAACCGCGCATGGTAGCGAAAACAAAAAAGCGCCCCCAGGCAGGGGCGCTCTTGAAGCGAAGGGTGCAAGGTGCAACGCGGGTTCAATACTCCCAGAACATGCGCTGCAGCGTCTTGGTATCGGCCCCCTGGGCCAGGGCCAGCATGGTCAGGATGCGGGCTTTTTCCGGGCGCATGTCGTGGGCCACCACCCAGTCGTACTTGTCATCGGGCTGCTCGGCATTGCGCAGCACAAAGCCATACGGCACGCGCGAGGAGCGCACGATTACCACGCCCTTGGCCTGGGCCTCCTGCAAAGGCTTGACCATGCGGTCGGCCACCGAGCCATTGCCCGTGCCAGCGTGAATGATGGCCTTGGCCCCGCTGGCCACCAGCGCCTGCACGGCCGTGGGCTGCACATTGCCATGAGAGTAAACAATGTCCACCTGCGGCAGGCTGCTCAGGTTGTCGATATTGAATTCAGAAGCGGTGGTGTGGCGCTTCACCGGGGCACGGAACCAGTAGTTGCGCCCCTCCACCACCATGCCCAGCGAGCCCCACTGGCTTTGGAAGGCGCGGGTTTCGATGTTTACGTCCTTGTTCGTATCGCGGGCGCTTTGAATCTGATCATTCATGGTGATCAGCACGCCTTTGCCCTTGGCATCCTTGGAGGCAGCCACGCTGACGGCGCTGAGCAGGTTCAGCGCCCCATCGGCAGACAGCGCCGTGCCCGGGCGCATGGAGCCGACCACGGCAATCGGCTTGTCGGTGTGCACGGTCAGGCTCAGAAAGTAGGCGGTTTCGGCCAGCGTATCGGTGCCGTGGGTGATAACGATGCCATCCACATCGGGCTGCTTGGCCAGGGCCGAAACGCGCTTGGCCAGCGTCAGCAGGTTGTCGTTGGTAAAGCTCTCGGAGGCAATCTGGAATACCTGTTCACCCGTGACGTTGGCAATATTGGCCAGCTCAGGCAACCCGGCCAGCAGCTTGTCCACGGGCACTTTGGCGGCCGTGTAGGTGGCGCTGTTGGCCGCCGAAGCACCTGCACCGGCAATCGTCCCGCCAGTGGCCAGCACCACCACGTGGGGTTTGGCCGTTTGCGCTGCCGCCGTCGCAGTTGCTGGTGCGACAGTTTGTGCCCCCACCAGGGCAGGAGCGGCCGTAAAGCCAGCGACTGCAAGGGCCGCAGCCAGCAAGGACTTTTGAAAACGTTGGAGGGTCATGGATATTCCTTAAAACAAAAAAGCGGCCTCGTGAGCCGAAGGGCGCAAGTTACCCGAAGGCCCGCTTGTCACGCAGAGGACAAACCCGGCCCAGACTTTCCCCAACAGCCCGCGCTGCAAGCGCAGTCCTGCCCCCGTCCCCAAGCGCATGGCCCGGGTCCCCATTCCATGCGCTGACAGAACCTCGGCGCGCCCCCAGAGGCTGCGACAATGCGCGGCTGTGCTTGCCGTTCTAACCGTTACCTTTCCCTTCTTCGCCCTGGTGCTGTGTGGCTATGTCGCTACGCAGGCGCGGGTGTTGCCGCTCACGGCCATTGGCGGGCTCAATAGCTTTGTGCTGTTTTTTGCTCTGCCGTGCATGCTCTACCGCTTTGGTGCCAATACACCGATTGCCCAGTTGCTTGACCCGGTCGTGGCCTTGATTTATTTGCTCTGCGGCCTGTTGGTGGTGGCCGGTGCCGTGGCCGCCACCCTGCGCCGCTGGGGCTGGAACGATGCGGCCTTTGGGGCCTTGGTCACCGCGTTTCCCAACTCGGGGTTTATGGGCGTGCCGCTGCTGGTGGCGCTACTGGGGCAAGCCAGCGCCGGGCCGGTGATCATGACCGTGGCGCTGGACATGATCGTGACCACCTCGCTGTGCATTGCCCTGTCGCGCCTGGGCCTGGGCGAGGGCAGCGCCGGACGGGCGCTGCGCCTGGCGCTCAAAGGGGTGCTGGTCAACCCGCTGCCCTGGTCGATTGGGCTGGGGGCGGTGGCCTCGGCCATCCATTTGCAACTGCCTGGGCCAGTAGATAAAACCATAGCTATGCTCGCAGATGCAGCATCGCCTGTAGCCCTTTTTACTATTGGTGCGGTGCTGGCGCGATCGCAAATCAACCAGGCCGAGCGGGTGGCCCCGCGCCACTACGTGCCGCTGGCGCTGGTCAAGCTGCTGGTGCATCCGCTGCTGGTATGGGCCGCCTGCCAAGCCGCCGTGGCCCTGGGTGCTGCGCTGGCCCCGCTCACCATCACCGCCCTGGTGCTGACGGCGGCGCTGCCCAGTGCCAGCAATGTCTCGCTGCTGGCCGAGCGCTTTGAAGCCCACGGCGGGCGCGTGGCACGGATTATTTTGGTCAGCACAGCGCTGGCGTTTGTCAGCTTCTCGGCCGCGGTGGCGTGGCTGACGGGGCAGTAAGAACGTGTTCACGATCTCCTCATGGGTGTGCGGGCGCGGCTTCGGGCGGTCTGCGTCGTTGCAAATCCTCGCAATAGCCAAGCTATTGCTGTGGTTTGCGCCTCGCAACCCATCCCGAACCGCATCCCCCACACCTTCATTCGAGATCATGAACACGTTCTAAGAACGTGTTCATGATCTAAGCCCCGGCGTTTTCTTCCCGCTTTTTCACACTCAGCCGCTTTTTTCATGCCCCTTGCTTCTTTTCTTTCTTGGCGCACCATGGCCGTTTGGGCCGTGGCCTATGGGCTGCTGTGGTCGATCGTGCCCCCCCTGCTCTCCAGCAGCTTTCCTCTGGACGTGGCCGAGAGCCTGTCCTGGGGGCGCGAGTGGCAATGGGGCAATTACAAGCACCCGCCGCTGGCCCCGTGGGTGCTGCACAGCTTTTATTGGGCTTTTGGCAAAGCGGGGCCATTTCTTTTAAGCCAGCTGTGCATTGCCGCCACGCTGTGGCTGGTGTGGCGCAGCGCTTTGCGCCTGATGGAGCGCGACCGCGCCCTGCTGGCGGCCCTGCTGACCATGGCGGTGGTGTATTACACCCGCCCGGCGCTGGAGTTCAACCACAACATTGCGCAAATGCCGATTTGGGCCGGCCTGGGCCACAGCCTGCTGGTGGCCCTGCAAGAGGGGCGCAAGCGCGATTGGCTGCTGTGGGGGCTGTGGGCGGGCGTGGGCATGCTGACCAAGTATTCGGTGGCGATTTTGCTCATCGTGCAGGGGGGGTATTTGCTCATCGCGCAGCGCCAGGTGCTGCGCCAGCCGGGGCCGTGGCTGGCGGTGCTGCTGGGGCTGGCGGTGTTCGCCCCCCACTTTGTCTGGCTGATTCAAAACGACTGGCTGCCGCTGACCTACGCCAGCAGCCGCGCCAGCAGCCAGCCCACGCGGGCGGCGCTGGAGTTTTTGCTCACCCAGCTGCTCAACCACCTGCCCCTGCTGCTGATTGCCGGCATCACTGCCTGGCGGGTGCGCAACAGCGGTCCGGGGGGCTGGCGCTGGCACACCGCCCTGCCAGGCTATGTGCTGACGATGGCCCTGGGCAGCGGCCTGCTGGTGACGGTGTTGGGTTTGGTGCTGGGCCTGGGCGTACACGATATGTGGGGCATGCCCATGTGGTCGTTCAGCGGCTTGCTGCTGATGGCGCTGTGGCCACAGGCCCAATTGCACGCGGCCAGCAGGCCCTTGCTCAAAGGGCTGGCGGTGTGGTTGGTGCTGATCTCGGTGCTGACCGGAGCCTTTTTGGCCTACGGCGCCCAGTGGCGCCAGCGCCCAGCCCGCACCGATTGGCCGCAAGCGGCCTTGGCCGCCCAGGCGTATGCCACGTGGGACACCCTGAGCACCTGCCCCCTGGATGTGGTGGCGGGGGATTATTGGCTGACCGCCTTGGTCACCACGGCCCGGGTGCCGGGGCCGTCGGTGCTGATTAACCACGACCCGCGTTTTTCGCCCTGGGTGAGCGCTGAGCGTTTGCAAAAAAATGGCGTGCTGTGGCTGTGGCAAGACGGCGAACACCCCACCCCCCCGGCCCCCATGGAGGCCCTGCCCCCGCCAGAGACGGCCGCCCCCCAGTGGCACAGCGGCCAGTGGGCCTTGGCCTGGCCATTCAATAATGCCCCGTGGGTGCTGCATTGGCGCGCGTATGTGCCCGAGGGCTGCGCCCGCTCGCCATGACCTTCCATGCCCATCAGTGACAATGCCTGACCATGACGCAACCGACCTCGCCCTCCCCTGAGTTTTACGCCGAATACACCCCCGCCGCGCCCCCCGCCGCCTTGCCGCGCCCGCCGCTGCGCTTGTCCTGCGTGGTGCCAGCGTTTAACGAAGCGGTGAACCTGCCCCGCTTTATCCCGGCGCTGGCCGAAGCGGTGGCGCAGCTTACGCCCCACTTTGAAATCGTCATCGTCAATGACGGCAGCACCGATGCCACGCACACCGTGGCCATGGAGCTGGTGGCGCACAGTGGCCTGCCCCTGCGCTACCTGGCCTTGTCGCGCAATTTCGGCAAAGAAGCGGCCCTGTCGGCGGGCATCGACCACACCCGGGGCAATGCCGTGGTGCTGATTGATGGCGACTTTCAGCACCCGCTGGACCTGCTGCCCGAAATGCACGATTTGTGGCAGCACGGCTACGACATGGTGTACGGCGTGATTGCCGATCGTGGGGCCGAAAGCGGGGCCAAGCGGGTGGGCACGCATTTGTTCTACCGCATCATGAATGCCGGTAACAGCGTGAAAATGCCGCCCAACGCCGGGGACTACCGCTGGCTCGATCGCAAAGTGGCCAATGCCCTCAAAGCCCTGCCCGAGCGCCACCGCTTCATGAAAGGCCTGTACGCCTGGGTCGGCTTTAAAACCGCCGCCCTGCCGTTTGTGCCGCTGGATCGGGCGGCCGGTGCCTCCAGCTTTAACCTGCGCCGCCTGGGGTCGCTGGCCTTGCTGGGGCTGACCTCGTTCACCACCTTGCCGCTGCGGGTGTGGAGCGTCATTGGTGCCCTGGTGGCCCTGGCCGCCTTGCTCTACGGCGGCTGGATCACGCTGGAGACCTTGCTCTTTGGGGCCGATCTGGCGGGCTGGCCCACGCTGGCGGCCAGCATCATGCTGTTCTCGGGCGTGCAACTGATGTCGATCGGCATCCTGGGCGAATACATTGGCCGCATCTACGACGAAGTCAAACAGCGCCCCAGCTATTTGCTCGCCCGCGATGAAGACCATAGCATCTTGCGCAGCAATGACAACGTTTAAAGCACAAAACCTGCTCAATTCCTTATACAGCCTGCCGCAAGCACTGCGCTTTATTTTAGTGGGCGGGGCTGCGGCAGCCACCCATCTCTTGGCCGTGGGCGTTTTGGTGGCGCTGTGGCAGGTGCCGCCGCTGCTGGCCAACGGACTGGCCTTTCTGATCGCCTTTGGCGTGAGCTACTGCGGCCACGCTTGGCTTAGTTTTGCCGAGCACCAGGCCCGCACCTGGGCCAGCGCCGCGCGGTTTTTTGCCGTGGCCAGCCTGTCGTTTGCCGTCAATGAAACGCTGTACGCCATCGCCCTGCAGCGCCTGCACTGGCATTATTTTTGGAGCCAAGCGGCCATCCTCGTGCTGGTGGCGGTGGGCACCTTCACCTTGAGCAAATTTTGGGCGTTTAAAGCACAACCACAATGAACCCTCCCAGCCACCCCATCGTGCTGTGCGTGGACGACTTCGCCCTGCACCCCTTGATTGACCAGGCGGTGCTGCAACTGGCCAGCAAAGGCCGCATCAGCGCCACCAGCTGCATGAGCACCGCCCCGCGCTGGCGAACGGCCGCGCACGATTTAAAGCCGCTGCGCCCGCACCTGGCCGTGGGCCTGCACTTCAACCTGACCGAAAGCCACGGTGGGCTGTACCACGCCCTCACGCTCAAGCAGGCCATTGCCCAGGCCTACCTGGGCCGCTGGCGGGCCGCGCAATGGCAAGCCGTCTGGCGCGAACAGCTCGACGCGTTTGAGGCCGCCATGGGCACCGCACCCGACTTCATTGACGGCCACCAACACGTCCACCAACTGCCCGGGGTGCGCCAGGCGCTGCTGGCAGAAATCACCGCCCGCTACGCCGCACACGAGCGGCCCTGGCTGCGCTCGACCGTGCCGGCCGGGCGGCTGTGGTCGTCCTCCAAGGCGCTGATCATCGCCACCCTGGGCGGCTACAGCGCCACCCGCCTGTGGCGCACCGCCCACTTGGCGACCAACCACGGTTTTGCCGGGGTGTACGGCTTTGATGCCCCCACCCCGGCGGCCTACCGCGCGCACATGCAATCGTGGTTGCGCCAGGTGCAACCGGGCAGCTTGCTCATGTGCCACCCAGCCGCAGGGGTGGTGCAAGGCGATGCCATTGGCACCCAGCGGCCCAAGGAGTGTGCGTATTTGCTCAGCGATGAGTTTGTGGAGGATTTACAGCGCTTTGGGCGGCATATTCACCAAGGGGGGCGCTTGCCTGAAGACAATGGCTCGCCAAAAGGTGGCGAACTCCATTGACGCATGATGTTATGGGCAGTATCGTTTAATCCATGAATACCGCTGCGAAACTACTCAAAGCCATGCGCCATAACCCATTAGATTGGCGCATCGAGCAGCTGCAAACGGTGGCGCGCCAGCATGGTGTGGAGTGGCGGCACGATGGCACCAGCCACTGCGTTTTCATTCGAACCGACGGAACAACCTTGCCAGTACCAGCACATCGCCCCATCAAACCGATCTATGTAAAAAAATTTGTGGCCTTGATCAGCGGAGCGTGAACCATGAACGACCTCAACGCCTACCCCTTCGAAATTCGCCCCCTAAGCGCTGCCGAGGGCGGTGGCTTTTTAATTTCCTACCCTGATTTTTCCGAGTGCATTTCCGATGGCGCAACCATCGAAGAAGCCGTGGCCAACGGCCACGATGCCCTGCGCAGTACCATCGCCGCACTCGAAGCCAAGGGGTTTGCCGTGCCTGCCCCCAACAGTGGCGGCGTAGCCTCTGGCAAATTTGTTGCCCGCGTTCCGAAAACCACCCATGCCCAACTGGCCACCCGGGCGAAAGCCGAAGGGGTGTCCCTCAATACCTTGGTGCTCACTTTTATTGCCGAAGGCTTAGGCCGACGCGAGCATCACGCCTAATCCGGCTTGGGTGCGCAAGGGACTGCGCCCTGAAAACTTCGTTTGCGCCCTCGGTGCGAGGAGCGCAAACCCACTCCCTACACACTCTGCGGATCCACATCCACCAGCCAGCGCACCACGGTTTTGTGCTGTTTTTTGAGGGGGTGCAGCACGGGTTGCCAGGCGTGCAAAAATTTTTGCAAGGCGCTGCGGCTGGCGGCCTCGATCAGCATTTGCGCCCGCTCGATATTTGCCACCCGTTGCACGGCCATGGGGATGGGCGGGTAGAGGAATACGCCGGCCAGCGCGGGCAGGCTTTGGGCGTGCTGGGCGGCGGCGTGCAAAAAATTTTGCGCTGCGTCCTGCGTTTTGGCATCGGCGCGCACCAGGGCCTGAAACACAAACGGGGGCATGCCCGCCTGCTGGCGCTCGTGCAGTTGCTGCTGGGCAAAGCCGGGGTAGTCGTGGTGCAGCAGGGCTTGGTAGAGCGGGTGCTCGGGCTGCTGGGTTTGAATCCACATCTGCGGCTGGCTGCCTTGCTGGCCCACAAAGGCCGCATCGCGCCCGGCGCGGCCTGCGGCTTGCATCAGCAGGGCAAACAAGCGCTCGGGGGCGCGAAAGCCGGTGCTCATCAGCGCCGCATCGGGGGCGATGGCCGCCACCAGGGTCATGCGCCGAAAGTCGTGGCCCTTGGCAATCATTTGCGTGCCGACCAGCACATCCACGCTGCCATCGTGAATGTGTGCCAACTGCGCCTGCAACTGGCCTGCGCCCTGGGTGGTGTCTGCATCCATGCGGCCAATGCGGGCGGGCTGGCCATCGGGGCGCTGCACGTTGCGCAGCACCTGCTCCAGGGCTTCTTGCAGCTGCTCGGTGCCGTGGCCCAGGGCCAATATATCGGGGTTGCCGCAGTGCGGGCAGTGCCGGGGCACGGCCTGGCTGGCGCTGCAGTGGTGGCAGCGCAGCCGCCGCTCGCCTTTGTGAAAGACTTGGTGGGCACTGCAATGGGGGCAGTCGCTTTTCCAGCCGCAATCGCCGCACCACAGCACCGGCGCAAAGCCCCGGCGGTTGAGCAGCACCAGGCTTTGCTCGCCGCGCTGAATGCGCTCGGTAATGGCCTGCAGCAGGGCCGGGGCAAACACGGTGGACTTGGGCTGCTGGCGCATATTCACCAGATGCACGCTGGGCAGGGCGGCCGCAGCGATGCGGCTGGGCATGTCCAGCCGCTGGTAGCGGCCTTGCTGGCAGGCGTACCAGCTCTCCAGCGAGGGGGTGGCACTGCCCAAAATCACTTTGGCCCCGGCATCGCGCCCGCGCCACAGGGCCAGGTCGCGGGCGGAGTACCGCGCCCCTTCTTCTTGCTTGAAGCTGGGGTCGTGCTCTTCATCGACGACGATGATTTTCAGCTGCGGCAGGCTGGCCAGCACCGCCATGCGCGTGCCCAGCACGATGCGGGCCTGCCCGGTGTGCGCGGCCAGCCAGTGTTTCAGGCGCTGCGCCTCGGTCAGGCCGCTGTGCAGGCTGGCCACGGCCTGGGGGCCCAGGGTGGGGGCAAAGCGCCGCTCAAACCGCGCCAGCAATTGGGGGGTGAGGTTGATCTCGGGCACCAGCACCAGGGCCTGGGCCTGCGGGTCGGCGACCAAGGCGGCGGCGACGGTGTGCAAATACACCTCGGTCTTGCCGCTGCCGGTGCTGCCGTACAGCAAAAATGGGCCACAATTTTGCTCAATTTGACTGATAACGCTTTGCTGCTCTGCGGTAAGTGCTACTAATTTTTCTTGTTCCGGCACGGTCTGCGCCGCTTGCTTTTTGGCCTGTAAGCGCCGCAGCAGTTGCGCGTTGCTGAGTTTGCGCAGCGCCGGGGGCAAGGCGGTGGCGGCAATCTCGCCCAGGCTGCGCTGGTAGTAGCGGGCGGTAAACGCCACCAACTGGCGCCACGGCGCGGCCAGGGGGGCCAGGGCATCGAGCACTTGGGCCAGTGGGCGCAGCGCCACCCCCGCAGGCAGGTCGGCGTGGGCGGCTGGCACCGATTCCCACACCACCCCCAGCAGCTCGCGCTGCCCCAGGGGCACGCGCACCAGGGTGCCGGGGGGCAGCGCGTGCCCATGGGTGTAGCTGAGCAAACCGCCCACATTGCTGTGCAACGGGGTTTGCACCGCAATGTGGATAACAAAGGCGTGGCACGCTATAGACACGGCTGGAAGGCCCTTTTCTGTGGATAACTTTGTGGGGCGTTTTTGATCAAGGCAAAAAAATGCGCCTGTGCTATTTTTTCAGTCGCCTGACACCCGCCTAAATCATTAAAAATAAATTTATATAAATCAAATAGTTAAATGAATTTTCAAGGCTTTCGCGCTATCGAGTTTATGGCTTAAAAAGCCCCCGCAGCAAGGTTTGGATATGTGCATAAGTAGAGCACTGGATACTGGCCAATACCGCGATTTTTAGCGACAAATAGCCGCCGATTGGCCCTTGGGCGCTATGGATTCAGGATTAATTAAGGAGTGATTCAGGATTTTGCAGCAGCCGCAAAGACAACCAGGGCGGGAAAAGGTGGCCCCTTTCCCGCCCTGGCAAAGCTGAAAACTTAGCCCTGCTGGCGCAGCTGGCGTGAGTAGCTGTGTACCGTCTCGACCAGCGCCGCCACGTGCTCTGGCGGGGTGAACTGGCTGATGCCGTGGCCCAGGTTAAAGATATGGGTGGGGCCGGTGCTGTGGCGGTCGGTGTGCGGCTTGCCAAAGCTGTCCAGCACGGCGCGGGCTTGCGCGGCCACCATGTCGGGCGGGGCAAACAGCACGTTGGGGTCGATATTGCCTTGCAGGGCCTTGCGGTCGCCCACCAGGGCGCGGGCCTTGCCCAGGTTGGCCGTCCAGTCCAGGCCCAGCACTTCGCAATCGAGGTCGTGCATATCGGGCAGCCAGATGCCGCCGCCTTTGGTAAAGACGATGCGCGGCACATCCTGCCCATCCACCCCGGTGCGCTTCAATTGCGCCAGCACGCGCTTGGTGTAGGCCAGGCTAAATTCTTGGAAAGCACCATCGGCCAGCACGCCGCCCCAGCTGTCAAACACCATCACGGCCTGGGCCCCGGCATCAATTTGCGCATTCAGGTACTGGGCCACGCTGTCGGCGTTCACGGCCAGGATGCGGTGCATCAGGTCGGGGCGGGCGTACATCAGGCTTTTGACCAGGCGGTAGTCGTCGCTGCCCTTGCCCTCGACCATGTAGCAGGCCAGCGTCCAGGGGCTGCCCGAAAAGCCGATCAGCGGCACGCGGCCATTGAGCGCCTTGCGGATGCTGGTGACGGCATCAAACACGTAGCGCAGCGTGTCCATATCAGGCACGGCCAGCTGGGCCACGTCGGCCTCGGTGCGCACGGTTTTGGCAAAGCGGGGGCCTTCGCCCTCGGCAAACGAGAGGCCCAGGCCCATGGCATCGGGCACGGTCAGGATGTCGCTGAACAAGATGGCGGCATCCAGCGGGAAGCGCTCCAAGGGCTGCAGCGTCACTTCGGTGGCGTAATCCACGTTGGTGGCCAGCCCCATAAAGCTGCCGGCCTGGGCGCGGGTGGCTTTGTACTCCGGCAGGTAACGCCCGGCCTGGCGCATCAGCCACAGCGGGGTGTAATCGGTGGCTTGGCGGCGGCAGGCGCGCAAAAAAGTGTCGTTGGTCAGAGGGGCAAAAGAAGTAGTCATGGGGGGCAATTGTCGCAGCCTTGGCAGGCCGCGCAGGGGTGAAGAGGGGCAAGCGGGAGCGAGGGGTGCCGTGAGCCAGCGGGCGGCGGCGGCTTCACAGCGCCAGGCGCTGGGCCTGCAGACGGCGGTGTTCGGTTTTGGTGCAACGGTCTTGCACCACCAGCAGCCCGGCGGCCTCGGCACGGCGGGCTGCATCGGGGTTGGTGATGCCGATTTGCATCCACAAAAAGCGGGCCCCAATGGCGACGGCATCTTCGGCAATGGCGGCGATTTCTTCGCTTTGCCGAAAGCAATCGACCAGGTCAATCTGCACGCCTTTGGGGGCCAACGCGCTGGCGGCTTCGCGCAGGCTGGCAAAGCACATCTCGCCCAGCAGCAGCTTGCCGTGCATGCCCGGGTTCACCGGCACGATGCGGTAGCCCTGGGCTTGCAGGTAGCAGGCGACTTCGTGGCTGGGACGCTCGGGTTTGGGCGAGAGGCCCACCACCGCGATGGTTTTGGTTTCACGCAAAATGTGAAAAGCAACGTCACTCATGGCCATAAACCTTATAAATAAAGCGCAAACAGCTATAGTTTTAGATGTTTTCCAGCGCTTGTAAAACTTCGTCGGTGCTGATCAGCTCGGTCAGCACCACGGGGGCTTGGCCCGGGGCCAGCAACACGTACACCGGTACGCCGCTGCGCCCTAATGCGTTCAGGGATTGGGTGATCCGGGGGTCTTGGCGCGTCCAATCGGCCCGCAGCAACTGTACTTCATGGCGGGAAAAGGCCTGCAAAACCTGGGGGTTCGACAAGGTGGTGCGCTTGTTGAACTGGCAGGTCACGCACCAGGCGGCGGTGTAATCGACAAACACCGGGCGGCCTTGGGCCAGCAGCTGGGCCTGCGCCTCGGGGCTCCAGGGCTGCCAAAGATCGCCCACCACCGCGTTGTGGGCTGTGGCACTGGCCACGGGGGCGGCTTGCAAATACGGCCACATGCTGGGGGCCATCCAGGCCAGAAAAGCCAGCAGCGCGGCCCCCAGCCACCAGCGGGCCAGGCCCCGCAAGGTCAGCGCCCAAATCAGGGCCGACAGCGTTAAAAGCAAGGCCAGCAGCGCGGCAATGCCATCGGCCCCGGTTTGCTGGCCCAGCACCCAGGCCAGCCAGACCACGGTGGCCAGCATGGGAAAAGCCATGGCGCGGCGGAAGGTGGCCATCCACGGCCCAGGGCGCGGCAGCCAGCGCAGCAGGCCCGGGGCCCAGCTCAGCAGCACATACGGCAAGGCCATGCCCAGCCCCAAGGCGGCAAAAATGCCCAGCGCCTGCGCCGCTGGCAAGCCCACGGCCAAGCCCAGCGAGGCCCCCATGAACGGGGCCGTGCATGGCGAGGCAATGGCCACGGCCAGCACGCCCGATAAAAAAGCATCGGCCACCGGGTGGCGCAAATGCAGCCCGGCCACACCGCTGGGCAGGAATTGGCCAAACTCAAACACCCCCGCTAAATTGAGCCCCAGCACGGTAAAAAGCACCGCCAGGCCACTGATGACCAGCGGGTTTTGCAGCTGAAAGCCCCAGCCCAGTTGCTCCCCGGCGGCCCGCAGCCCCAACAGCAGCGCCCCCAGCGCCACAAAGCTGAGCACCGCCCCGGCGGTATAGGCCAAGCCGCCCAGGCGCTGGGCGCGGACATCGCTGCCATGGCGGGCAAAGCCCAGCAGCTTGATGGCCAACACCGGAAACACACAGGGCATTAAATTGAGCAACAACCCACCGATCAAGCCGCCCACCACGGCCAGCCACCAGCTGCTGGCACTGGCGTTGCTGCTGGGCGGCAGGGGGCTTTTGGCCTGGTTGGCGGCCAAGGCGGCGGCCAGGGCGGGCGAAATTTCGGCCAGCTGCGCCGCCTGCCATTGGCCTTGCACCGGGGCACTGACGCGCCAGGCCACCGCCGGGGCCTGCGTGGCCACGTTGCTACCGGTCACCGGCAGCCCCAGCACCACCTCTAGCCGGGGGGGTGTTTCACCGCGCATGTCGGACAAGGGCAAGCTGGCGTGCCAGACCCCATCCGCCCAGCGCTGCTGCCAGTCTTGGCCCAGCACCGCCGCATGTCGGAAGGTGTCGGCGGCCTCGGGGTAAAAGGCCAGCTCTTGGCCGTGGGCTTCAGCGGGCAGGCCTTTGACTACAAAATCAATGCGGTCACCGCTTGTATTTACAGTAAATTCACCATTAATAGACTCTAAATGCTTTGGTTCTTTGGCGCTTGCAGCTACAAAGTTTGATGCAAACGCCACATGGCTTTGCGCCACGGGCAGGCGGATTTGCAGCTGCACCTCTTCGGGAATGCACTCCACCCGGCACACCAGCCAGCTGGCGCGCACGCCCAAGCGCACCATGCCATCGCTGTCGGGCGCGAAATCGGCCCCCACGGTGGTGGGCACGGGCAGCAGCACCTGCCCTTCGTAGCCGTAGTTGAGCAAATCACCCACGCGAATTTGCTGGGGCACGGGCCAGGCGATCTCGCCGGCTTGCAGGCCAGGGGGCAGATCCCAATCAAGCTGGGTGGGCAGACCCGAATCGCCAGCGTTTTTCCAATAGGTGTGCCAATCGGGCTGGTGCGTCAGCAGCAAGCCCAGCGCCAGCGGCTGGCCAGGGGCAATCCCTTGCGGCGCGTGTACGACCAGCTGGGCTTGCACATGGGGGGTGGCGGCCCGGTCGCTGGGCTTGGCAGATGCGCCCAACACCAGCTGGGCCTGTGCGGGCAAGGTCAGCAACAACGACAGCGCCAACACCAGCCACAGCCAGCAGCGCCACAAAAAAGAAACCGGGGGCAAGGGGAGCACAGAAGACATCTGGTTTTCGAGTTAAGGCAAGAGGGGGTGGTTCCCCAGATCAATAATGCGGGGACTATGTCCACCGATTGCTCTGCGGATTTTTCCGCCCATTTTCCCGCTGAATCTACCCTGCCCCGCTGGCCCAGCCGCTATTGGGCCGAGGTAACGGCCCACGACTTTGCGCTGGCGCAAACCCAGGGCCTGGCCGCCCAGACCATTGCCGTCCTGCCCTTGGGGGCCACCGAGCAGCATGGCCCGCACTTGCCCCTGCGCGTCGATACCGCGCTGGCCGAGGGCCTGGTGGCCGCCGCCCTGGCGCAGCTGCCCGCCCACGTTCCGGCCCTGGCCCTGCCCACCCAGGCCATTGGCCTGAGTGGGGAGCACCAGGCCTTTGCCGGCACCTTGAGCCTGCAACCGGCCACCTTGCTGGCGCTGTGGGGCGACATTGGCGCAGGCGTGGCCCGCGCCGGGGTGAAAAAACTGCTGCTCTTTAACGCCCACGGCGGCAACGTCAGCAGCATGGACATCGTGGCGCGGCAATTGCGCCAGCAGCATGGCCTGCTGGTGGTTCACTGCAGCTGGTTCAATCTGCCGCTGCCGCAAGAGGTACACGCGGCCTTCAGCGCCCATGAGCACCGCTTTGGTGTCCACGCGGGCGAGGTTGAAACCTCCATGCTGCTGCATTTGGCCCCTGAACAAGTGCAGATGGCGCGGGCGCAAAATTTTGCCTCCACCTCCGCCACGCGGGCCCAGCGTTTTGCCATTTTGGGCAACGGCAAAAGCGCCAAACTGGGCTGGGCCATGCAGGACTACAACCCCGCCGGGGCAGCGGGCAATGCCGCCGCCGCCGATGCCCAGCGCGGGCAGGCGCTGGTCGAAGCTGCGGCGCAGGGCTTGGCGCAGTTGCTCCAAGAAATGCACCAACTGCCGCTGGATACCGTGGGCCCGGCGTATTAGAACGTGTTCACGATCTAAGCCGCCGCCGGCCCCAGCTGCGCCATCAGGTCGCGGGTGGAGGCATCCACGCCATCCCAGTCGCCCTGCTCCTCACGCTGGCGCAGTTGCTGGGCCAGTTGCTTGCCCAGCTCCACGCCCCATTGGTCAAAGCTGTTGATGCCCCAAATCGCCCCAGCGCTGAACACACGGTGCTCATACAAAGCGATCAAGGCCCCGACCGAGGCCGGATTGAACTGCTGCAGCAGTAAAAAACTGCTGGGCCGGTTGCCCGGGCAATCTTGGTGGGCGCTCACGCCGTGGCGGCCCAGCATCAGCGCCTGGGCCTGGGCAATGGCGTTGATGACCAGGCTGTGCTGGTGCGCCCCCAGGTATTTGCCGCCGCCCCGGGCCACAATAAATTCCACGGGCACCACATCCTGCCCTTGGTGCAGCAGCTGAAAAAAGGCGTGCTGGCCATTGGTGCCCGGCTCGCCCCAGACGATGGGGGCCGTGGGCGTGGTCAGGCACTGGCCTGCGTGGGTGACGCGCTTGCCGTTGCTCTCCATCTCCAGCTGCTGCAAATACGCCGCCAGGCGGCGCAGGCCATGGCTGTAGGGGGCAATGCAGCGGCTGCCCAGGTGGCAAAAATTGCGGTACCAAATGTCCAGCAGCGCCAGGCGCAGCGGCAAATTGTGCCCAATGGGGGCATTGAAAAAGTGCGCATCCATGGCGTGCGCCCCGGCCAACAGGTCGCGAAACTGCTCCTGCCCAATGGCAATGGCAATCGGCAGGCCAATGGCCGACCACAGCGAAAAGCGCCCCCCCACCCAGTCCGAAAACTCCAGGCAGCGGGTGATGCCAAACGCCTGCGCTGCCGCCACATTGGTGGTCAGCGCCACAAAGTGCTGGGCAATCGACACCGCAGCCGAGGGCTGGGCGCAGCCGCCCTGGCGCAAAAACCATTCGCGGGCCGAGTGGGCGTTGAGCATGGTCTCGGCCGTGGTGAAGGATTTGGAGGCAATCAAAAACAGCGTCGATTCAGGCCGCACTTGGCGCAGCACATGGCCCAGCTCATGCCCATCGACGTTCGAGACAAAGTGAAAGCGCTTGCCCGCATCCACCCAATCCTCCAGCCCCTGCACCACCACCTCGGGCCCCAGGTGCGAGCCGCCAATGCCAATATTCACAATGTCGGTAATCTGGCGATCGGCGCGCACCTGCTCGGCCAGCGCCAGCATGGCATTCAAGGTGTCGTGCGCGGCGGCCAGGGTGTCCCACTGCGCCTGGGGCCAGGCCTGCACCACCGGGTGCTGGCGCAGCTGCCCGCCATCGCGCGGCATGCGCAGCAGCCAGTGCATGGCGGCGCGCCCCTCGGTGGTGTTGATCGGCTCGCCCGCCAGCATGGCATCGCGCCGCGCTTGCCAGCCGCAGTCGTGCGCCAAGGCCTGCAGCAAGGATTCCGTCTGGGTGGTGCAAAAGTTTTTCGACAAATCGGCGTACACGTGCGGCGCTTGCTGGCTGTGCTGGGCCAGGCGCTGCGGGTTGCTGGCAAACGCCTGGGCCAGATTGAAGTGCGCCATGTCGTCTTGGTAATGTGCCACCAAGGCCGCCCAGGCGGGGGAGGCGCTGCAGCTCATGCGCCGGCCCCGGCTTGGCGCAGCAAATCCTCCAGCTTGCGCGTATCGACGGCAAAGGCGCGAATGCCTTCGGCCAGCTTTTCGGTGGCCATGGCATCTTCATTCAGGGCAAAGCGGAAACTGGCCTCGTCGTAGTGCACGGGGGCGATGTCCAGCTGCCGCGCGGCCTGGGCATCCAGGGCGGGCAGCACCGGCGCGGTGCTGGCTTCTAACTGGGCCAGCAGCTCGGGCGCGATGGTGAGCAAATCGCACCCGGCCAGCGCCACGATTTGCCCCACGTTGCGAAAGCTCGCGCCCATGACCTCGGTGGTGATGCCAAAGCGCTTGTAGTACTGGTAAATCTCGCGCACCGAGCGCACGCCGGGGTCGTTGGCCCCGGCCATGGCGGCCTCGTCCCACTGGCTGCCCGCTTGTTTTTTAAACCAGTCGTAAATGCGCCCGACAAAGGGCGAGATCAGCTGCACCTTGGCCTGGGCGCAGGCAATGGCCTGCACTTTGGAGAACAGCAGCGTCAGATTGGTGTGAATGCCTTGCTGCTCCAGCAGGCGGGCCGCTTCGATGCCTTCCCAGGTGGCGGCGATTTTGATCAGCACCCGGTCAATCGGCACGCCCGCACCCTGGTACAGCTCGATCAGGCGCTGGGCGCGGGTGACGGTGGCGTTGGTGTCAAACGACAGGCGGGCATCGACCTCGGTCGAAACGCGCCCCGGCACCACGGCCAAAATCTCGCAGCCAAAGCGCACCAGCAGGCGGTCCATCAGGTCGTCCAGGGGCGCATCGGCAAAGCGCTGCACCACCTCGTGCAACAGCGGCGCGTACTGCGGCTGCTGCACGGCTTTCAAAATCAGCGAGGGGTTGGTGGTGGCATCCTGGGGCCGGTACTGCGCCAGTTGCTGAAAATTGCCGGTGTCGGCCACCACGGTGGTGACTTGTTTTAACGCGTTCAGTTGGTTCATAAGGGGTTCCCAAAAAGCGATGAATAAATCTTAAAAAAATAGCTGCTTGCGCTTTTACTTCAATGAATTTTTAGCGCTTAAAGCATTAAATCCACGTTATTCAAGCGCAAACAGCTCTTTTTATTGCAGTGCTACCAAGCGCCCATGTTCAAACAGATGGATGCGCCCTTTCTCAAACGGGGTCCAGGTTTCGTTCTTCGTCAGCGGAGCGGTCACGATCACGGCCACGCGGTCGTCCGGGGTGGTGCAGGTGGAAAAATCCAGGCTCACATCCTCATCGCTCAAATGCGCTGTGGCAAAGGGGTGGCGGCGCTCGATAAAGCACAGGTCGGTGGTGGCATGCGCCCACAGCGCCTGGCCATTGGAGAGCAAAAAATTAAACGTGCCGTGCGGGCTGATGCGCCGCGCCAAGTCCTGCAAGGTGATGCTCAACTCGTGCAGCGTGGGCATGCCGGCGTGGGACTTGGCCAGCTCTTGCATGATCCAGCAAAAGGCCAGCTCGCTGTCCGTGGTGCCGACGGGGTAAAAATGGCTGTGCAGCTTGGGCGCAAAGTCCACCAAATTGCCGTTGTGGGCAAACACCCAATTAAAGCCCCACAGCTCGCGCACAAAGGGGTGGCAGTTTTCCAGCGCCACCTGGCCTTGGGTGGCCTTGCGGATGTGGGCGATGACGTTCTCGCTTTTGATCGCGTAGTTGCGAATCAGCTGCGCAATGGGGGAGGTGCTGGCCTGCTCGCGATCGACAAACTGGCGCAGCCCTTTGCCCTCAAAAAAGGCGATGCCCCAGCCATCGGTGTGGTCGCCGGTGTTGCCCGCGCGCTGGCTGAAGCCCGAAAAACTAAAGCGCACATCGGTGGGCGTGTTGCAATTCATTCCAAGCAGTTGGCACATAGCTTTTGACTTCTTCCTCGTTCCCGCAAACCCTGTGAAACTGGCAGTGTAGGTAAAAAAAGAAGGCACCCAGCGCATTGTCTGGGTGCCTTGGGCGTTTTGGCGGTGGCCGTTTAGGCGTTGTTATGCCTTCACTGGGCGGCGGCTTTCACTTTCAAGCGCCAGGCGTGCAGCAGCGGCTCGGTGTAGCCGCTGGGCTGCTCCACGCCCTTGAACACCAGATCGCAAGCGGCTTGGTAGGCGGCCGATTGGTCATAGCGGTCATGCATGCGCTGGTACAGCGGATCGCCGGCATTTTGCTGGTCCACCTTGGCGGCCATGCGCTCAAAGGTGGCACGCACCTGGCCCTCGCTGACGATGCCGTGCAGCAGCCAGTTGGCTACGTGCTGGCTGGAGATGCGCAGCGTGGCGCGGTCTTCCATCAGGCCGATGTCGTTGATGTCTGGCACCTTGGAGCAGCCCACGCCCTGATCGACCCAGCGCACCACGTAACCCAGGATGCCCTGGATGTTGTTATCCAGCTCTTGCTGCTTCTCGGCCTCGGTCCACTGGGGATTTTTGGCCACGGGCACTTGCAGCAGGTCGGCCAGGATGTTGGCGCGTTCGGTATCGGCGCTGATTTTTTCCAGCTCAGCCTGCACGCTGGCCACTTTCACCTGGTGGTAGTGCAGCGCGTGCAGCGTGGCCCCGGTGGGCGAGGGCACCCAGGCGGTGTTGGCCCCGGCTTTGGGGTGGCCGATTTTTTGCTCCAGCATGGCGGCCATCAGGTCGGGCATGGCCCACATACCCTTGCCGATCTGGGCGCGGCCGCGCAGGCCCATGGTCAGGCCCACCAGCACGTTGTTCTTTTCGTAGGCGGCCAGCCAGGCGCTGGTTTTCATGTCGCCCTTGCGGATCATGGGGCCGGCGTGCATGGCGGTGTGCATCTCGTCGCCGGTGCGGTCCAGGAAGCCGGTGTTGATAAAGGCCACGCGGGCCGGGGCGGCGGCGATACAGGCTTTGAGGTTCACCGAGGTGCGGCGCTCCTCGTCCATGATGCCCAGCTTGACCGTGTTTTGCGGCAGGCCCAGCAGCTGCTCGACGCGGCCAAACAGCTCGTTGGCAAAGGCCACTTCCGCCGGGCCGTGCATCTTGGGCTTGACGATATAGACGCTGCCGGTGCGCGAGTTGCGAATGCCGTTGGCCCCGTGGCCCTTCAGGTCGTGGATGGCAATCGCCGTGGTGACCACCGCATCCAAAATGCCTTCGGGGATTTCTTGGTGGTCTGCGCCCCACAGGATGGCGGGGTTGGTCATCAAATGGCCCACGTTGCGCACAAACAGCAGCGAGCGGCCGTGCAGCGTCACCGGCTGGCCGTTGGCCCCGGTGTAAACGCGGTCGGCGTTCAGGCCACGGGTCACGGTTTTGCCGCCTTTTTCAAAGGATTCGGTCAGCGTGCCCTTAAGGATGCCCAGCCAGTTGCTGTAGCACAGCACCTTGTCGTCGGCATCCACGGCGGCCACCGAGTCTTCCAAGTCCAAAATGGTGGACAAGGCCGCCTCCACCACCACATCGGCCACGCCGGCCGCATCGGCCTGGCCAATGGGGGTGGCGCGGTTGATGAGGATGTCAATGTGCAGGCCGTTGTTCACCAGCAACACGCTGGTGGGGGCGGCCGCCTCGCCTTGGTGACCGACAAACTGGGCGGCATCTTGCAAGCCGGTGGTGCTGCCGTTTTGCAGCGCCACCACCAACTGGCCGCCTTCCACGCGGTAGCCGCTGGCATCCCGGTGCGAGCCTTGGGCCAGGGGTACGGCCTGGTCCAAAAAGTTGCGGGCAAAGGCCACCACCTTGGCACCGCGCAGCGGGTTGTAGCCCGGGCCTTTTTGCGCCCCGTCCTCGTCGCTGATCACATCGGTGCCGTACAGCGCGTCGTACAGCGAACCCCAGCGGGCATTGGCCGCGTTCAGGGCGTAGCGGGCATTCATGATGGGCACCACCAGCTGCGGGCCGGCCATGCTGGCCAGCTCGGCATCCACGTTTTCGGTGGTGGCCTGCACGCCCTGGGGGGGCTGAACCATGTAGCCAATCTGGGTCAGAAACTGCTGGTAAGCCGCCATGTCGGCAATCGGGCCGGGGTGGGCCTGGTGCCAGGTGTCCAGCTCTTTTTGCAGGCGCTCGCGCTCGGCCAGCAGGGCGGCGTTTTTCGGTGCCAAATCGCGCACCAGGGCATCAAACCCCTGCCAGAAAGCGGCCGCGTCCAGGCCGGTGCCCGGCAGCACCTGGGTGTTGATAAATTGGTGCAGAACGTCAGCCACTTGCAGGCTGTGCGCAGGAATACGAGCAGTCATGGAAATCCCTTGTCAAAAAAACCAAAAATCCGCGAGGGCGACCCTGGCCAGCGCAGCACTGGGCAGCGCCAGGGCAGGGGAAGAGCGCTTCACAGCGCACTGTATTAGAAATGCGAAAAGGAATAAACCGCCTGAATATCCTGAAACTCATGACTTTTATGCAAAGACGGCCGACACTGCCCCCCTTGGCAACGCCCTGTGCCAGAGGGGTAAAGCATTGCGCTTTTAATAGCTGGTACCGCTTTCTGGTATTGCGTTTTGGCTATATTTCACTCTCATTTTTTGCACATTTGCGTGCTGTTTATGGATAAATTAAAAGCTTTTGAGTCGTTTGTCTCGGTCGCCACCAAAGGCAGCCTGACCGCTGCCGCCAAGGCCGAGGGGGTGGCCCCGGCCATCATGGGGCGGCGCTTGGATGCGCTGGAGGAGCACCTGGGCGTGAAACTCATGGTGCGCACCACCCGGCGCATCAGCCTGACGCACGAAGGCAGTGCTTTTTTGGAAGACTGCCAGCGCCTGCTCACCGATGTCAGCAATGCCGAGGCCAGCGTTTCCGCCGGGGGCGTAAAAGCCGCTGGGCATTTGCGCATTACCGCTCCGGCCGGTTTTGGCCGCCGCCACGTGGCCCCGCTGGTGCCCAAGTTTTACGCCCTGCACCCCGAGGTAAAAATCTCGCTCAACCTCTCTGACCGGGTGGTGGATTTGGCCGCCGAGGGCTACGACTGCGCGGTGCGCGTGGGCGATTTGCCCGATTCGTCCCTGATCAGCGTGCGCCTGGCCGACAACCGCCGCCTGTGCGTGGCCGCCCCGGACTATCTGGCCCGGCGTGGGACCCCGCAGCACCCCCAAGAGCTGGCGCAGCACGCTTGCCTGACCCTGTCCAGCGATGCCTCGCAAATCCGGGGCTGGGCCTTTCGCCTGCCGCGCCCCGAAGGCGGCAGCGATGTGGCCTACATCAAGCCCAGCGGCCCCCTGGACTGCACCGACGGCCAAGTCCTGTACGACTGGTGCCTGGACGGCTGGGGCATTGCCTGGCGCAGCACCTGGGAGGTCGATACCGACATCGCCGCCGGGCGCTTGGTGCCGCTGCTGGAAGACTTTGCCGCCCCGCCCAATGGGATTTACATGGTGTTTCCGCAGCGCAAACACATGCCACTGCGCGTGCGGCTGTGGATTGATTTTTTAAAAATGCACTATGAGCGCCCCGAATTCTGGCGCCAAGGAGTAATCGCATGATGTTGGAATCTGTACTGGCCAGCCTGCACCTAGTGGCGATTTTGGCGATGGTGGTGTTCTCCTCCAGCCAAGCGGCGCTGTGCCGGCAAGAATGGCTGAACGCTGCCGTGGTGCGCCGCCTGCTGCGCCTGGACTGGATTTTCCTGGCCTCGGTCACCGTGCTGCTGCTATCGGGCGTGGCCCGGGTGGTCTGGGGCATCAAAGGCTGGCAGTGGTATGTTGGCCAGCCGCTGTTTCACGTCAAGATGACCCTGGTGCTCATCACCCTGGTGATTGTGGCGCGGCCCAGTTTCACCATCCGCCGCTGGGTGCGCACCTTGGATGCCGACGGCACACTGCCCAGCAGCCACGAGATCAACCGCCTGCGCAGCGCCATCATGCTGCACACGCACATCATGCCCTTCATCGCCGTGCTTGCCGTATTTTGGGCACGCGGGTGGTGAGCAGGCACCGCCCCAGACACACGTAAAATTGCGCCCCTATGCTTTTAGTCAAACAGCAATTGCTCGCAGCCCTGGCTGGCGAGCTAGAAACACTCTCCCCCGGTGCGGGCACCCGCGCCGCCTTTGAAAACCCCAAAGTGGCGGCCCACGGCGACTATGCCTGCACGGCGGCCATGCAACTGGCCAAGCCGCTCAAGCTCAACCCGCGCGCCCTGGGCGAGCAGCTCAAGGCCGCGCTGGAGGCCACGCCCGCCTTTCAGCAGTGGGTGGATGCCATTGAAATTGCGGGCCCCGGCTTTCTGAACATTCGCTTGAAACCCGCCGCCAAGCAGGAAGTGATCCGCGAAGTGCTGGGCCAGGCCGACAAGTTTGGCCAGCAGCCCGAGCGGGGCGAAAAAATTCTGGTGGAATTTGTCTCGGCCAACCCCACCGGCCCGCTGCACGTGGGCCATGGCCGCCAGGCGGCGCTGGGCGATGCAATTTGCAACCTGTACGCCAGCCAAGGCTGGAACGTCCACCGCGAGTTCTATTACAACGACGCGGGCGTGCAGATCGACACGCTGACCAAATCCACCCAGCTGCGCGCCAAGGGCTTCAAGCCCGGCGACGACTGCTGGCCCACCGACGCCGACAACCCGCTGGCCAAGAATTTTTACAACGGTGACTACATTGCCGACATCGCCCAGGCCTTCCTGAACAAGGAAACCGTGCAGGCCGATGACCGCGAGTTCACCGCCAATGGCGATGTGGAAGACTACGACAACATCCGCCAGTTCGCCGTGGCTTATCTGCGCAACGAACAAGACAAAGACCTGCAGGCGTTCAACCTCAAGTTCGACGAGTACTACCTCGAATCGAGCCTGTACACCAACGGCCACGTCGAAGCCACCGTGCAGCGCCTGATCGCCAACGGCAAGACCTACGAGCAAGACGGCGCGCTGTGGCTGAAATCCACCGACTACGGCGACGACAAAGACCGCGTGATGCGCAAAAGCGATGGTGGCTACACCTACTTTGTGCCTGATGTGGCCTACCACATTCAAAAATTTAAACGCGGCTTTACCAAGGTGGTGAACATTCAGGGTACCGACCACCACGGCACCATCGCCCGCGTGCGTGCGGGCCTGCAGGCGGCCGAGGTGGGCATTCCCGCCGGTTACCCCGACTACGTGCTGCACACCATGGTGCGCGTGGTACGCAATGGTGAAGAAGTGAAGATCAGCAAGCGGGCGGGCAGCTACGTGACGCTGCGCGATTTGATCGAGTGGACGAGCAAGGATGCCGTGCGCTTCTTCCTTTTGAGCCGCAAGCCCGATACCGAATACACCTTCGACGTGGACTTGGCCGTGGCCAAGAACAACGACAACCCGGTGTACTACGTGCAGTACGCACATGCCCGCATCTGCTCGGTGCTGCGCGGCTGGCGTGAAGACTACGACCTGGCAGCGCTGCGCGAGGTGGACTTGAGCCCCCTGCACGGCGAGCAGGCCCAGGCGCTGATGCTGCTGCTGGCCAAGTACCCCGAAATGCTCACCGCTGCCGCCCAGGGCAATGCGCCGCACGATGTGACCTTTTATCTGCGCGAGCTGGCTTCGGCGTACCACAGCTACTACGATGCCGAGCGCATTTTGGTCGATGACGAGGCCGTCAAACTCGCGCGCCTGGCCTTGGTGGCGGCCACCGCCCAGGTGCTGGCCAATGGGCTGGCCATGCTGGGGGTGTCTGCGCCCCAGCGCATGTAAAGCCACAACTTCAAGGAGCGCTGCATGCGACAACAACAACGAGGCGGCACCATCCTGGGCTTTATCCTGGGGTTGCTGGTGGGCTTGGGCGCCGCCTTTGCCGTGGCGGTGTACGTCAGCAAAATTCCGGTGCCGTTTCTCACCATGGATGGGGACAAAACCGCCAGCCCCCGGATGCCGCAAGCCGATTGGAATCCCAATACCGCCTTGGGCGGCAAGGTCACGCCTCCACCGGTTGCGCCCGTGGAGGTCAAGCCCGAAGGGGTCGCCCCCACCGAAACCCCTGCCGCCCAGGCCACAGCGTCGAATGATCCTTTAGGGGACTTGGCCAAGGCCCAAATTGCCAAGGCCGAAAAAGCAGAGAAGGCCGAAGCAGCCGAAAAAGCCAAAGCGGCCGCCTCGGACGGCTTTGTGTACTTTGTGCAGGTGGGGGCCTTTCGCAGCCAGGCCGATGCCGATGCCCAACGCGCCAAACTGGGCCTGATCGGCCAGCAAGCCCGCGTGAGCGAACGCGAACAAAACGGCCGCCCCGTGTACCGCGTGCGCATTGGCCCCATGGCCCAGCGCAGCGAGGCCGAAGCCTTAAAACAGCAACTGGGCGACACCGGCATCGATGCCGCCTTGGTGCGCATTCACCAGTAAGCACGCCACGCGGGCGGGAACCGATTGCCCGCCCCCCACTCTTAGCGGGGCACTATTTTGGAGAAACCTTGAATGAAACGTCGTGAATTTGCCCAACTGGCCCTGCTGGGCGCAGTCCCCAGTGTTTTTTCTTTCGCCGCCCAGGCCAATAGCGGTTACGCCACGTTGAAGCAACCCGCTTCGGTGCTGGCCCCGAAAGGCCAGATCGAGGTGGTGCAGTTCTTCTCTTACGGCTGCTCGCACTGCAAAAATTTTGACCCTGTCTTTGAAGCGTGGCGCAAGACCGCCGCCAAAGATGTCAGCGTGCGTTTGGTGCACGTCGGGTTCAACAAAAATTTTGAGCCCCTGCAGCGCATTTACTACGCCCTGGAAAGCCTGGGCCAGGCCCAAGCCTTGAACGGCAAAGTCTTCAAAGCCTTTCAGGATGAGAAAAAGCGCCTCGACCAACCCGAGGTTCTCTTCCCCTGGGTGGCCGAGCAAGGCGTGGACCGCGCCAAGTTTGAAGCCGCCTACCAATCCTTTAGCGTGGCCACCCAGGTGCGCCAGGCCATACAACTGCAAGACCAGTACCAGGTGGAAGGCACCCCGGCCATGGGCATTGCTGGGCGTTACTACACCGATGGCTCGATGGCCGGCGGCTTTGAGCGCATGATTCAAATCACCAACCAACTGATTGAGCAAGAGCGCAAACGCACGTAAAGCGTGCTTGAACCCATCGTCACGGCTGCCCAAGCCCGCTTCGGCGGGCTTTGTTGTTGCTGCTGCAGGGTGACTACAATCACACGCAAAAACCATGCCTAATTTATGAAGCGCCTGCCCACCCTCCTCTCTTTCTTGCCGCTGACCTTTGCGGCGGCCATGGTGCTGCCCGCCCACGCCGAGCGGGCCGACCGTGACCAGCCCATGCACATCGAATCGGATGCCCTGCGCCATGACGAGCTGCAGCAAACCAGCGTGTTCACCGGCAATGTGGTGATGACCAAAGGCTCCATCGTGCTGCGCGGGGCGCAACTCGATGTGCGCCAAGACCCGCAGGGCTACCAATATGGTGTGGTCACTGCCGCCAGCGGTAAACGCGCCTTTTTTCGCCAAAAGCGCGATACCGCCCCCGGTGCGCCAGAGGAGTTTGTCGAGGGCGAGGCCGAAGTCATTGAATACGATGGCCGCAAAGACGATGTGCGCCTGATTCGCCGCGCCCAGCTGCGCCGCTATACCGGCGGCAAGTTGAGCGATGACATTACCGGCCAGCAAATCACGTACAACAACCTGACCGATGTTTTCACCGTGGACAGCCAAACACCGCAAGCGGGCAACAAGCCCGGCAGCAGCAGCGGTGGCCGGGTGCGGGCGGTATTGGCCCCCAAAGCGCCCCCTTCAGCCAGCCCGGCCGGCACGCCCGCAGCGGGCGCAAGGCTGCAAGCCACCCCGCAACTGACCGCTCCGCAAGAACCATGACGCAGCAGCCGCAAGAACCCTCTTTGGCTGCGCTCAGCAGCGCCACTAGCTGCCTGCAAGCGCGCAATCTGGCCAAAACCTATGGCAAGCGCCAGGTGGTCAAAGATGTCTCGCTCACCGTCAAAAGCGGTGAAGTGGTCGGCCTGCTTGGCCCCAACGGCGCGGGCAAAACCACCTCGTTTTACATGCTTGTCGGCCTGGTGCGCAGCGATGGCGGCGATGTGCTGATTGATGGCCAATCGGTCGCCCGCAGCCCCATGCACCAACGCGCGCGCCTGGGCCTGTCCTACCTGCCGCAAGAGGCTTCGATTTTTCGCAAACTCAATGTGCAGGACAACATCCGCGCCGTGCTGCAGCTGCAAAAAAATGCCGCTGGCAAGCCCCTGGCCAAAGATGAGATCGAGCGCCAGCTGACCAGTCTGCTGCAAGAGCTGCACGTCGAGCACCTGCGCGATGCCCCGGCGCTGGCCCTGTCCGGCGGCGAGCGCCGGCGCGTGGAAATCGCCCGCGCCCTGGCCACGCACCCGCGCTTTATTCTGCTGGACGAGCCCTTTGCCGGCATCGACCCGATTGCCGTGATCGAGATCCAGCGCATCATCGGTTTTCTCAAAGCGCGCGGCATTGGCGTGCTGATCACCGACCACAACGTGCGCGAAACGCTGGGCATTTGCGACCACGCCTGCATCATCAGCGAGGGCACGGTGCTCACCCACGGCACGCCGCAAGCCATCGTGGACAACCCCGAAGTGCGCCGGGTGTACCTGGGCGACAACTTCCGCATGTAAGCCATGGTCGGGGCCGCACCGCATCTCTCGATTCGCCCCGGCATCCAGCTGCAGCTGACCCCGCAATTGCAGCAAGCCCTGCGCCTGCTGCAGCTGTCCAGCCTGGAGCTGCAGCAAGAAGTGCAGCAACGGGTGTTGGACAACCCTTTTTTAGAATTGGAAGAGGCCGAGGCCACCGCCCCATCCACTCCTGAAAAAGAAGCTGTAAGCGCTGATATATCCAGCGATTCAGAATTTAATACCCCTGATAACCAATCAGAAAGCGCGCAAGAAGCTCCTGAATTAGAAGCACTCAGTTGGGAGGGCGACTCCCTCTCCGCCTTCGATTGGGACGATGCACCCCCCGGCCCCGCGCCCGCCAACGCCGACAGCGAACAGGCCCTGCCCCACGACTTCACCGCCAGCGCCCCCAGCTTGCAAGCGCATTTGCAAGAACAAGCCAGCAACCTGCGCCTGGCCCCGGCCGAACGGGCTGCGCTCGAGTTTTTGATCGGCAACCTGCTGGACAACGGCTACCTCGATGGCGACCTGCCCGAACTGGCGCACGCCCTGCTGCCCGAGGTAGCCACAGAAGCCGAAACCCCCAGCGCGGCAGAAACCCGCCAAACCCTCATGCACCACCTGCAGCTGGCCTTGGGCCTGCTGCAAAGCATGGAGCCCGCCGGCATCGGTGCCCGCAACGTGGCCGAATGCCTGCGCCTGCAACTGCGCCACGCCTGGGCGCAAGAAGCGCAACCGGCCCATGCCGACCACGCCCTGTACCAGCTGGCCCTGGCACTGTGCGAGCAGCCACTGCCCCTGCTGGCCCGCAAAGATGTGCGCACCCTGGCCCAGCACTGCGCCGCCCCCCCGGAGCGCATCGCCCTGGCCCTGCGCTGGATTGGCCAACTCGAACCCAACCCCGCCCGGCGCTTTGCCGCCATTGCCCAGGCACGCCTCATCCCCGACGTACTGGTGCGCCCCAGCGGCCAGGGCCTGCAGGTGCAGCTCAACCCCGAAGTGCTGCCGCGCCTGAACGTCCACGCCCTCTACGCCCAGGCCCTGCGCGGGCAGCGCAGCCATGCCAGCTACGCCGGCCTGCACAGCCAGCTGCAAGAGGCGCGCTGGTACGTGAAAAACCTCGCCCAGCGCTTTGACACCATCTTGCGCGTCGCCCAGGCCATCGTGCAGGAGCAAGCGGGGTTTTTCAAACACGGCCCCGTCGCCATGCGCCCCTTGGTGCTGCGCGAAGTGGCGCAGGCCCTGGACTTGCACACCTCCACCATCAGCCGCACCGTCAATGGCAAATACATGGCCACGCCGCAAGGCACCTTTGAATTCAGCTACTTTTTTAGCTCGGGCGTGCAAACCGATACCGGCGGCAGCACCTCCAGCACCGCCGTGCAAACGGTCATTGCCCAGCTCATTGCGGCAGAAAACCCCAAAAAACCCCTGTCTGATGCCAAAATCGCCGACCTTCTGGCCGCCCAAGGCATCGAATGCGCCCGCCGCACCGTCGCCAAGTACCGCGAGGCGCTGAACATCCCGGCCACCAGTTTGCGCAAAACGGTTTAAAGCCCGCCAACGCTCTTGCCAACGACGCGGCGCTATCCTTCGCACCACTTATGAACCAACTGCATTTATTTTTGCCCTGCGCCGCTGGCGTGGAAGATTTTTTGGCCGATGAGGTCCACACCATTACCGGTGCCAGCGGGCAGGATTTGCTCGTGGGCCGGGGCGGTGTCATGGTGCGCGGTGCTTGGCGCGATGTGCTGCAGCTCAATCTGCACAGCCGCCTGGCCCAGCGCGTGCTGATTGAGCTGGCGCTGCAGGACTACCGCAACGAAAACGACCTGTACCGCGCCGCCAGCCAAGTGTCCTGGGAAGTGTGGTTTGACCCGCAGCGCACCTTCAAAGTCGAGGTCACCGCCCAGCACAGCCCGCTGACCAGCCTGAACTTTGCCGCCCTGCGCGTGAAAGATGCCGTGGCCGACCGCTTTCGTGCCAAGCGCGGTGGCGTGCGTCCCAGCGTGGAAACGCACCACCCGGACGTGCGCATCCACCTGCACCTGACCACCGACACGGCCACGCTGTACATCGACACCTCGGGCGAAGCCCTGTTCAAACGCGGTTGGCGCGAAGACACGGGCGATGCCCCACTGAAAGAAACCCTGGCCGCCGCCATGATCGCCGCCACCGGCTGGAACCCGCACGGCGACCACCCCCAGCCGCTGTACGACCCCTGCTGCGGCAGCGGCACGGTGGTGATCGAGGCGGCGCAGATCGCCCGGCGCATTCCGGCCGGCATCCTGCGCCGCTTTGCGTTTGAAAAGCTCATCCCCTTTCAGCGCCACGTCTGGGAAGGCATGCTCGACGAGGCCGAGGCGCAGATTCTGGACACCAGCCCGGTGCCCATCTATGGCTCTGACATCTCGCACCGCATGGTGGACTTTGCCCAGCGCAATGCCGAACGCGCCGGCGTGCTGGACACCATTGAGCTGCGCGGCGGCGATGCCCTGCAGCGCATGCCCCCCTGCGCGCAACCCGGCGTGCTGCTGCTGAACCCGCCCTATGGCGAGCGCATTGCCGCCGCCGGCAGCTTTGGCCGCAATGCCGCGCAGCGCATGGACGCGGTAGAACGCATGGGCCGCGAAAGCGCCCAGACCGAAGATGGTGTGGAATTTTTCAGCCAACTGGCCAGCCACTGGAAGAAAAACTTCAGCGGCTGGAGCGCCTGGATGCTCACCCCCGACCTGAAGCTGCCCGGCAAAATGCGCTTCAAAGAATCGCGCCGCACGCCGCTGTGGAACGGCCCGATCGAATGCCGCCTGTTCCGCTTTGACGTGGTGGCCGGCACGCACAAGCCCCGCAAAGACGCACCAGGCGACAGCAGCGTGCCGGGCAGCGGCGCATGAAAATTCTTTTGCGCTGGCCGCACTGCAATGCCGACTACCCCGGCCCCCAGCCGCGCCCGGTGGTGCTGGACACCAATGTGGTGCTCGATTTATTGGTGTTTGACGACCCGCTGGTGCCCCCCATCCGCCAATTGCTGGCCCAAGGCCAGCTGCGCTGGATTACCGACGAAGCCCAACGCACTGAGCTGGGCCGCGTGCTCAGTTACAGCAAGGTCGCCCCGCGCGTGGCCTTTTACGAAAAAACAGCGGCGGGCGTGCTGGCCGCTTTCGATGCCGCCGTGCAGTGCGTGCCCACCGCGCCCAAGGTGCGCTTTACCTGCACCGACCCGGACGACCAGCACTTTCTGGATCTAGCGGCCCAGCACCGGGCGCTGCTCATCAGCAAGGACAAGGCTGTTTTGAAGCAGCGTCGGCGCTTAGCCACTCACTATGAGACAACAATAGGCAATCAACTCGTTATAGAGTAAGCGCAAGCAGCTATTGTTTTTGTGGATGATCGCGGTAAAACAGCGCCCACTCGTCCATCACCACGCCGTCGGCAAGATGGCACACCCCATATTCCCCGCCCGCCCCACGCACGATTTTCAGCGTGCCGCCTTGGGCGATGCAGTATTGCGCTGCAGGGTTGGCCATGCCAGCGGTGGGCGAGCTGGGCGGCGCGGCGGGGGCGGCTGCGGGCTGGGTGGTACAGCCGCCCAGCACCATTGCGCAGCACAGCATGGCCAACGACGGGGCGTGAAAAAAAGTTTTCATCTTTTGGTTTTATCGAGGCGACACCAGGGACTGCGGCAGCTTAAAGCCCGCCACCACGTCTGCCAGGCTGTGCGCCTGCTGCTGCAGCGACTGGGCGGCGGCTGTCGCCTCTTCCACCAGGGCCGCGTTTTGCTGCGTGGCCTGGTCCATGTGGGTGATGGCGGTGCCCACCTCGGCAATGCCAGTGCTTTGCTCTTGGCTGGCGCTGCTGATCTCGGCCACGACGGTGTTCACCTGGCGGATGCTGTCCACCACCTGGGCCATGGTGGCCCCGGCCTCTTGCACCTGGCGGCTGCCGCTGGCCACCTGCGTGACAGAGTCTTCAATCAGCCCTTTGATCTCTTTGGCGGCCTCGGCGCTGCGCCCGGCCAGGGTGCGCACTTCGCTGGCGACGACGGCAAAACCCCGACCTTGTTCGCCCGCCCGGGCGGCTTCGACGGCAGCGTTCAGCGCCAAGATATTGGTCTGAAAGGCGATACCGTCAATCACGCTGATGATGGCCTCAATCTTGCGCGATGCGGCCTCAATGCCGCCCATGGTCTGCACCACCTGGCCGACGACCTCCCCGCCGTGGGCCGCAACGTCTGAGGCTGCGTGCGCCAATTGCCGCGCTTGCTGGGCATTGCTGGCGTTTTGCTGCACGGTAGCGGTCAGTTCTTCCATGGCGGCGGCAGTTTCTTCCAAGCTGCTGGCTTGTTGCTCAGTGCGCTCGGACAGGTCGCGGTTGCCTGCCGCAATCTCGGTGGTGGCCAGGCGCACGTTTTCCGCCGCAACGCGAATTTGCAGCAGCACGGCGGCAATCTTGTCCGCAAACTGGTTGAAGGCAAGGGCGATCTGCGCCAGTTCGTCCTTGCCGGTGGCGTCCATGCGGCGGGTCAGGTCGCCTTCGCCGCTGGCGATGTCGGCCAGGGCATCGCGCACCAGGGGCAGGCGGCGCAGCAGGCGGGCCACACTGGTGGGCAGCAAGACGGCGGCCGCCACGATGCAGGCCAGGGTAATCAGCACCTGAAGCTGCAGCAACTCGCGCAGGGCGGACTGGGCATCGGCCTCGTCCACGGCGATGCCCAGCATCCAGGGCGTGCCCTCGACGCGGGCAGCGTAAACGAGCTGCGTGGCGCCGCTCACGTCCACTTCGGTGTGGCCCCCGGATTGGGCCAGCCCTGCCATGAGCGATGTCGTCAGCGCCGGGGCGATGGCGGTGGCGGGTTTCAGCACCAGCTCGGCATTGGCGTAGGCCAGGATGCTGCCCTGGCCATCGAGCAGGAAGGCAAAGCTCTTGTCTGTGGCCTAGATGCTATTGACCTTGCGGGTCACGCTGTCCAGGTGCATGTCGGTGCCGACGATGGCGGTGAGCGTGCCGGACTCGGAGATTGGCTCGGCGAAGGTGATGGTCAGCTTGCCGGTGGTGGCGTCCACGTAGGGCGCGGTCACGACGGCCTTGTTAGCGGCGGCAGCTTCCTTGTACCAGGGGCGTGCGGTGCCGACGTAGCCATCCGGCATGGGGTGGGGAAAGACGTGCGGGCCGTGGGCATAGACGAAGTAGGCATCGTCAAAATCCCCGGCTTGCTTGGCCGCCAGCAGGAAGGGCACGGGTTCGTCTTTGCCCACGGCCTGCTAGATGGAGCTGGTGATGCGCTGCTTTTCGCGCACCCATTCGGTCAGTTCGGAGGCGTGCAGATGGGTGAGCTGGCCGATGCGCTGGTCCAGCGACTGCTGGGCATCGTCGCGCACCGAAAAAAAAGTGGTTAGCGCCAAGGCCAGCAGGGATACCGTGGTGATGGCAACGCAGATACCGATCAGGCGGGCACGCAGACTATGAAACATGATGCTGGCTCCAAAATTGGCTATCGATACAACGAAAGCAGTGCAGAAATTTTTATACCGCTGGCAACCATTGTCCCTATTGGTAAACCCGCCAGTGCGGCCCCCAGGGCCACACATTTGTGGCAAAGCCCCCAAGAACACGCGGAAAACGCAGAAGGGGTCGTGGACAATCGGCGGTATGTTCTTTCCCTTGCACGAGGTTGTATGACCGCTTCTGTCCCCCCCCATAAAGCAGCGGCAATCCCCGCCACCCTGGACACCACCCGCATTGACGACACGCGCATCAAAGCCGTGCGCCCCTTGATCACACCAGCCTTGCTGCAAGAGTGGCTGCCCGCCACCGCGCAGGCGCTGGAGCTGGTCGAAACCAGCCGCCGCGCCATTGCCAACATCCTGCATGGGCAGGATGACCGGCTGATCGTCGTCGTTGGCCCCTGCTCCATCCACGACCACGAGCAGGCCATGGACTATGCCCGCCAGCTGCAGGCGCAGGCCCAGGCGCTCCAGGGCGAACTGCTCATCGTCATGCGCGTCTATTTTGAAAAACCGCGCACCACCGTCGGCTGGAAGGGCTACATCAACGACCCGCACCGCGACGACAGCTTCGCCATGAACGAAGGGCTGGAGATGGCGCGGCGCCTGCTGCTGGAGGTGCTGGCGCTGGGCTTGCCGGTGGGCACCGAGTTTTTGGACCTGCTCTCGCCCCAATTCATCAGTGACCTGGTCAGCTGGGGTGCCATCGGGGCCCGCACCACCGAAAGCCAAAGCCACCGCCAATTGGCCAGCGGCCTGTCCTGCCCGGTCGGCTTTAAAAATGGCACCGATGGCGGCCTGAAAGTAGCGGCCGATGCCATCTTGGCCGCCCAGGCACCGCACGCCTTCATGGGCATGACCAAGATGGGGCAAAGCGCCATTTTCGAGACACGCGGCAACCGCGACTGCCACGTCATCCTGCGCGGCGGCAAAGTGCCCAACTACAGCGCCGCCGACGTGCAAGCCGCCTGCGCGCTGCTGGAAAAATCTGGCCTGCGCCCGCAGGTCATGATTGACCTGTCGCACGCCAACAGCAGCAAACAACACCGCCGCCAGATCGACGTGGCCGCCGACGTGGCCACACAAATCGCCGGGGGCGATGCGCGCATCACCGGCGTAATGATCGAAAGCCACCTGCGCGAAGGCCGCCAAGACATCGTGGACGGGCAGGAGCTGGCCTACGGCGTATCGCTGACCGATGCCTGCATCAGCCTGGAGCAAACCATCCCGGTGCTGGAACAATTGGCCGCCGCCGTGCGCCAACGGCGCGCTGCAGCGCAATAAAGCCCTATAAAAAGAGCTGTTGGCGCTTTAACCACATTGATTTATAGGCATTTAGCCCATTAAACCAATACAAAACAAGCGCAGACAGCTCTCTTTTTTAACTACTGCTCATAGCGCTTGCTGCGCAACAACTGCTTAATGATTTTTGAGTTTTGCTGCACGCTGGGGCCAATTTGCAGCGCCACACAGGTGGCCAGCACATCAATGATGAGCAAATGCAGCAAGCGCGAAACCATCGGGCTGTACAAGTCGTAGCCCTCCGGGTGATCGGCCGCCAAATGGATGGCGCAGGCTTTGGCCAAAGGCGAATTGCTGGCCGTAATGGCAATCGTCGTCGCCCCCGCCTGGCGGGCCAATTCCGCCGCCGCGATCAAGTCCCGCGTCAGCCCCGAGTTAGAAATCACCACCGCGCAATCGCCCCGGCGCAGCAAGGCCGCATTCATCAGCTGCACGTGGCCATCACTGCAGCTCATGCTGGTCAGCCCCAAGCGGAAGAATTTGTGCTGCGCATCATCGGCCACCATGCCCGAATTGCCCGCTCCAAAAAACACAATGCGCTGGTGCTGACGCCAAGTTTGCAAAATCGCCTGGGCGGCCGCCTCCAGCGCCTTGGGCGCAGCCGCATTGCGGTACTCCAAAAAAGCGGCCACCGAGTTGTCCACCACTTTGACCAGCACATCGCCCGCCTTGTCATCCACATCCACGCTGCGGTGCACAAACGGCACCCCCTCGCTAACGCTGCCCACCAGCTTGAGCTTCAAATCGGCCAGCCCGTCATAGCCCATGCTGCGGCAAAAGCGCACCACCGTCGGCTTGCTCACCCGCGCCAATTCCGCCAAGGTGCGCACCGGCAACCGCGCAAACGCCGCCGGATCATCCAGCACCAACTGGGCCACCCGCTGTTCGGCAGGTGCAAGCGAGGGGAGAGAGGCAGCAATACGCTCAAGCATGGCAAATCAAAGGGCAACGGGGGCTGAACAACGCGGCCAGATTGTCCAGAACAACCCTTGCAGCCGCGCCATATAAAAGAAAAGCGGCAAAGTTTACCGTGCTGCATCGACCATCCCCCACCAACCTGCGGTTGGCGGCAATAGAAAAGCTGAAGTTGCCCCTAGAAATGGGAGTTCTTAGCTTTGTTCAAAATGTAGACAAGGAGCTAAGAAATGGTG
>NZ_JBHSEY010000018.1:0-4443 GCF_042654745.1 Comamonas denitrificans
CTAACTGTGCAGTCAAGCCGACCCGCCTTCGGCGGGCGGCTTACTTTCGTTCGTTAGTCCCTTCATATTTCGCTTTATGCAGGCCGGCATTTATTCCAGCGTTTCGCCTTTCCCAGAGGTTTCTCCTTTGGGGTTTTGGCGCTCTGCCTGGCTTCGCCTGCATTCGCTGCGCTGGTTTCAAGCTTTTTTGACCTCCAGCGCTTGTGTAGCAAGCGCTACCAGCTATCATTCTTGTAGCGCTGCGCCCCTTCCGTGGCGCAGCGCTTTTTCATGGGCCGCGCACGTCTTCAAGGCTGGGCGCCCCCTTTTGGCCTTCGGGTCTAACTCTGCGCTCAAGCGGACTGGCTTTCAGCCAGCCGCTTACCTTGGCCGTTAGTCCATGGAGATTTATTGATGAGCACTATTAATGTCAAATGTTCATGTGGTAGCGATAAATTTGAAATGCCACAAAATCCGCAGGCGAACGACAAAATTAAATGTGCAAGATGTGGTGCTACAGGCAAATATGGTGATGCTATGAAGGCTGCAAAATCTGCAATTGAAAAGCAATTAAAAGATGCCTTTAAAAAAGCAGGCTTCAAGTAATTTTTGCTCTAACCCGGCGCTCAAGCCGACCCGCCTTCGGCGGTCGGCTTAGCTTGTTCGTTAGTCCCATCACCCGCTCTATGCGCGCACCCACCTGTTCCAGCGCTCCGCCCTGTTCCAAAGGCTTTCTAGCCTTTTGGGCCTCCAGCGCTTGTGCAGCAAGCGCCACCAGCTATCCTTCTTGCAGCGCTGCGCCGCTTCCGTGGCCCAGCGCTTTTTCATGGGCCGCGCACGTCTTCAACGCTGGGCGCTCCCTTTTGGCCTTCGGGTCTAACTCTGCGCTCAAGCGGACTGGCTTTCAGCCAGCCGCTTACCTTGGCCGTTAGTCCCATCACCCGTTTCATGCGCGCACCCACCTGTTCCAGCGCTCCGCCCTGTTCCAAAGGCTTATCTGCCTTTTGGGCCTCCAGCGCTTGTGCAGCAAGCGCCACCAGCTATCATTTTTGCAGCGCTGCGCCGCTTCCGTGGCCCAGCGCTTTTTCTTGGGCCGCGCCCTTCTTCAAGGCAGGGCGTTCCCTTTTGGCCTTCGGGTCTAACTCTGCGGTCAAGCGGACCCGCATTCTGCGGGCCGCTTACCTTGGCCGTTAGCATTTTTAAAGGCTTGGAGGTATGGGTACACATTGAAGTCAGCATCGTGATCTCGTTTGGGTTGGAAATCTTCGCTTCTGTCTTTGTCTTTGGCTTTGTTATGGAGGTATTTATGAAAAACTCAATCGCTTTCTTTACTTCGGTATTTGCATGTGTTTGGTGCGGAATTGCGTTCCTGCGGAGCTCTGGTGAGAAAAAATTCCAACCTGAACGAGAGATTAGTGCTGTATGAATATGTGTGCTTACCAAGAGAGAACGCAGGAGGTTCAATCCCTCCTCTCCGCACCATTTTTCGCGTACCGCAAGTGCGCTAACCCGGCAGTCAAGCCGATCCGCCTACGGCGGCCGGCTTACTTTGTTCGTTAGTCCCATCACCCGCTTTATGCGCGCAGCCACTTATTTCAGCGCTCGGCCCTGTTCCAAAGGCTTTCAAGCCTTTTTGGCCTCCAGCACTTGTGCAGCAAGCGCCACCAGCTATCCTTCTTGCAGCGCTGCGCCGCTTCCGTGGCCCAGCGCTTTTTCGTGGGCTGCGCACGTCTTCAAGGCTGGGCGCACCCTTTTGGCCTTCGGGTCTAACTCTGCGCTCAAGCGGACTGGCTTTCAGCCAGCCGCTTATCTTGGCCGTTAGTCCCATCACCCGTTTCATGCGCGCAGCCACCTGTTCCAGCGCTCCGCCCTGTTCCAAAGGCTTTGAAGCCTTTTGGGCCTCCAGCGCTTGTGCAGCAAGCGCCACGAGCTATCATTTTTGCAGCGCTGCGCCGCTTCCGTGGCCCAGCGCTTTTTCGTGGGCTGCGCCCGTCTTCAAGTCCGGGCGCTCCCTGTTGGCCTTCGGGTCTAACTCTGCGGTCAAGCGGACCCGCATTCTGCGGGCCGCTTACCTTGGCCGTTAGTCACTTCATATTCCGCTTTATGCAGGCCAGCATTTACTCCAGCGGTTCGCCTTTCTCACAGGTTTCTCCTTTGAGGTTTCGGCGCTGCGCCGGGCTTCGCCTGCATTCGCCGCGCAAGTTTCAAGCCTTTTTGGCCTCTAGCCCTTGTTCAGCAAGCGCTGCCAGCTATCATTCTTGCAGCGTTGCGCCGCTCCCGAGGCCCAGCGCTTTTTCCTGGGCCGCACCCGTCTTTAAGTTTGGGCGCTCCCTTCTGGCCTTCGGGTCTAACTATTCGTCGCAGCCGACCGCCTACGGCGGCGGCTGAACTCAGGGCGTTAGCATGAAAAATTAATCACTATGGCAATAACAACTGAGAAAGATCTTGGCGAAGCGCTTAAAAAAGAACAGGACACCATCGAAATTGAAGGTGACCTTCAGAAGAAGGTCCTGAGAATCAAAGCTACAGGCACGGTTGCTTGGGCTATTGCTATTGGGGCAATTGGTATCGCCGTAATTGTTGTTCTCGGCACTGGTGGTGCAGGCGCACCAGTAAGCGGTGTTGTTGGCGTTGGTGCCGTTTCTGTGCTCGGGCTTCCTGCAGCAGTTTCTGCAGTCAGCATCGCAGTGGCAGCCGGTGGAGTGGGGGCGCTGAACTCCTTGCGCAACTACAAAATCGTCTCCAATAGTGGAGGTAAGCTTGTTTTATCTCGCACCTAATATTGCTTCTAACCCGGCGCTCAAGCCGACCCGCATACTGCGGGCGGCTTATCTTGTTCGTTAGATAGTTCAAACCAAAAAATTTCACAATTTTAATCCATGAAACACCTTATTACATTTCTGGTATTTATGCAATTTAATATTGCATTCGCTCAAAATTTAGCGCAACCAACGCCTGATGCCATAATTTCACTATCAATGATACACGTATGCATAGTTGATAGAGATTCAAAACAATGTGAGATGCTCCAAGTTGTTTTTAATAGGCAACGCGATGTTGATAGCGGCGAACAGTCAGAAATAGAACCAGAAATTACAAGTGAGACAAGGAAAGCTTTAATAGAAATGAAAGCGGAAAGAAAAAATTTAATGGAAACCATGGAGTTTGAGAACAAGATAAAACTTAGCAGAATGTACAGAGCGCTTGATCAAGCAGTAGAAAATATTTGCAAAGTTAAACCAAACTCCAATTCATGCGATCACTTGCTTGCAGCATTTATCAATCAAACAAAAATAGAACTAGGAGAATCACTCAACCCGCCTGCCGAAATACCAACAAATGTAAAAAAAGATCTTCGAAAATTCATCTTAAAAAAACAGCCAAATCTCAATGAATCATCTCAAATTATCATCGAGGCCATGATGTTATGGGAACTCAGGGGATCAAATAATTAAAATTTGTATGATAATGGATAATATATGAAATACTTAGTAAAATATCAATACACGAATTTAGATGCGCCATCTGATGTTGAGTTTGAAATTGAAACAACTGAAATACCCGACATTACAAATAAATATTTTATTGATGCAGCAAGAAAAGACTCTGTGAAAAATATCAAAAGTGGATTATTTTCAATAAAACTCACCTCGATTAAACTAATTTCAGAAAAATAAGACCATTATATTGAAGTACATTGACCCTGTAACTATAAACGCTTGCAAAACAAAGTAATATTTTTCAATTAGTTGTCTAAGTATTTTTTAGATCTAACTATTCGTCGCAGCCGACCGCCTACGGCGGCGGCTGAACTCAGGGCGTTAGTCCCTTCATATTCCGCGTCATGCAGGCCGCCATTAACTCCAGCGCTTCGCCTTTCTCCAAGGTTTCTCCTTGGGGGTTTTGGCGCTCTGCGGGGCTTCGCCTGCGTTCGCTTCGGCAGGTTCAAGCCTTTTTGGCCTCTGGCGCCCGTTTATCCAGCGCCACCTGCTATCTTTCTTGCAGCGCTGCGCCGCTTCCGTGGCCCAGCGCTTTTGCGTGGGTTGTGCCCGTCTTCAAGTCAGGGCGCCCCTTTTTGGCCTTCGGGTCTAACTCTGCGCTCAAGCGGACTGGCTTTCAGCCAGCCGCTTACCTTGGCCGTTAGTCCCTTCATATTCCGCTTTATGCAGGCCAACATTTATTCCAGCGCTTCGCTTTTCCCAAAGGTTTCTCCTTTGGGGTTTTTGCGCTGCGCCGGGCTTCGCCTGTCTGCACTGCGCAAGTTTCAAGCCTTTTTGGCCTCCAGCGCTTGTGCAGTGAGCGCCACCAGCTATCATTCTTGCAGCGCTGCGCCGCTTCCGTGGCCCAGCGCTTTTTCATGGGCCGCACCCGTCTTTAAGTTTGGGCGCTCCCTTCTGGCCTTCGGGTCTAACTCTGCGCTCAAGCGGACTGGCTTTCAGCCAGCCGCTTACCTTGGCCGTTAGT
>NZ_JBHSEY010000019.1:0-685 GCF_042654745.1 Comamonas denitrificans
ATTCATAGTCCTATTCCTATCTCAAAGATAAGCGATAGGACGGGGATGGGGAATCAGGGGGCTATCTCAGGTCATCCTGGGGCGCCCGTTGAGCTCATCGGCCACGGCATCGAGTTGCTCCTGGGTGTAGCCGCTCAGATCGCTACCCTTGGGGAAGTACTGGCGCAGCAGCCCATTGGTGTTTTCGTTGCTGCCACGCTGCCAAGGACTGTAAGGGTCGCAAAAGTACACCTTCATACCCGTGTTCTCGGTGAGCTTGGCGTGCTCGGCCATCTCCCTGCCCCTGTCGTAGGTCAGGCTCTGGCGCATGGGGCTTGCTATTGCATTGAGTTTGTCACTGAATGCCTGCAGCACATGCGCGGCTGTCGCTGGATTGGGATGGGGTAGCTTGACCAGCAATACCAGGCGCGTGGTGCGCTCGACCAGGGTGCCAATGGCGCTGGCGTTGTTCGCCCCCTTGATGAGATCTCCCTCCCAGTGGCCTGGAAGCTGACGATCCTCTATTTCTGGTGGGCGCACATGGATGCTCAACAAGTCTTGGATTTCACCGCGCCGGTCCTTGCCCTTGGAGCGGGGCCAGCGCTTGGCATGGGCCATGCGCAGGCAGGACACCAGCTCCTTCTTGAGCTCGCCCCTAGGTTGGGCGTAGATGCAGGTATAGATGCTCTCGTGTGACACTTGTGCG
>NZ_JBHSEY010000020.1:0-1925 GCF_042654745.1 Comamonas denitrificans
GCCTTCGGGTCTAACTATTCGTCGCAGCCGACCGCCTACGGCGGCGGCTGAACTCAGGGCGTTAGTCCCTTCATATTCCGCGTCATGCAGGCCGCCATTAACTCCAGCGCTTCGCCTTTCTCCAAGGTTTCTCCTTTGGGTTTTTGGCGCTTTGCCGGGCTTCGCCTGCGTTCGCTTGGTCGGTTTCAGGCCTTTTGGGCCTCTGGCGCTTGTGTAGCAAGCGCTGCTAGCTATCATTCTTGCAGTGCTGCGCCGCTTCCGTGGCCCAGTGCTTTTTCATGGGCCGCGTCCGTCTTCAGGGTTGGGCGCCCCCTTTTGGCCTTCGGGTCTAACTGTTCGTCGCAGCCGACCGCCTACGGCGGCGGCTGAACTCAGGGCGTTAGTACCACTGAAACCCAGCTTTATTTCGCCCATGTTTATTCAAACGGCATTCAGTTTCTCAAACGCTGTGCAGCGCTGGGTTTGCCGTTTCTCTGGGCTTCGCCTGGTGGCGTTACGCTGGTTTGTGGTCTTTTTGGCCTCTAGCCCTTGTGTAGCAAGCGCAAGCAGCTATCGTTTTGCAAGCGCTGTGCCGCCTCGGTGGCGCTGTGCTTTTTCCCAGTTCGCGCCCGTCGCCAAATCCAATTTATCGGTTTTGGCTTCTGGCTCTAACATTTCGGTCAAGCCGACCCGCATTCTGCGGTTGGCTTACCTCGCCCGTTAGGCTTGCAAGAGAACATCGCGTATCGTGATGTCGTTTTAACAACAGGAGACATGCCATGGTCAAAGTAGCCTTGTTCGTTCGCCTTGAAGCGAAACCCGGAAAAGAGAAAGAGGTTGAGAGCTTCCTTGTGAGTGGTCTTCCCATCGTCAATGAGGAGCCTGCCACCACTGCGTGGTTTGGCATTCGCCTTGGACCAAGCACTTTCGGAATCTTTGATGCTTTCCCGGATGAAGCGGGTCGGCAGGCCCATCTCTCCGGAAAGGTCGCAGCCGCGTTGATGGCAAAGGCAGGTGAGTTGTTCTCCGAGCCCCCGTCCATCGAGAACGTTGATGTACTTGCGGCAAAGCTACCTGGCTAGCAAGCCTAACAATTCATTCAAGCCGACGCCGCTTCGCGGCGCGGCTTAATTCAGGCGTTAGCACCACAGAAAACCAATTTATTTCGCCCATGCTTTTTCAAACGGTATTCAATTTCTCAAGCGTTGTTCAGCGCTGGGTTTGTCGTTTCTCTGGGCTTCGCCTGTTGGCATCACGCTGGTTTGTGCTCTTTTTGGCCTCTGGCCCTTGTGCAGCAAGCGCAAGCAGCTATTTTTTTCGTAGTGCTGCGCAGCCTCGGTGGCGCTGTGCTTTTTCGCAGTTCATGCCCGTCGCCAAATTCAGGTTATCGGTTTTGGCTTCTGGCTCTAACATTTCGGTCAAGCCGACCCGCCTACGGCGGTCGGCTTACCTCGCCCGTTAGCCTGCCTTTTATTCCTGCTCATTTCAGCTCATGAATATTCAAACGCCATTTACCTTCGCAAGCGTTTATCCGCTGGGTGTTTGGCGTTCGCTCGGGCTTCGCCTGCGTGGGTTGCGCCAGTTTCAATCCTTTTTGGCCTCTAACCCTTGTGCAGCAAGCGCAAGCAGCTATTGTTTTCGTAGTCCGTGGACTGTGCGGTCACTTTCGTTTTTGCGCTTTGGGTCTAACCCGGCGCTCAAGCCGACCCGCATACTGCGGGCGGCTTACCTTGTCCGTTAGCCAATTAATAGGAGAGAGTGTGTTTCGCATCCTTCTCGTTGCCCTACTCGCCTTTGGCGCTTGGAAGGGCTATGAAAAATATCAATCTCAGCGCGCAGCCCAACAATTTCAAGGGATACCCCAAGAGATTGATATTTGTTGCATCCCGGACGATCATATGGTCGCTTATTGAACAACTCAGGGTGAGTTTGATGCCACTGTTTCA
>NZ_JBHSEY010000021.1:0-56076 GCF_042654745.1 Comamonas denitrificans
AGCGCCTGGAAAAAATGTCAAAGCAAAATCGGGTTTAAACAAGTCGATTTTGGATCAAGGTTGGGGCGAGTTTCGCCGACAGCTTGAATACAAGATGCAGTGGTCTGGCGGCATATTTGTCGCTGTAGATCCAAAAAATACCAGTAGAGAATGTCCGCGCTGCGGTCATATTCATGCTGATAATCGCAAAACTCAGGCGGTATTTTGCTGCGTGGCCTGTGACCACACAGCACATGCTGACCATGTTGGTGCGATCAATATTTTAGCGCGAGGACATCGCGTTTTAGCCTGTGGAGAAAATGTCAGTCGCGCCAAGCCTGCAAAGGCAAGGTGTGCAATTTCTAAGAAGCAGGAACCCGCCGAGGCGATTAATGGAGCGCTCAACGCGCTCCATTAACGCAGTAGGAATCCCCGTCTCTTCAGGGCGGGGAGGATGTCAAGAGCAACTAATATCAACAGTTACTGCAGCCAGTATTTCTCGGGCGTTTCAATCGTGGCGTAGCGCAGGCCCTCGCTGTCGTTGCCTGCCATCAGCCACTGCAGGGTCGAGAAAAACGGCTGGATGAACTCCTTCTTCTGGTTGTCCAGGTTCTGGCGAATGCCTTCGGCCACCGACACCGTGGAGCGCTTGAGTTCCAACACCGCCAGCGCGATGCCGTTCACATACAGCACCACATCCGGGCGCTTGGTGGCCGCCTTGGCCTGCTGGGCGGGGTTGCCCAGGTCGGCATAGCCCAGGCGCCCCTGCAGCAGGGCGACCACGCGGTCTTGGGTTTTGCGTTCGATTTGGCCGATGGGGGTCATACGGTTTTATCTCCACGCAAAGGGGCCGAAATAAACCCCTCCTGCGCCAGCGCATGGATCACCCCGCGCATCAAAAAATTGTTGTCAAAACCCAGGGTGTATTGGCGCGCCTTGGGCTCAATGGGGCGCAACATGCCGCTCTCTGTCAATTTGCGCACTTGATAGCTTCGCTGGGCACTACTGAGGCCCGGCATGGCACCGGCCAAATCCGCCGCCTTCACCACGCCCAGCCGTGCCGCTGTCAGCAAAACCGCCTGCTCTTGCGCCGTAATCAAGCCCCGGGCATGGGCATGGGTCACCGCCGGATGCAAAACGCGGCTGTGCAGATAGTCGTAGCGCGTGAGCTGATCGACCTTTTGCAGCTCCACCAGCACCCCTTGCAGCACATAAATACACCAACGCTCCAGATCTGCGGTGGTACCGCCATCGGCCACCGCCAGCATGGCGTAGTACTGCTCGCGGTCGCTGCAAAACACCGCCGTCGGGTTGAGCACACGCCCCCCGGCCTGCACGTTAAAGCCGTACTTGACCAAGAGCGCGTAGGTCAGCAGCCGCACCACGCGGCCATTGCCATTGCCAAAGGGGTGAATCCAGCCAAAGCGGTGGTGCGCCAGCGCCACCTTGATCAGGTCGTACTTGGGCGCATCGTCCCGGTTGATGAAGGCCACCAGCTCCTGCATGTAGTCAGGCACGCGCAGCGCCGGCGGCGGCAGGTGCTGCGCCTGAACAATACGCACCTGGCCGCTGCGGTAAGCGCCGGGGGTGGGATCGCCCTCGCGCCGCAGGCCTTGCACCGTCTGCGCGTGCAGTTCACGCACCAAATGCTCGGTAATGGGCTGACCAGCCTGCACCACCTCATCAACGTACGCCATGGCCGCTTCAATATTGGCCACCTCATGAATTGGATCGGCGGCGCTGGCATTGCTACTGCCATCCAGCGCCGTTTCCACGTAGTCGGCCAGCGTGGTGTGATTGCCCTCGATGCGTGCTGAACCCAAGCTCTCCAGCATGTGAAAAACCCGCTTGAGCTGAAAGAACAGCGGCGCGGGCGTGGTGCCGCTCAGTTGCAGGCGGCGCAGGTGCTCCAGCTCCGTGAGCACATCCACCAAGGGTGAATCAAAGGCCGGATTGAGCAGGGCAAGATCGAAGTGGGAGAACGCAGGCATAGGCAAACATCTGCAATCAAAGAAAAAATTATCTGTAATTTTTCAAAAAAAACTCTTATACAGCAATAATTTGCAATGTAGTAAAGAAAATTTTATTTTGAAAAGCACCGATGGCGTTTCTACACAATCAAGCCATTCAGGCAGCGCTGGCCCACCATCGAGCTCATGCGCCCGGCTGCTCCTCTGCACCAGGCAAGCCCGTCAATTGCAGCGTGCCGCCCAGGGCATCGATCACCCGCAGCACCTGCACCAGCCGCACCGTGGGCTTGCCCGCCTCCAGCTCCACCACAAAGCGCACCCCCACGCCAGCGGCCAGCGCCAGTTGTGGCTGGGTCAGCGCCAGCTGCTTGCGGGCGCTGCGCAGGGCCTGGCCAAGCTGTTCGGGGGTGTGGATGAAGGTCATGCCGATCAATTTCCTGATCGGGAAATTATAGGAAAGTAACTGCCTCGCACAAGCAATATTTACCGTTCGGGGTATTTCAAGGCCAGGCCCAGCATCTGCGAAACCTTTGGTCAGAACTTACACCGCCGCTCCCACAAAGAAGGCAGAAGGCGCACGTAAGTTCTACAAGTATAAAAACAGGATCTAGTGCTTATACAGCAAGCGTGAGCAGCTATCAAATTAAAACTACACCTTGATTTTCCACACCGCCAGCCTTGCCTTGCCATTGGGCGCGGCGGGTGGCAAAGCGTGCCTCCACCTCGTCGGCGCTGGCGTAGTCACCGGCACAGATTTGTTCACGGGCAGCGCTTACTTTTTTGTGCAGCAACGCCTCGGGCTGCGGCACTTGGCGCGACACCTTGCGACGTCCCCTCGGTTTTTGTATCTGTTCAAGGCCGTGCACCATAAAGCTTGCCTTAATAAATGTACTTACAATAAAAAACATGCGAACAGAATACGATGCCCAGAAAGATGCCGCCAACCAGGCCAAGCATGGTGTATCGCTGGCCCTGGCAAGTGCCATCCAATGGCCAGACGTGCTCTGTTTTGTCGATGATCGCGCCGACTACGGCGAAGTGCGTGAAGTGGGCTATGCCGTCATTGCACAGCGCCTGTATGTCGTGGTGTTCGTGCAGCGTGGCGACACCATGCGCATCATCAGTCTGCGCAAGGCCAACAAGCGGGAGATCAAGCACTATGACCAAGCAAGCCAATCGGACTAAATCGGGCCTCATCCTCCCCACAGATGCAGAGGATGCGGCCATCAACCGTGGCATTGCCGCTGACCCAGACACTGTGGAAATAACTGCAGAACTGGCTGCCAAGCTGCAGCCCCTGCGCCGCCGGGGCCGCCCACCGGTGCAGCAGCCCAAGGCCCCCATCACCACCCGCATTGATGCCGACGTGCTGCACGCCATCAAGGACAGCGGCAAGGGCTGGCAAACCCGCCTGAATGAAGTGCTGCGCGAAGCGGTGCAACAAGGCAAATTCAAAGCCATGGGCTAGCCTGACCGCGTGCCACCCCGCAAGCCACTAGCCGCAAGCGCACACAGTCCTTGCGGCTTTTTTTACACTACGCCGCTTTGCACCCTGCCTAAAAGAGCCTGTTTTGACCGTTTCTGCCTCCCCCGCCTGCGTTTCTGCTGCTGCCCCCTCCCCCTACACCACGCCTTTAGAGCAGCACACGCCGATGATGGCGCAATACCTTGCTATCAAAAAAGACTACCCGGACACCCTGGTGCTCTACCGCATGGGCGATTTTTACGAGCTGTTCTGGGACGATGCCGAAAAAGCCGTGCGCCTGTTGGACATTACGCTGACCACGCGCGGGCAGTCGGCGGGGTTTGCGGTGAGCATGGCGGGGGTGCCGTTTCATGCCCTGGAAAATTACCTGGCCCGCCTCATCAAGCTGGGCGAGTCGGTGGCCATTTGCGAGCAGGTGGGCGAGGTGGGCGTGGGCAAGGGGCCGGTAGAACGCAAGGTGGTGCGCGTGGTCACGCCCGGCACGCTGACCGATACGGCGCTGCTGTCGGACAAGAGCGAGGCCATGCTGCTGGCCCTGCACAGCGGGGGCCGCCAGCGCGTGGGGCTGGCGTGGATGAGTGTGACGCAGGGGCGCATTCACCTGGCCGAATGCGCCCAGGCTGAGCTGGCCGAAACCCTGGCCCGCATTGCCCCCAGCGAGGTGCTGTACAGCGCGGGGGTGACGCAGCGGTTTGAGCACGCCTTGCACGACTTGCGCCACAGCGGGCACATTGGCTGCCCGCTGGCCCCGCGCCCGGATTGGCAGTTTGATGCGGGGCTGGGCCACAGCAAATTGCTGGAGTTGCTCGGCAGCAGCAGCCTGCACGCCTGGGAGGCCCAAGACCTGCCCCTGGCGCACGCTGCCAGCGCGGCGCTGCTCAGTTATGCCGAACACACCCAGGGGCGCAATTTGCCCCATATCCACAGCCTGCAAGTGCAGCAAAGCGATGCGCTGATGCGCCTGCCCAGCAGCACGCGGCGCAATTTAGAGCTGGTGCAAACGCTGCGCGGTGAGGACAGCCCGACGCTGTTTTCTTTGCTCGACACCTGCATGAGCGGCATGGGCAGCCGCCTGCTGAAAACCTGGCTGCTCGAGCCCCCGCGCGACCGTGCCCCGGCGCAGGCGCGGCTGCAGGCCATTGGCGTGCTGCGCGGCGACCCGGCCGCGGCCAGCAGCGCCCCGTGGCAGGTGCTGCACCAGCACCTGAAGGGCGTGAGCGATGTGGAGCGCATCACCGCCCGCACGGCCTTGCGCCAGGTGCGCCCGCGCGAGCTGGTGGCGCTGGCGCAAACACTTCAAAAAGCAGAGCTGTTAGCGCAGACACCACCTACGCAATCACCTTATTTGATTGAAATTTTTAGCGACTTACAGCCGCCCGCAGGCTGCGCCGATCTGCTGCAGCGCGCCCTGCTGCCCGAGCCGGCCGCCCTGGTGCGCGATGGCGGCGTGATTGCCAGCGGCTTTGATGCCGAGCTGGACGAGCTGCGCGCCATCCAGACCAACTGCGATGATTTTTTGCTGGAGCTGGAAGCCCGGGAAAAGCTGCTGACCGACATCCCCAACCTGCGCGTGCAGTTCAACCGTGTGCATGGTTTTTACATTGAGGTGACCAATAGCTACCGTGACATGGTGCCCGCGCGCTACCAGCGCCGCCAGACGCTAAAAAATGCCGAGCGCTTTATCACCCCCGAGCTCAAGGCGTTTGAGGACAAGGCCCTGTCCGCCCAGGAGCGTGCCCTGCAGCGCGAGAAGTGGCTGTACGAGCAATTACTGGACCAGCTGCAAGCCTTTATCCCGGCACTCACCCGCGTGGCCCAGGCGATTGCGGCGCTGGATGTGCTGTGCTGTCTGGCCGAGCGCTCACTCACCTTGAACTGGTGCGCCCCCAGTTTTACGCCCCAGCCGTGCATTGAGATTGACCAAGGCCGCCACCCGGTGGTGGAAGAGCGGCTGGCGCAAACGGCCAACGCCACCTTCATCCCCAACAGCACCGATTTGAACCCGCGCCAGCGCCTGCACATCGTTACCGGGCCGAACATGGGCGGTAAATCGACCTACATGCGCCAGGTGGCGCTGATCGTGCTGCTGGCCAGCATGGGCAGCTACGTGCCGGCCCGCGCCTGCCGCCTGGGGCCAATTGATGCCATCCACACCCGCATTGGCGCGGCCGATGATCTGGCCAACGCGCAATCGACCTTTATGCTGGAGATGACCGAGGCGGCGCAAATTTTGCACAGTGCCACCGCGCACAGCCTGGTGCTGATGGACGAAATTGGCCGGGGCACCTCCACCTTTGACGGGCTGGCCCTGGCCAGCGGCATTGCCCGCCACCTGCACGACAAGGTGCAGGCTTTTACCCTGTTTGCCACGCATTACTTTGAGCTGACCGAGCTGCCCGCCCAGGCCCGCGCCGCCATCAACATGCACGTGGCCGCCGCTGAAAATGGCCACGACATCGTCTTTCTGCACGAAATCCAACCCGGCCCGGCCAGCCGCAGCTACGGCGTGCAGGTGGCCAAGCTGGCGGGCATTCCGGCCAGCGTGCTGCACCACGCCCGCCATGCGCTGGCCGCGCTGGAAGAACGCGCCAGCGCTGGCGATACGCAAGTCGACCTGTTTGCCCCGCCGCCTGCCGCCGACATCCCCGCACCCAGCGCCACCGAGGCGCTGCTGGCGCAGATCAACCCCGACGCCCTGACCCCGCGCGAGGCGCTGGAAGCGCTGTACCAGCTCAAGGCCACACTGCCAAAGCAATAAAAGAGAGCTGCCAGCGCTTGTCAATAAAGGATCTCAGGCTAAAAGTATTCTGAAATCCTTTATATATCAGCGTAAACAGCTCCTTATTAAATAGAGAACATCCATTCTGTTTATTGGGAAATATAGTAATAAGTTACTATCTTTCCCCATGCAAACCCCTGCCAAATACCTCAGCGCCGACGAGCGCCGCGCCGCCACTGTGGAGGCGGTGGTGCAACTGTCTGCCACCGGCAACCCCAGCGACATCACCACCACCACCATTGCCCGCCACATGGGGGTGACGCAAGGGGCGCTGTTCAAGCACTTCCCAAACAAAGAAGCGATTTTGGAAGCCGTCATGCAGTGGGTGGCCAGCAAGCTGCTGGCCCGCATTGACCGCGCCATGGCCGCCGCCCCCACCCCTTGGGCGGCGCTGGAGGCGGTCTTCATGGCCCATGTGCAATTTGCCGTGCAGCACCCAGGCGTGCCGCGCATGTTGTTTGGCGAGCTGCAGCGGGCCGACAACTCGGCCCCCAAGCGCCTGGCGCAAACCCTGCTGCGCGAATACGGGCAGCGCCTGCGCCGCTTGATCGAACAGGCCCAAGCCCAGGGCAGCGTGGCCGCTGATATTGATGTGCAGGCCACGGTGCTGCTGTTCATCGGCAGCGTGCAAGGGCTGGTGATGCAAGCCCTGCTGGCCGGGGATATGCGCCAAATGCAGCAGCAAGCCCCGGCGGTTTATGCCTTGTTTTCGCGCGCTTTGGCCGCCCCTGCTGCGCAGAGTGCTACAAATTATAAAGAAGCGGTACGGCCATGAAACTCCCAACCCTCTCGCCTGCCAAGCTCAAAGTGCTGGTCGTGCTGCTGCCCCTGGGCGCATTGCTGCTGTGGGTGGCCCTGCGCACGGGGCCGATGGCCCCCATCCCCGTCACCGAAGTGCAGGTGCGCCAGCAGGCACTCACCCCGCAGCTGTTTGGCCTGGGCATGGTGCAGGCGCGGCAACTGCACACCCTGGGGCCGACGGTGGCCGGGCGGGTGCAAACGCTGCGCGTGGATGTGGGCGATAGCGTGCAAGCCGGGCAGGTGCTGGGCAGCATGGACCCGGTCGATCTGGATGCCCGCATCCGCGCCCTGGAGGCCGCCCAGGCCCGGGCCCAAGCCAGTGTGCAAGAGGCGCAGACCCGGCAGCACTTTGCCGCCGCGCAACTACAGCGCTATGCCCAGCTGGCCCAGGCCCAAGCCACCAGCGCCGAAAGCCTGCACCTCAAGCGCCAAGAGCGCGACGTGGCCCAGGCCGCCCTGGCCGCTGCCCACCAAGAACTGCAGCGCACCCGCGCCGAGGTGGCCGCCCTGCGCACCCAGCGCCAGCACTTGCAGCTGATTGCGCCGCAAGCAGCCATCGTCACCGCCCGCGCGGTGGAGCCGGGCAGCACCGTGGTGGCCGGGCAAACCGTGCTGGAGCTGGTGGTGCCCAGCAGCGTGTGGATTCATCTGCGCCTGGACCAAAGCGCCGCCGTGGGGCTGGCCGCGGGCTTGCCAGCCAGCATCCGCTTGCGCTCGCGCGGCGATGCGCCGCTGCCCGGCCGCGTGGTGCGCGTGGAGCCGCACGCCGACAGCGTGACCGAGGAGCTGCTGGCCAAAGTGGCCTTCACCGAGGTGCCCACCCCCCTGCCCCCCCTGGGCGAATTGGCCGAGGTAACGTTGGACACCCCGCCCCTGCCGCCCACGCCGGTGATTCCCCTGGCCGCCGTGCAGCGCCAAGGGCTGGAGCGCGGCGTGTGGCAGCGCACGGCAGACGGGCTGCGCTTTGCCCCGGTCACGCTGGGCCGCAACGATCTGCAGGGCAATGTGCAGGTGCTCGCTGGGCTGCAAGCGGGCGACACCGTGGTGCTGCACAGCGCCAAAGCCCTGCACGCAGGCGCACGGGTGCAGGTGGTTGAGCATCTGGCAGCGACCCAGCCAAGCGCACAGCCAAACACCCAGCCAAAGGCCGCGCCATGATCTCTTTGGCCGGGCGCGACATTCTGCACAGCTGGGGCAAGTTTGTATTTACCGGCCTGGGCCTGGGCCTGCTGATTGGCGTGACGCTGATCATGGCCGGGGTGTACCGGGGCATGGTCGATGACGGGCAGGCCCTGCTGGACAACAGCGGCGCTGACCTGTGGGTGGTGCAGCAAGACACCCAGGGGCCGTATGCCGAATCGTCCAGCCTGGCCGACGATGCCTGGCGCATGGTGCGCTCGGTGCCCGGCGTGGCCGAAGCGGCCAACGTGACCTACTTCACCATGCAGGTGCGCCGCACGGCCACCGGGCAGGAGGTGCGGGCCATGGTGGTGGGCTTGGCCCCGGCCACGCAGGCGGCCACGGCGGGCTGGCCGCCGCACCTGGTGGCCGGGCGGCACGTGGTGCGCAGCCATTACGAGGCCGTGGCCGATGTGGCCACCGGCTTGGCCCTGGGCGAAGAAATCACCCTGCGCCGCCACCGCTACCGGGTGGTGGGGCTGACGCAGCGCATGGTCTCCTCCAGCGGCGACCCGATGGTGTTCATCCCTTTGAAGGATGCGCAGGAGGCGCAGTTTTTAAAAGACAACGATGCCATCTGGCGCCAACGCGCCCGCACGGCCAGCAACCCGGCCTTCAACCGTCCGGGGCAGCAGCAGGTGCTCGATGCCGTCCAGGCCAGCCAGGCCAGCAGCACTTCGGTGAATGCCGTCTTGGTGCGCCTGGCCCCTGGGGCGGATGCCGCTGCCGTGGCCGACACCATTGCCCGCGCCAAGCGCTTCACGGTGTTTACCCGTGCGCAGATGCAAGAAGTGCTGGTGAGCAAGCTGATCGCCACCTCGGCCAAGCAAATCGGCATGTTTCTGGTGATTTTGGCGGCGGTGAGCGCAGCGATTGTGGCCTTCATCATCTACACGCTGACGATGGACAAAATCCGCGAAATCGCCGTGCTCAAGCTCATTGGCACGCGCAACCGCACCATCGCCTGGATGATCTTGCAGCAGGCCCTGGCCCTGGGGTTGATTGGCTTTGCCGTGGGCAAAATCAGCGCCACTTTTTCAGCGCCCATCTTTCCCAAATACGTGCTCCTGCTGCCCCAGGACAGCGTGGCCGCGCTGGCGGCGGTGCTGGCCATTTGCGCCCTGGCCAGCGTGGTGGCCATCCGCATTGCGCTACGCATTGATCCGGCCGAAGCCATTGGCTAAGAACGTGTTCATGATCTCGAATGAAGGTGTGGGGGATGCGGATCGGGATGGGTTGCGAGGCGCAAACCACAGCAATAGCTTGGCTATTGCGAGGATTTGCAACGACGCAGACCGCCCGAAGCCGCGCCCGCACACCCATGAGGAGATCGTGAACACGTTCTTAGGCTTCAATCACTATATTTAATAGCTGCAACCGCTTACCCCATCAGCGTTAAAAGCCTTTTTTATTAAGAAATAGCCCATGCACCACGGCATCCACATCGAACACCTGAGCAAGCGCTACGGCCAAGGCGATACCGCCGTGCTGGCGCTGAAAGACGTGAACCTGCACGTGGCCCCCGGCGAGGTGGTGGGGCTGATTGGCCCATCAGGTTCCGGCAAAAGCACTTTGCTCAAATGCCTGGGTGCCGTGATCGACCCCACCAGCGGGCGCATGACGCTGGGGGAAGAAACCATTTTTAACGACGGCCGCTGGCAGGTGCGCGACCTGCGGGCGCTGCGCCGCGACAAGATTGGCTTTGTGTTTCAAGCGCCCTACCTGATACCGTTTTTGAACGTCATCGACAACGTGGCCCTGCTGCCCATGCTGGCCGGCATGCCCGATGCCCCGGCCCGCGCCCAAGCGCTGGAACTGCTCACCGCGCTGGACGTACAGCACCGCGCCCAGGCCATGCCAAGCCAGCTCTCGGGTGGCGAGCAGCAGCGCGTGGCCATTGCCCGGGGCCTGGTCAATCGCCCGCCCGTGATCCTGGCCGATGAGCCCACCGCCCCGCTGGACAGCGAACGCGCCCTGGCCGTGGTGCGCATCTTGAACGCCATGGCCCAGCAGTACCAAACGGCCATCATCGTGGTCACGCACGACGAAAAAATCATCCCCACCTTCCAGCGCATCTACCACATTCGTGACGGGCAAACCCACGAAGAAGCCGGCCAGGGGCGCAGCGTTTAGCCACACTCCGGCACCGCCTGCCAGCGCTCCACCCCACATCGCTTTGCAGATGAACACAAGCTGAACCGCGCCTTCAGCCTGGGTTCACGGCTGGTTTTCAACAATGGCTCCCAACAGCAGTGTTTGCTGTCTTGACCCCTGAAGGAGCCCAGCATGACCCACTTTCACCCCCACCCTTCCAAAACACCCGCACCCGCCCAGCGCCGCCGCGCTTGGTGGCCCAGCGTGGCCCTGGCAGGCCTGCTGGTCAGCAGTGCCCCGGCCTGGGCCGATGACGATTGCGAAGTGCCCGCGGCCCAATGGCAGCCACGCACAGCCGTCCAAAGCATGGCCACGCAACGCGGCTGGCAAGTGGAGCGCATTGGCATCGACGATGGCTGCTACGAAGTGCGCGGCACCGATGCCCAAGGCCAGCGCTTCAAGGCCAAGATTGATCCCCAGAGCTTGGAGCTGGTGAAGTTCAAAACCAAAAAACGCCGCAAAGACAGCGACGCGCACGACGGCCCCAACCAAGCCCAAGGGCAGGGAATGAGCACCAACCTGCCACTGGCCAACCCGGCAAGCGCTGCCCCCGCTGCGCCCAGTACGCCCCAGCGCCCGGCCATCCGCAGCAGCGCCACGGTGGAATAAGCCGCCCGCCCCCCCAACCCCACCGAAAGCACTGCCATGACTGCCTTCACCCTGCCCCGCCTGGGCACCATTGCCGCCGCCTGTGCCTTGCTGCTGCCCGGCCTGGCGCAAAGCCGCCCCGTCACGATTACCACCCAATTGAAAAATTACAACGGCGATGGGGCCTACCTGGCCGTTTACCTGACCAACGCCCAGGGAGCCTACGCCGGCACCCTGTGGGTGGCTGGGAGCAAAGCCAAGTACTACAAGCACTTGAGTGCCTGGAGCCGCCTGTCTGCCGCCGACAACCAGCGCCTGCTGGGGGTCACGGGGGCCAGCGTGGGCGCGGGCCGCACGCTCAAAGTCACCGCCGATCTGGCCGATGCCCTGCTGGATGCCGGGTATGAAATCCGCATCGACGCAGCGGTAGAAGACCAGCGCGACAGCCCGGCCGAAGTGCGCGTACCCCTGAGCACCACGCAAGCGGGCCAGCCCGTCCGTGGCAAGCAATACATCCAATCCACACGGTTTGATTTGCCTTGACCGCACGAGCACGATAAGGAACGCAACCATGCCCTGGAAACTACTGCACCGCTCCCTGGCCTTGGGCCTGGGGTTGCTGGTGGTGGTGCTGGCACTGACCGGCTGGGTGCTGGCCCTGGAGCCCCTGAGAAGCCACGCCACACAATTTGCGCAAACCACTGCCAACAGCCCCGGCCCAGCCCTGAGTTTGCCCGCGCTGGCCCAGCAGGTGCAGCAGACCATCCCAGGGGTGGAAGCGCTGCGCCGCCAGCCTGCAGGCACCCTGGTGGTGTACGCCTTTGACGGCGAGCAAGCCCAGGCCTGGCGCATCCACCCGGCCAGCGCTCAGGTGCTGGGCCCCTACCAGCCCAGCCTGTTGCCGCGCTGGGTGAAAAACCTGCACCGCCAGTTGCTGCTGGGCGATGCCGGGCGCTGGCTGGCGGCCAGTGCCGCGGCGGCGCTGCTGGTGCTCAGCCTCAGCGGCTGGGCGCTACTGCTGCGCCGCATGGGCGGCTGGCGGCGGCTGTACGGCCCGGTGCCAGGCAGCGCCCTGCAGCGCCTGCATGTGCAATGGGGCCGCTGGGGGGTGCCGTTGCTGGTCATCTCCAGCGCGGCGGCTTTGGTTTTGGCCGCAGCCACCCAGGGCTGGCTAGAGACCGAGCCCACCCTGAAAGCGGCAGAACCCCTGAGTACCGTGCAAGGCACCCCTTTGCCACCGCAAGCCCTCAGCGCCTTGCACGCCTACCGCGTGCAAGATTTGGAGGTGCTGCGCTTTCCCAGCGCCGACGATGCGGCGCAAAGCTGGGAAATCCACACCCAGCAAGGCCACGGCTGGATTGACCGCTACAGCGGCAAGCTGCTGACCTGGGAGGCCACCGGCCCCAGCCAGTGGCTGTACCGCTGGGCGCGGTGGCTGCACACGGGCGAGGCTTCCTGGCTGTGGGCGCTGGTTTTAGCCGGGGCCAGCATGGCCACCGTGCTACTGAGCTATACCGGCCTGCGCCTGTGGTGGAGCGCACGGCAGACCCGAAAACTGGCAGCCACCCCAGCGCTGACGGCGCACAACAGCCCTGCTGCGCAGGCCGACACCTTGATTTTTGTGGCCAGCGAAGGCGGCAGCACCTGGGGCTTTGCCCAGGCCCTGCACCAGGCCCTGGTGGCACAGGGCCTGAAGGTTCACAGCGCCGCTTTAGAGCATTTCCAGCACCATGCCGCCACCCAGCGCATTGTGATTTTGGCGGCCACCTATGGCGCTGGTCAGGCCCCCCACCACGCCCGCCACGTGCTGCGCCAGTTGGCACAACAGCGGCCCGCCGCCCCCCCATCCATCCCCATGGCCATCCTGGGGTTTGGTGATCGGCACTACCCGCAGTTTTGCGGCTTTGCCCAAGCCTTGGCGCAATGCTTCACCACCCAAGGGTGGCCACAGCTGCTGCCCTGGGAAGGCATCCACCAACAATCGCCCCAAGCCTTTGCCCGCTGGGGGCGCAGCCTGGGCCACGCTCTGGGGCTGGAGCCGACCCTGGCACTGGACTATTGCCCGCCCCTGCCCGCCACCCAGCCCTTCACCCTGGTGCAGCGCCAGGATTACCCCGGTGCCGATGCCCCGCCCGCTGTGGTGCTGCATTTGCAGGCCAGCCCGGCCGGGGCGGCTTTGCCCGCATTTCAGGGGGGCGATTTGCTGGGCATCGTGCCCCCCGGCCAACGGCTACCGCGCTATTACTCGCTGGCCAGCAGCCAAGCCGATGGCAGCGCACAAATTTGCGTGCGTTTGCTCCCCGGTGGCTATTGCTCGACCTTTCTGCACGGCCTGCAAACCGGGCAAACGCTGCAAGCCTTTGTCCGCCCCAACCCCGGCTTTGCCCTGCCGCCGGGCAACAGCCCCGTGCTGCTGATTGGCGCGGGCACGGGCATTGCGCCTTTGGTGGGCCTGATCCGTGCCCACCCGGCGCGGCCCATGCACTTGTTTGCCGGGGCACGCCACCCGGGGCAGGATTTGTTTTTTGCGCACGAACTACACGCCTGGCTGGCCAGCGGACAACTCAGCAGCCTGCACACCGCTTTTTCCCGGGGCAGCCCGGGCCGCTATGTGCAAGACCTGTTGCGCCAGGACAGCGCCCGCATTGCCACCTGGCTGGCCCAAGGGGCCCAGGTGCGCGTGTGCGGCAGCCAGGCCATGGCCCAGGCGGTAGAGGCCGTGCTGCAAGACATCCTGGCCCGCCAAGGCCAATCCCTGCACGAGCTCAAGGAGGCACAACGCTATGCCCAAGATGTGTTTTAACGCGCTGCCTGCGCCAGACCAGCAACTGCCCCGGCTGCACCTGCACGGCCCCATCATGGGCACCCGCTGGTCGGTCACGCTGGATGCCGACTTGTCCGGCCCGCAGCAAGCGGCTTTGCGCCACGACTTGGCAGCCGCTGTGGCGCAGGTGGATGCGCAAATGTCCCCTTTTCGGGCGGACAGTGATTTGCTGCGCTGCAACCGTGCGCCTGTGGGGCAGTGGTTGGAGCTGCCCACAGAATTTTTGCACGTACTCGATTGCGCCTTAGAAGTCGCCCGCCTGAGCAACGGCGCGTTCGACCCCGGCGTAGGCGATTTGGTACACGCCTGGGGCTTTGGCAGCGCTACCGCCCCTGATGCCCAGGCCATTGCGCACACCCGGCAGCAACCACGCCCGCCCACCTGGGACGTGCTGCAGCGCCAAGGCTCCCAGCTGCGCAAGCTGGCCCCGCTCACCTTGGATTTGTGCGGCATTGCCAAGGGGTTTGCCGTCGATCGCATGAGCGCACAACTGCGCCAGCACGGCATTGGCCATGCCCTGGTCGCGCTGGATGGCGAGCTGTACGCCCTGGGCCACCAGGCCAGCGGCCACCCCTGGCCCGTGGCCGTGGAAAGCCCCGAGCCACAACGCCGCGCGGTGCATGGTGTGGTCGAACTGCAGGACATGGCCATTGCCACCTCGGGCGACTATCGCCATTACTTTGCCCTGGGCGATACCCGCATCGCCCACAGCATGGATGGCCGCCAGCAGGCCCCCGTGCGCAATGGCGTGGCCAGCGTCAGCGTGCTGGCCCCCAACTGCATGTGGGCCGATGCCTGGGCCACCGCCTTGCTGGTACTGGGCGACACCGCCGGCTTGGCCCTGGCCCAGCGCCTGGGGCTGCAAGCCCTGTGGCTGCTGCGCCGGGGCAACGGCTGGGTGGAGCTGGGGCTGGGGCGCTGGGCCAGCTGAACAGGCATGGGCGCTCGGCCCTAATCGGCGCACCCCGTTTTGCCATCGGTGCGGGCCAGCCACAGTCCAGGGGCCACACGCCAAGCCAACATACCAAACGCCACGCACCACAGCAGCGCAGCGCCAGCCAATACCGGCCAGCCCACTCCTTGCACAGCCCCCATGGCCCGCCAAAGCGTGGCCAGCAACAGCACGGCACCGCCCAGACCCAGCCAGGGGCCAGCGTCGGAGGGCCGCCCAACGTGGGCCCGGCCCGCAATCGACAGCACGATGAATATCCCCAGCCCGATGGCCCCCATGGTCAAAAAGTGCCGCCCGGCGCTCATCCCGCCGCTCAGCCAGCCCAGCTGCGCCGCCCCCAAGGCAGCGTAGCCCAGCACCATGCACCAGTACATGGCGTAGAGCAGCGCGGGAAAGCGCTTTTGCCACAGCGGGCGGCCCACATGCCAGTCGTTGAGTAGGTTGAGCATAGCCGCCGCTGCGGCCAGCCCCAGCCAGCCCGTCACCGGCTGCCCAGGCGCAATAAATTCCGCCCCGGTATAAAAACCAATGCACAGCGCCGCCATCGTGCGCCGGGGCGGGCGGGCCAGGTAGGGCGCGGCCCCAGGGGTGATTTCATCAATCGCATTGTTCACAATGCGCATGGAAATGCGGCTGGCCGCCACCACGATCAGCAGCATCAGCACCCCCACCGTGGCATCCAGCCAGCGCAGGCCCGGCAGGCCGCGCAGGGCATCGCTGTAAAACCCGGCGCTGGTCACGGCCAGGGCCAACAGCAGCCAGGCAAACGCCCAGTGCCGCCGCCCGACAGCGGTCTTGAGGGCCGGCAGCAACACCCAGGCCACGCCCAGCAGCAGCGCCAGCTGGCTGGCCCCCGCCAGCACCAAGGCCGGCAGGCCCAGCGCCCCCGAGGCCCAAAACCCCAGGCGCACCAGCAGCCACAGCCCCACCAGCACGCGCAGCTGGCGGCAGGTGCCGCAGGCCACGCCGGTAAATTCCGGCAAGGCCGTCAGCGCAAAACCGGCCACCGCCGCCACGGCCAAGCCCAGCACCAGCTCATGCGCGTGCCAAACAATGGCCCCGCCCGCCACCGCAGGCACCGGCCACCCCCAGGCCAACACCCCGCCCCACCAGCACACCAAGGGGATGGCGCAGACCAGCGCCAGCAAAAAGAACGGGCGCATGGCGCAAATCCACACGGGATGCCGGCGATCCAAGGGAGAAGACGGAAGATTCATCATTTCAAAAACACCAAAAAGAAGCGCAGCCTTTGCACAGGCATGCCTCTACCGATTCATATTTGCCGTGGCTGTCTGAGCGCAGCGCCCACAGGGCGCGAAGCGAGTTCCACGGCAGGTATTCAAGCTGCGCAGCACGCCTTCTTTGCCTCCTTTCTTGCGCGGGCAAGAAAGGAGGTCGTCCGCCGGGGCGAGACCCGGCCAGCAAACCCAAAAAACAAAAAGATAGTTATTACCGCTCAAATCCATTTGATTTAATCAATAAAAATACCTAAAAACTATTCAATTAAAGCGGTACAAGCTATCAATTTAATTACTTCCCCCCACCTCCTGCCACCGCCCCAAAGCACACTCCGCCGCCAACCCCTCCCCAGGCAATTCAAACGCCGCCCGCACCAACGGATGCTGCTGCAGCTCGGCAGCGCAGCGGTACACCAGGTCATCGGTGCGGGCCAGCGCTGCGCCCGCAGGCTGGTAGTGCGCCACGATGCGCCCCGGGCCGGGGGCCATGACCAGCACATCGTCCGCCAGGCGCACGGCTTCCATCAGGTCGTGGGTGATCAGCAACACCGCCATGCCGCTGGCGGCCTGCTGCTCCAGCAGCAACTGGTGCAACTGGTAGCGCAAGCCCACATCCAGGGCAGAAAACGGCTCGTCCATCAGCAGCAGCTTGGGGGCTAGCACCAGGGCGCGGGCCAGGGCCACGCGGCTTTGCATCCCGCCCGAAAGTTCTGCCGGGTATTGCGCCAGCGACAGTTCGGGCAGGCCCAGGGCCAAAGCCATCTGCCGCGCCTGCGCGTGGCGCTGGCGTTTGTCCACGCCCTGGGCTTTCAGGGCCAGGGCGATGTTGTCCAGCACTGCCATCCAGGGCAGCAGGCGCGGCTGCTGGAACATGACCGCCGTGGGGGCAAAGGGCTGGATGATGCGCCCCTCCTGCACCTCGAGCAGCCCGGCGCACAGGTGCAGCAGCGTGGTTTTGCCGCAGCCAGACGGGCCGACCAGCGCCACGGTGCGGCCTGCGGGCACACGCAGCGCGACGTTGTCCAGAACCACCGTCGGGCCGTAGGCATGGCGCAGGGCGCGCACGCGCAGTTGGTGCGTATTGGCCGCCGTCATGCTCCGGCCTCGCGCCAGCGCTCTAGCTCACGCTTGATGGGTTCGAGCACGCCGTACTCCAGCAGCAACAAGATGCCGACCACGGCACAAATCCAGGCCAGCGAGGCCCCCATGTCCAGGTGCGAGCGCGTTACCGCCAAGGCTGCACCCACGCCGTCACTGGTGGCCAGCAGCTCGGCCATCACCGCCACCTTCCACGACGACCCCAGGGCCGTGATCCACGCCGGAAACAAATAGGCCGCCACGTGGGGCAGGTACACATCCAGCAGGCGCATGCGCCAGGGCAGCCGGTAAGCGCGGGCCATATCCTTCAAATGCAAATCCAGCGTGCGCGTGCCTTGCAAGGCACCAATAAAGACCACCGGCAGGCAGGCGACAAACACGGTGAACACCGGCGTGCCATCGCCCGCGCCAAACCACAGCATGGCCAGCACCAGCCAGGCAATGGGGGGCATGCCCAACAGCAGGGTGACCCAGGGGCGGGCCATCATGGCCGCCGTCATCGACAGGCCGGCCAGCATCCCCAGGCCGCTGCCCACAGTCACGGCCAGCAGCAGCCCGGTCAGGGCACGGCGGGCGGTAATCCACAGCTCGGGCCAGGCTTGGCCCGATTGCAGCAACTGCCCCAGGGTGGCGAAGGTGGTGCGCGGGTCGGGCAAGATCAGCTCGCCGTAATACGCTGCGCCCAGCTCCCACAGGGCGATAAACAGCAACAGGCTGGCACCGGCGCCCCAGCCACTCCACAAATACGCGGGCATGCCGCGCAGCAAGCGCCACAGCAAAGCCACTAAACGCTCCCAAACAGTCCGGCATCGGGCAGCTTGCCACCCAGCAGGCTGGGGTTTTGCGCAAACAGCTGCTGGTAGAAGAAGTCGATCTCTGATCGCGCCGCTGCCACCGGCACGGCCTCCAGCTGGCTGTGCGGCAAGGCATCGGCCACCGCCTCGGGGGTGAGCAGATCGACGTGCTGCGCCACCAGCTGGCCGCACTCCAGCGGGTTGGCCCGGCACCAGACCACCGATGCGGCATACGCTTTTTGTACGGCAGCCAGCACCTCGGGGTGCTGGCGCACCGCGCCCACGGCCGCTATCCCGGCCTGCGGAATGCGCGGCGGGCGCTTGAACAGCCGCCCCCATTCCTGCTGCAGATCGACTCCCCGGTGCAATTCAGGGGCCACCACATTGACGGGAAAGGACTGGGTTTTGCGCAGCGCCATCGACACCCCCGGCTCCACCAGCAGGGCATGGCGCACGCGCCGGGTAATCAAGAGCTGCATCGCCTCCATGGGCGAGGGCACGTAGCGCAGCTGCAGGTCGCGCTGGGCGTTGATGCCCTGTTTGGCGCACAGCAGTTGCAGCATGATGTCGGGCATGTCCCCCCGAAAAGGCACGGCGATTTCCTCGCCCTTGAAGTCCAACAGGGTTTGGCGCTGCCCATCGCGGGTGACTACCCACAATGCCCCCCAGGTGGCAATGTTGAGCAGCTGCACCCCCGCGCCCCGGTTGTAGAGGTTGGCCGCGACGTTGCTCGGCATGGCCAGGATGTCGGCCTTGTTGCCAATCGCCATCACGCGCAGCTGATCGGGGTCACGCCACGGGGTGAAGACCGTTTTGGCCGCCACACCGGCCAGCGCATTGCTTTGCGCCATGTGGATCAAGGGGGCCGACACAATGGCCGGTGGCCCGGACAGGGTCAGTTGCGGCAAGGGGGCCGCCCAGGCAGGCAGCACGGTGGGGGCCGCCAGGGCGGCGGCCGTTTGCAGCAGTTGGCGGCGGTTTACGACAGGCGGCATGGCAGGGGCTCCTCGTTTAAAACTTGTAGCGCATGCCCACCGTCACGCTGCGCCCCACCCCGGGCAGGTAGCCGGGCTGGGCCGCGGTGGCCTGGTTGCGGATGGCAAAACTGCTGGCGTAGCGCCGATCGGTCAGGTTTTCGGCCATCAGGTAGGCCATCCACGGGCCTTGCTGCCATTGCAGTTGCAAGCCCAGCAGGGCATAGCTGTCCTGCGTGCTGCCCGCCGTGTTGGCGTGGTCGATGGGCGTGGCCCTGGGCATCCAGCGCAGGTTGGGGCCAACGCGCCAGGTGCCGCTGGTGGTGGCGATGCGCCACAGCACCTCGGCATTGATCAGGTGGCGCGGCACCCCGGCAATGCGGTTGCCAGCGTAGATGCCGTCCTTGAAGCGAAAGTCACTCAGCGTCCAGGAACCGCGCCAGTCCAATGCCCCCTGACCCAGGGCAAAACTGCCGCTGAGCCCGGCCTCAATGCCCTGGTGGCGGGTGCCGCCCGCGTAATTGGTGGTACTGGCCGACAGGCCGTTGGCATCCGTCACGCTCATGATCTCGTCAGCCACCTGGCTGCGGTACAGCGCCAGTTGCCAATGCGTGGCGCGGTTGCCTGTGCCCCACTGGCCCTGGCCGCCCAGCTCCCAAGTGGTGGCGCGTTGCAGTTTGAGTTTGGTCAATCCGCTGACGGCGGTCGCCGGGTTGCCCGGGTTGGGCACGGCACCGGTGACGATTTCCCAGAACGTGGGCGCTTCCTGGCTGCGGCTGATATTGGCCCACAGCCGGGTGCTGGGTGTAATCTGCCAGTTCAGCCCCAGTTTGGGCGTGGCAAACGTCCATTGCTGATTCAGGGTTTGGCCCGTCTGGCGGCTGGTGGCATCGCGGCGTTGCTGGCTCCCGCCCAGTTGGCCCACCAGGCTCCAAGCCGGGGCGAATTGCCAGTGGGCCCCCACCTGGGCTTGCAGGTTGTCGGCGGTCAGGTCGTAAGCGCCAAAGCGCTGCAAATCGCGGCCGTTGGCGGGGCTGACGGCGTTGAGCGTGCGGTCCATGGTGCTGCGCGACCAGGCCAGTGCCGTGTGCCATTGCAGGCCTGCGCCCACCTGGCCATCGGCCCGCCACTGCGCCCCGAAGGTGGTGCTGTCGGTGCGCGTACTCACGGCCGGGTCTTTGAACCAATCGTCCGTATCCTGCCAGTACACGCCCACTTCCTGGCGCAGGCTGTCGCTGCCCCAGCGCGTGCGGTTGGCCAGGCGCAGTTGCTGGGTTTCACGGCGGGGGTCGCGTTGGTAGATGTTGATGGCCTTGTCCTGCGGGGTGCTGCCATCGCCCATCACGCCCCGGGGGTCGCTGCGCACCCGGTCTTTGGGCACGACGTTGGGGATTTCAAATGCCAGATCCGTCCACGACAGGTAGGTGCGGTTTTCCACCCCGCCGCTTTGAAAGCCGACATTGGCGTGCAGCGCATCGCGCCGCGAGGCGCTGTGGTGGCGGTAGCCGTCAAAGCGGTCGCTGCTGACGCTTACGCGTCCGTCCCACTGCTGGCCCACCAGGCCCAACGCCCCTTGCAAGGCCTTGCGGCCAAAACTGCCCACTTCAGCCCGCACCACGCCTTGTTCATCCGCACCGGTGAGCGATTGAAAATCCAGTTCCCCGCCCAGGGTGGTGGCGCTGGGTGTAAGGGTGTTCGCACCCCGGCGGGCGCTGACCAGGGCGGCGTTGCGCGGCTCCAACGTGCCGATGACAAAAGAGCCATCGGCCTCGTTCAGCGGCAGGCCATCTTGCAGCAGCACCACGCCGCGATTGACCGGGTTGCTTTGGATGCCTGAGCCGCGAATCGACAGGCGCGGCTGGTCGGTGGCACCAAAAAAGTCTTGCAGCACGATGCCGGGCTGGTAATCCAGCGCATCGCGCAAGGTGGCCAAGCGGGCCGCTTGCTGCGGCTGGATGAGGTTGGTGCCGCCCGGCAGTTGCTCCAGGCGCTGGCGCTCGCGCTGGGCCGACGGGGCCAGGGGCAGGCGGCCATCTTGGTCGGCACGCACCGTCACATCGGGCAGCACGGCAGCGGTTTGGGCCCCCACCCCGGCGGGCGTGGCAATGCAGGTGACGGCAGCGGCCCAGGCCAGGGGCCGCAAGGCGCAGCGGAAGCGGGATAAATGGGACATGGCAAAAGATGATGAAAAGTTCATCTATTTTATTGCCACAAAAAAGTTAATGAGATTGATTTGCATCAATTTTATGCAGTGCGCAATGTAAAGCCGTGCCAGCCCTGGGCCAGCGCCTCCTGCTGCCCGGCCGTCCAGCACCACGCAGCCGCATCGGGGCTGCGGCACTGCTGCACCGCCCACTGGCGCACGCCCTGGGCCTGCAGGCTGCGCCCAAGGGCCAGCAAATCGGCAAAGGGAAACAAGCCGGGGTGCCAGGTGGTGCGGCACTCAAAATCCACGCCGCTGGCCAGCAGGCATTGCAAGCCGGCAAAGGCTTTGGCACCGCTGCCGGGAGTGGCGGTGATGCGGGCGTAGTCGCCTTCCGGGGCCTTGATGTCCAGCCCCACCCAATCGAGGTGCGGCAGAACGGCCGCCAGGCGCTCGGGGTACATGCCGCCGGTGTGCAGGCCAGTGGCAAAACCCAGCGCGCGCACTTCCTGCAGCGCGGTGGGCAGGCCGGGTTGCAGCAGTGGCTCGCCTCCGGAGAAGACCACCGCATCCAGCAAGCCTTGGCGCTGCTGCAAAAAGGCCAGCACCTCACCCCATGCCATGGCCGCAGGCGCGGTGGCATCGAGCAGATCCGGGTTGTGGCAATAGCCGCAGCGCCAGGGGCAGCCCTGGCAGAACACCACGGCCGCCAGCTGGCCGGGAAAGTCGATGCTGGTCATGCGCGTCAAGCCGCTGACACGCAATGGGGCGGCCCCCAATGCACCCAAGGCAATCCGGCGGGCCATGGACTTACTGCTGCTCGCGGAAGAACTGGCGCTCGTGGTGCTCGCCTTGCTTGCCAATGTTGAAGCTGGCCACCGGGCGGTGGTAGCCCATCACGCGGGTCCAAACCTCGCAGGGCTGGCGTTCGGCATCGGTCAATTGCACGGCAGCGGTCAGGGCAGCGGTTTCGGGGGTAGAGAGGGCGTTCATGGTGGTTTCCTTCAATTGAATAAATAAATAAATAGCTTGACCCGCTTTTATTCATTGGTTTTTAAAGATAAAAGCATCTGAAAAAACCTTTTTACAAGCGGTAAAAGCTATGGTTTTCATCACGCTGCCTGCAATTGCTGGCGGCGGCGCTTTTCTGCCAAGCGCTCTTCATCGCACTTGGGGCAGAAGGGGTGCTCCCCAGCCAGGTAACCGTGCTGGGGGCAAATCGAGAAGGTGGGCGTGACCGTGATGTAGGGCAGCCGAAAGCGCGTGAGCGCGCGCTTGACCAGCTCGCGGCAGGCAGCGCCGCTGGACAAGCGCTCGCCCATGTACAAGTGCAGCACCGTGCCGCCGGTGTATTTGGTTTGCAGGCTTTCCTGGCGCTGCAGGGCTTCGAACGGGTCGTCGGTAAAGCCCACGGGCAGTTGCGAGCTGTTGGTGTAGTAGGGCTGCTGGGGTGTGCCCGCTTGCAAAATACCGGGCCAGCGCTTTTTGTCTTCCTTGGCAAAGCGGTAGGTGGTGCCTTCGGCGGGCGTGGCCTCCAGGTTGTAGAGGTGGCCGGTTTCTTCTTGAAAGGCGACGATGCGTGCGCGCACATGGTCCAGAAAGCGCACGGCAAAGGCATGGCCCCAGTCGCTGGTGATGTCGTGCACGTTGTGCGTGAAGTTGCGCACCATCTCGTTGATGCCGTTCACGCCCAGGGTGGAGAAGTGGTTGCGCAGCGTGCCCAGGTAGCGCTTGGTGTAGGGGAACAGCCCCTCGTCCATCAACCGCTGAATCAACGTGCGTTTGACTTCCAGGCTGTCTTTGCCCAATTCCAGCAGGCGGTCCAGCGCGGCCAGCAGCGCCGCCTCGTCACCGGCGTGCAGATAGCCCAGGCGGGCGCAATTGACGGTGACCACGCCCACGCTGCCGGTTTGCTCGGCGCTGCCAAACAGGCCATTGCCGCGCTTGAGCAATTCGCGCAAATCCAGCTGCAGGCGGCAGCACATGGAGCGCACCATGTGCGGCTCCAGCTCCGAGTTCACAAAGTTCTGAAAATACGGCAGGCCGTACTTGGCCGTCATGTCAAACAGCAGCGCGGCGTTGGCGCTCTCCCAGGGAAAGTCCTTGGTGATGTTGTAGGTGGGAATGGGGAAGGTGAACACCCGGCCCTTGGCATCGCCCGTGGTCATCACGTCGATGTAGGCGCGGTTGATCATGTCCATCTCGGCCTGTAGCTCGCCGTAGCAAAACGGCATTTCCACCCCGCCGATCACTGGCACCTGCTCGCGCAGGTCCTCGGGGCACGTCCAGTCAAAGGTCAGGTTGGTAAACGGCGTTTGTGTGCCCCAGCGCGAGGGCACGTTCAGGTTGTAAATCAGCTCTTGGATGCACTGGCGCACCTGCGCGTAGTCCATGCCATCTTTGCGGATGAAGGGGGCCATATAGGTGTCAAACGACGAAAACGCCTGCGCCCCGGCCCACTCGTTTTGCAGCGTGCCCAAAAAGTTCACCACCTGTCCCACCGCTGAGCTCATGTGCTTGGCCGGCCCGGCCTCGACCTTGCCGGGCACACCGTTCAGCCCCTCGTGCAGCAGCGTGCGCAGCGACCAGCCGGCGCAGTAGCCGCTGAGCATGTCCAGATCATGGATATGGATGTCACCATTGCGGTGGGCCTCGCCCACTTGCGGCGCATACACGTGCGAGAGCCAGTAATTGGCCGTGACCTTGCCCGCCACATTCAAGATCAGCCCGCCCAGGGAATAGCCCTGGTTGGCGTTGGCGTTCACCCGCCAATCGGCACGGGTGAGGTATTCGTTGATAGCGCTTTGCACCTCTACCTGGATGGGGCTGTCGGCCGGCGCTGCGATCGGGTTCATAAACACTCCAAAACAACAAAAAACACTAGATGTAGCGTTTATCGTATTTTCAAAACACTAGATGTAGGTTTGAACCAGATCAAACAATGCACCTTCATCGGTACTGCCAGCAGGGGTATTCGCCGCTTTTCACGCCGGATTGGGGCCACCTGCAAACCGGCTTAAGAAGATGTTTTTATTCAAATCTTGAGTAAATTTATCAACCATAAGTCAGCGAAATTTGACAAAGATCAGCCCACGTAAAAACAAAAAAACTACAGTCCAAAGCATTTTTCATGTTGCCCTTATTGTTTATGCCCGCCTCCTCCAGCCCCACCCCCGCCCTGGCTCCCGCCCCGGAACTGGTCTGCCCCGCCGGCAGCCTGCCTGCCCTGAAAGCGGCCATTGATGGCGGAGCCGATTGCGTTTACCTGGGCCTGCGCGATGCCACCAACGCACGCAACTTTGCTGGCCTGAACTTTGACGAAAAAGCCATCCAAGAAGGCATCGCCTACGCCCACAGCCGGGGCCGCAAGGTGCTGCTGGCGCTGAACACCTATCCACAAGCCAGCAACCCCGCGCCCTGGCGCTCGGCGCTGGACCGCGCGGCTGCCTGGGGCATTGATGCCGTCATCCTGGCCGACCCCGGCCTGATGCGCTACGCCACCGACCGGCACCCGCAGCTGCGCCTGCACCTGTCGGTACAAGGCTCGGCCACCAACCACGACGCGATCAACCTGTACCAGCAGCAGTTCAACATCCAACGCGCCGTGCTGCCGCGCGTGCTGTCGCTGGAGCAGGTCAAGCAGGTCACCCAGCGCACCAATGTCGAGATCGAGGTCTTTGGCTTTGGCAGCCTGTGCGTGATGGTGGAGGGGCGCTGCGCCCTATCGTCGTATGCCACGGGCGAGTCGCCCAACACGCATGGCGTGTGCTCGCCGGCCAAATTTGTGCGCTGGAAAGACACGTCCACCGGCGTGGAATCGCGCCTGAACGGTGTGCTGATCGACAAATACGGCCACGGCGAAAACGCCGGCTACCCCACGCTGTGCAAGGGCCGCTTTGATGTGGGCGCTGAAAGCAACTACTACGCCCTGGAAGAGCCCACCAGCCTGAACACCCTGGAGCTGCTGCCCCAGCTGGTGAAGATGGGCGTGCGCGCCTTCAAGATCGAAGGCCGCCAACGCAGCCCTGCCTACGTGGCGCAGGTGACCAAGGTGTGGCGCGAGGCCATCGACCACTGCATGGCCCAAGGCCACCTCTACGCCCCCAAAACGGCCTGGATGGCCAGCCTCGACCAGGTGGCCGAGGGCCAGCAGCACACCCTGGGCGCTTACCACCGGCCTTGGAAATAACCAAGCAATAAACCATAGCTGCTTACGCTTATCCCGTAAGCGTTAAAGCCTTATTGAATACAAATTTTTGACATTGCCATGATGAAGTTATCCCTCGGCCCGGTGCAGTACTACTGGCACCGCGAAACCATTTTTGAGTTCTACCAAGCCATGGCCGAAACCCCGGTGGACATCGTGTACCTGGGCGAAGTGGTCTGCTCACGCCGCCGCGAACTGCGCCACAGCGATTGGCTGGACATTGCCCACATGCTGCGCGATGCCGGCAAAGAGGTGGTGCTGTCCACCATGGTGCTGCTGGAATCGACCAGCGACGTGGCCGACATGCACAAAATCGTGCGTGAAACCGAGTTTTTGATCGAAGCGGGCGACATGGGCGCGGTGCACAACCTGGCGCTCCAGCGCCCCTTTGTCGCCGGAGCGCAGCTCAACCTGTTCAACCCCGATGCCCTGGCCTGGATGGCCAGCCTGGGGGCCACGCGCTGGGTGATGCCGCTGGAGATGCGCGCCAGCGACCTGGCCGTATTGCAAGAAAGCCGCCCGGCCGGGCTGCAAACCGAGGTGTTTGCCTATGGCCGCATGCCGCTGGCCTTCTCGGCCCGCTGCTTTACCGCCCGCCACTACAACCTGCCCAAGGACGACTGCGGCTTTCGCTGCATCGAACACGCCGACGGCCAACTGCTCAAAAGCCGCGAGGGCGAGGCCTTCCTCACCTTGAACGGCATCCAAACCCAGTCAGCCAAAGTCCACAACCTGATTGCCGACGTGCCGCAACTGGCCAGCCTGGGCGTGGACATCTTGCGCATCTCGCCCCAAGGGCTGCACACGGCCGATATCGTGGCCGCCTTTGATGCCGCCCGCAAAACCAACACCCCGCAGGCCAATGCGGTCGCCGCCCTGCGCCCCTTGATGCCTGCCGATGCCTGCAATGGCTACTGGCATGGCCGCCCCGGCATGGAGCTGGTCGAATCCGCCCTGACCGCCGCCTGAACCTCTGCACCCCCAAGGACTTGCCATGACTGCCACCCCGCCCGCCCCCTTTACCCTGCCCGCCCCGGTGGGCGCTGTGCTGGCCCGCCTGCCGGCCTACCCCGGCTCGCTGCTACTGGTCACCGCCATCAACCTGGCCCTGGCCAAGCAGTTACCGGACGATGTAAAGGCCCTCCTGCACGGCAAGCGCATCAGCATCCGCGTGCGCGATGCGCGGCTGGGCTTTGATTTCACCTGGAACGGCCAGCGCTTTGCCCCCAGCCAGCCCTACGCCGAGGCCGACCTGACCATTAGCGCCAACGCGCAAGACTTTTTGCTGCTGGCCCAGCGCCGCCAAGACCCGGACACCCTGTTCTTCAACCGCCGCCTGGTCATGGAGGGCGACACCGAGCTGGGCCTGGTGGTGAAAAACGCCCTGGATGCACTGGAGCTGCCCGTGCTTGACCCCAGCCACTGGAGCCCGCGTGCCGTGCTGCAGCGCAAAGCCCCCCATCTGGCCCGGCAACTGCCTGCCCTGCCATCTTTGAGCACCTTGTTCGGAAACCGCCCATGACCGACACCGCCCCCTCTGCCGATACCACCGGTGCAACCGCTGCCACCGATCCCACCGATCCCACCAGCGCTGCCTTGCCGCTGGTCTATTCCTGCTCCGGCTGCTCCAGCGCCGCGCAGCTGGCCAACCACGTTGCCGTGCGCATGGACCGCACCGGCATGGCCGAAATGTCCTGCATCGCCGGTGTCGGGGGCGACGTGCCCAAGCTGGTGAAGCTGGCCACCTCGGGCCGCCCCATCCTCGCGCTGGATGGCTGCCCACTAGAATGCGTGCGCAACAGCCTGCAGCGCCACGCCATCACCCCCACACGCCACTACCAGCTGCACAAATACGGCGTGAAAAAGCGCAACCACCAAGACTTTGACCCCGAACAGGCCGCTGCCGTGCTGGAGCACATCCAGACCGACCTGCACGCCCATCCCCTGCCTGAGCAGCCCCCGCTGGCCACCGCCCATGTCTGAACCGCGCCAACGCATCATCGTCGGCATTTCCGGGGCCAGCGGCGCCATCTACGGCGTGCGCCTGCTGCAGGCACTGCGCACACTGCCAGGCATAGAAACCCACGCCGTCATCTCTGACGCAGGCTGGCTCAACATCACCCACGAACTGGGCCTAGAGCGCACGCACGCACCCGCCCTGGCCGACGTGGTGCACAGCATCGACCACATCGGTGCCAGCATCGCCAGCGGCTCGTTTCGCGCCAGTGGCATGGTGGTGGCCCCCTGCTCCATGCGCACGCTGGCAGCCATCGCCCACGGCCTGGCCGACAACCTGCTCACCCGCGCGGCCGACGTAATGCTCAAAGAGCGCCGCCGCCTGATCCTGCTGGCGCGCGAAACCCCGCTGCACCTGGTGCACCTGCGCAACATGACCACCGTGACGGAAATGGGCGCCATCGTCTGCCCGCCGGTGCCCGCCTTCTACCAAAAGCCGCAAACGGTGGATGACATCGTGCAGCACAGCATTGCCCGCGTGCTCGACCTGCTGGGGCTGGAGCAAACGCTGGCTGCGCCGTGGATGGGGTTGCATCCGGGGTAGCAGGTATTAAAATTCTGCAATACAGAATCTTTATTACGGAACAAAACCCGCATGATCCGCTCATTTTCCTGCGCAGATACCGAGGCGCTTTTTCACAGCCGAGCGACTCCTGCATTCAGGAATATCGAGCGCGTGGCCCGGCGCAAACTGCTGCAGCTGCACGCAGCCACCGAGTTGGCCAGCCTGCGCATCCCACCAGGCAACCAGCTTGAAGCTTTAAAAGGTGATCGCCGTGGGCAGCACAGCATCCGCATCAACGACCAGTGGCGCATCTGTTTTGTCTGGCACGACGATGGCCCTTATCGGGTTGAAATTGTGGACTACCACTAAGAGGAGCCTCCCATGACCGAACTACTCGACGAAATCCACCCCGGTGAAATCCTGCTGGAGGACTTCATGAAGCCGCTGGGCATCACCGCCCGCCTGCTGGCCACGGATATTGACGTGCCGCCCAGCCGCATCAGTGAACTGGTTCACGGCAAACGCCCCATCACCGCGGATACCGCTTTGCGGCTAGGCCTGTTCTTTGGCATGGAGCCACGCTTTTGGATGAACCTACAAACCGAATACGACATGCGTGTAGCCACCCGCACCTTGGCCGACAAAATCGCTCCCAGAGTACGGGCCTTTCACCCCCCGACTGCGGCTGCTTCATAGATTCAAATACATAGCTACTTGCGCTTATCCCATAAGCGATAAAACCACTTTTTATTCACAATGCACTACCGCGACCTGCGTGACTTCATCGCGCAACTGCAAAGCCAGGGCGAGCTGCGCCGCATCAGCGCCCCGGTTTCGCCCCACCTGGAAATGACCGCCCTGGCCGACCGCGTGCTGCGCTCGAGCGGTCCGGCGCTGTTGTTTGAAAACCCCACCGGCCACACCATGCCCGTGCTGGCCAATTTGTTTGGCACGCCGCAGCGCGTGGCCCGCGCCCTGGGCGTGGCGGGCTTGCCAGAGATCCGCGCCTTTGGCGAAGTGCTGGCCGCGCTGAAAGAGCCCGAGCCGCCGCGCGGCATGAAAGACCTGTGGGGCCGGCGCGACCTGATCAAAACCCTGTGGAGCATGGCCCCCAGCAGCGTGCGCCGCCCGCCCTGCCAGGAGGTGGTGTGGACCGGTGCAGAGGTCGATTTAACGCGGCTGCCCATCCAGCACTGCTGGCCCGGCGACGTGGCCCCGCTGATCACTTGGGGGCTGACCATCACCCGCGGGCCGCATAAAAAGCGGCAAAACCTGGGCATCTACCGCCAACAGGTGATTGGCCACAACCAGCTCATCATGCGCTGGCTGGCGCACCGGGGCGGAGCGCTGGACTTTGCCGAACACGCCAAGCAGCACCCCGGCCAGCCCTACCCCGTGGCGGTGGCCATCGGGGCCGATCCGGCCACCATTCTGGGCGCGGTCACGCCCGTGCCCGATACGCTGTCGGAGTACCAGTTTGCTGGCCTGCTGCGCGGTGCCCGCACCGAAGTGGCCGATGCCATGACCGTGCCGCTGCAAGTGCCCGCCAGCGCCGAAATCGTGCTGGAAGGCCACATCCACCCTGACCCCAGCCACAAAAGCGGCTACCAGCACGCGCTGGAAGGCCCGTATGGCGACCACACCGGCTACTACAACGAGTGCGCCGAGTTTCCCGTCTTCACCGTCGAGCGCATCACCCAGCGCAGCGATGCCATTTACCACAGCACCTACACCGGCAAGCCGCCGGACGAACCGGCCATGCTCGGGCTGGCGCTCAACGAGTTGTTTGTGCCGCTGTTGCAGCGTGCCTTCCCGGAGATCATTGATTTTTACCTGCCCCCCGAAGCCTGCAGCTACCGCATGGCCGTAGTCAGTATCAAAAAGGCCTACGCGGGCCACGCGCGGCGCGTAATGATGGGGGTGTGGAGCCACCTGCGCCAGTTTCTCTACACCAAGTTCGTCGTCGTGGTCGATGAGGACATCGACGTGCGCTCCTGGCCCGAGGTCATCTGGGCCATGACCACGCGCATGGACCCCGTGCGCGACACCATGCTGCTGGAAAACACACCGATTGATTACCTGGACTTTGCCTCGCCCGTGAGCGGCCTGGGCGGCAAGATGGGACTGGACGCCACGAACAAATGGCCGGGCGAAACCCAGCGTGAATGGGGCCGCACCATGGCCATGGATGCCCAGGTGGCGCAAAAAATGGCCGCGCTGGCCGAGCAACTGGGGCTATAAACTCTTGCCCCATGCTCTCTCCCCCACCCCCCTCTGATTGGATACTGCGCTGGCAACATCTGCTGGACCCACACTGCACAGTGCTGGACTTGGCGTGTGGAGCCGGTCGCCATCTGCGCCATTTTGCGCAGCGGGGGCACCGGGTCACCGGGGTCGATCGCAACGCCGAGGCCCTGGCCCCGCTGGCCCACCTGGGCGAAGTGCTGCCCGCCGATTTGGAAAACGGCCCCTGGCCTTTGGCGCAGCGCCAGTTTGCTGCCGTCATCGTGACCAACTACCTCTGGCGGCCGCGCTGGCCCCAATTGCGTGACTGCCTGGCCCCAGGTGGGGTGCTGCTGTACGAAACCTTTGCCCATGGCCACGCCGCCTATGGACACCCCAGGCGGGCAGAATTTTTATTGCAGCCGGGGGAGTTGCTCAGCCTGTGTGCTGGCTGGCACATCGTGGCGTACGAGCATGGTGTGCTGACCAGCCCAGGTTCTGCACAGGTGGTACAGCGCATTGCCGCCGTGCGTCCCGCATCCGATGCAGCGGACACCCTACGGCCACTGCAAGCCGAATAACGATTTGACCAATTATTTCGTCAGATTAATCATTGTTTTGCCATGAATGGCAAAAATCGACGAAAAAATACCCCCATTCAGATCACTAAAATGGCGGTTTTCTTCTCCCCTCGGCTTTTTTTAGAATCGCAGAAATTTTTATGAGCACTCCCACCGTCGGCCTGCAAGGCAGCATCGTCGCCCTGATTACCCCCATGCTTGAAGACGGCAGCGTCGATTACCCCGCCCTGCGCAAGCTCATCGACTGGCACATTGCCGAAGGCACCGATTGCATTGGCGTGGTGGGCACCACCGGCGAATCGCCCACCGTGAACGTAGAAGAACATTGCGAAATCATTCGCGTGGCCGTCGAGCAAGCCGCCGGGCGCGTGCCCATCATGGCCGGTTGCGGTGGCAACAGCACGCGCGAAGCCATTGCCCTGGCACAGTACGCCAAGCAAGTGGGGGCCGACAGCCAGCTGCAGGTGGTGCCCTACTACAACAAGCCCACCCAAGAAGGCATCTACCAGCACTACAAAGCCATTGCCGAGGCCGTAGGCGACCTGCCCATCGTGCTGTACAACGTGCCCGGGCGCACCGTCGCCGATATGCAGCCCGAAACCGTGCTGCGCCTGGCACAGATCGACAGCATCATTGGCGTGAAAGAAGCCACCGGCAACATTGAGCGCGCCCAGTGGCTGATTCGTGAAGTGCCCGCCGGCTTTGGCGTGTACTCGGGCGACGATCCCACCGCCGTGGCCCTGATGCTGTGCGGCGGCCACGGCAATATCTCCGTGACGGCCAACGTGGCCCCCCGCCTGATGAGCCAGCTGTGCAAAGCCGCCATCGCCGGTGACCGCGACACCGCGATGGCCATTCAGCGCCGCCTGCTGCCCGTACACCGCAGCCTGTTTGTCGAATCCAACCCCATCCCCGTGAAATGGGCCGTGGCCCGCCTGGGCCACTGCGGTGCCACCATGCGCCTGCCGCTGACCCCGTTCACGGCGCAAAATCATGCGGTGGTGGAATCGGCTTTGCAAGGTGCTGGCTTGCTCTAAACTCGCGGTTTGCCATTTTTTAGTAAACGTGGCTGCCCATTGAAATCCCCTAGGACCTTACCCAAGGAAACTCGCGTGAAAGTGCAACACCCCCTTGCCCGTGCTGGCGTAATTGGCTTGGCGCTTGCCGTGTCGGCCTGCTCCGTCATTCAAGAAGACAAGATCGACTACAAAAGCGCTCAAAAAGCCAGCACCCTGGAAGTGCCGCCGGATTTGACCCAGCTGTCCAAAGACACGCGCTACACCACCACGCAAGACAAGTCGGTATCGGCCCTGGCGCTGCAAGCCGGACAAGCGCAGGTGCCCACGGTTGAGCGCTCGGCCCCCTTGCAAGTGGGTGATGTGCAAATTCTGCGTGAAGGCGACAAGCGCTGGCTGCTGGTGAATCGCCCCGTCGAGCAACTGTGGGAGCCCACCCGCGAGTTCTGGATTGACCATGGCTTTAACCTCGAACAGGAAAAGCCCGACCTGGGCATCCTGGAAACCGACTGGGCAGAAAACCGCGCCAAGCTGCCCCAGGACGTGATCCGCAAAACCCTGGGCAAGGTGTTCGACTCGTTGTACTCGACCAGCGAGCGCGATAAATTTCGCACCCGCTTAGAGCGCCGCGCCGACGGTAAGACCGAAATCTTCATCACCCACCGGGGCATGGAAGAGGTGTACAGCTCCAGCCAGAAAGACTCCACCGTCTGGCAACCGCGCGGTGCCGACCCGGAGCTGGAAACCGAATTTCTGCGCCGCCTGATGATCAAACTGGGCACCAGCGAAGAGCAATCCAAAGCCTTGATTGCTTCGGCCGCAGCCCAAGGTGGCAACACAACCAGCAGCGTCAAAATCATCACCGTCGCAGATGCCCCGGCCCTGGCGATGCAAGAGCCATTTGACCGCGCTTGGCGCATTGTGGGCGTGGCCCTGGATCGCACTGGCTTCACCGTGGAAGACCGCGACCGCAGCAAAGGGCTGTACTACGTGCGCTATGTGCAAGCCAACAAGGCCGAAACCACCAAGGAAAAACAAGGCTGGTTTGCCCGCAAGTTCAGCAGCAAGAAGCAAGCCGAAAACACCCCCCACCAATACCAAATTGCCGTGCGCAGCGAAGGCGCAAGCAGCCAAGTGCTGGTCTTGAATGCCCAGGGTCAGCCCGAAACCACTAAAGCGGCACAAAACATTGTGCGGGTGCTGGCCGAAGACCTGAAGTAGTCCTCCAACCAACGGCGGCCACCACCGCTGGTGCCATCCCCAAACCAAAACCAAAGCAAAACCGCTGCCTGGGCAGCGGTTTTTTTATTGGCCAGCGCCCAACACGCTGCCGGGCCGCAGCAATAAAAAAGCCTGCTTAAGCAAGCAGGCTTTTTTGTGGTGAGCGCGAATTACTTGGCGGCTTCGGTAGCGGCTTTGGCAGCAGTATCAGCAGCTTCTTTGGCAGCATCTGCAGCCTTGTCCAGGGCTTCTTTGGCAGCGTCAGCAGCAGCTTCTACTTTTTCGCCAGCCTCAGCAGCGGTGTCTTTGGCAGCATCGGCGGCATCCGTAGCAGCGGCTTGCGCTTTGTCGCCAGCTTCTTCAACAGCGGCAGTGGCAGCGGTTGCGGCCTGGCCAGCAGCTTCTTTGGCGGCATCAGTGGCTTCAACAGCAGCGTCTTTGGCAGCTTCAACGGCTTGCTCAACCGCAGGTGCGGGAGCAGGGGCAGCAGCTTCTTCTTTTTGACCGCAAGCGGTCAGGGCGAAAGCGGCAAGCAAGGAGGCCAGCAGGACGGATTTTTTCATGAAAAACACCTCTCAAAGGGATTGTTGTCAATAGAGCAAAACGCTAGTTCAGTGAGAAACCGGGTGCTACTGTAGCTGAATTTGATTTAACACAACCGAACCTATCGCCATTAACGAGGCACTTGCCCATTCGGTTTACCCAAATTTAAAAATATTTTGCGTTTTGCCTGCTGCGCAGCACCAGCCTGTGCAGCGGGTGCAAAGAACCGAAGACTGGTACCTCATACCACTTGCCATCAATCGACCGCCAATGGCTGTCCGTAGTGCTATGGCTTTGACATGCAGCTTTACCCCAATCAAATGAAAGTAAATTAGAAAATAATTTCAAAAAATACTTTGTTAAGTATGATCTACACCAACAATGGATTGCGACCCTTCGCAATCGCATCCCTAGCTAGTAGGAGAGAGCACATGCAAGCCATTCAACGACCAACACTCGACCGTGCAGTCGTCCTGACGAAGGCCACCTTGAGTGCTGCCGAGCAACTGGGTTTGAACAATGCAGATTTGGCGGCTGTGATTGGCGTGAGCGAGCCAACCATATCGCGCATCAAAAACAGCAACCGAACTATTGCACCCGATTCCAAGGAAGGTGAACTGGCGCTGCTGCTGATCCGCGTTTTCCGCTCGCTCGATCCGCTAATCGGTGGCGATGAAGGCAAGCGAAAGATTTGGATGAACAGCTACAACAAAGCGCTGGTAGGTCAGCCCAATCAGTTGATCTGCAAGGCCGACGGTTTGGTGCGTACCCTGTCGTATTTAGATGGAATGCGTGCAGCATCATGAGGTCAGAAAGCTGGAACCCCAATTGGCTTGAGACGCACTGCATTGAGCTGAGCATGGATGGCGCGTGGCGCGGGGTAGAAACCCAGTACATCGCTGCCTCCATGAAACTGGTTGATACGCTGGAAGAGCAAGATGTGTTGGAGCAATTGCTGGAGGAAAGCAAGCCACCGATACCTCCAACACAGGTCAGCAAGCACTATTTGCTTTTAAGTCCTTTTCGCTACTTTCCACACCATAGCTCACGCTTTCGCCCAGGCCAGCAAAGTGGGCTGTGGTACGGATCATCAACCTTGGAGGGGGCCTGTTCTGAAATCGCCTACTGGCGCATGCGCTTCATTTTGGACAGTGTTGGCTTGTCCGGAGATGGCGCAGTCGTTACCGAGCACACGTTTTACCAAGCCACAGTACAAGGCAAAGCCATCAATTTGATGGAGGCACCCTGGGTCGATTTTGCGCATATTTGGAAGCATCCGTCAGACTACAGCGCAACCCACAAGCTCGCTGAAGCAGCCGTAAAAACAGGCGTACAGTGGATCCAGTACGAGTCTGTTCGTGCGCCATCCTGCCCGCTGGCTGCAGTCCTCACGCCTGATGCTTTGCATGCAAGCAATGCAGAGATTGATCAATCTAAGCAGGAGTGGATTTGCAAGGCAACGCGCGATGCTGTGCTAATGCGCAGCAAAGACGGAAAACGCCAGTTCGAGTGGCACGAGTAGCTATAGCCGGTCAAGGCTGTGGCCCGCAGGTCGTGAAAGCGCAAGCCCTCGATCATGGAGCGGTCACGCAGCAGAGCAGTTTACGCAGATGCTTCCCAAATTCCCGCTGGAACGGGTCGGGAAAAGCCGTAAAAACGAGGATAAAACCGGAAACCTGATCAAAACAAAAGGGCTTACAGATTTCTCTATAAGCCCTTGAATTTAGTAATAATTTTATGGTGCGCGGGGGGGGACTCGAACCCCCACACCATTGCTGGCGTCAGGACCTAAACCTGGTGCGTCTACCAATTTCGCCACCCGCGCTTGGGCAGAATAAAAGCGGGCACAAGAACCCGCCTTTATCAGCTGCTAAGCCAACTATTGTAGTGGCGAAATACAAACCACCGGGGCTTAGTCCGCTCTTTTTTACTCCCCTGCGGCCGGTTGTGGGCGTTGAACACGAAACCAGGCTGCGTACATGGCCGGCAACGTCAAGAGCGTGAGCACCGTTGCCAACATCAACCCGCCCATGATCGCCACGGCCATCGGCCCCCAAAACACGCTGCGCGACAAGGGCACCATTGCCAGCACCGCCGCCGCTGCCGTCAAGGCAATGGGGCGCAGGCGACGCACGGCGGCTTCGACAATCGCATCCCAGGCAGGCACGCCCCGGGCGCGATCGGTTTCGATCTGGTCGATCAGGATCACCGAGTTGCGCTGAATCATGCCCATCAGCGCCACCACCCCCAGCAGGGCGACAAAGCCAAACGGCCGATCAAGCACCAACAGCGCCGCCGCCACCCCGGCAATGCCCAGCGGGCCGGTGAGAAACACCAGCACCGCCCGGCTAAAGCTGTGCAGCTGCAGCATGAGCAAGGTAAAAACGAAAAACAGCATCACCGGCAGGCCCGCCGCAATGGCGCTGGCCCCTTTGGCGCTTTCTTCCACGGCCCCGGCCACTTCGATGCGGTAGCCCTGCAGGCCTTGTTCCTGCCAGCTGTGCTCCAGCGCCCGCAATTGCGGCAGCAACGCCTTGGTCACCGTCGCGCCCTGAATGCCCGCACGCACATCGCCCTGCACGGTAATGGCGTACTCACGCCCTTGGCGCCACAGCACCCCCGGCTCCCAGGCCAGCTGCGGCTGGGCAATTTGCGTGAGTGGGATGGCCTGGCCGCTGGCCGTGGGCACATAGGCTTGCTCCACAGCACCGATCTGGTTGCCCTCCTGGCGGGGTTGGCGCAGCACGATGTCGATGAGTTTGTCTCCCTCACGGTACTGGCCCACCGTGGTGCCACTGAACAAAATTTTGCTGGCCTGGGCAATCGACTGGCTGCTGACCCCCAACGCCCGGGCTTTGGTTTGATCGATCTCTAACTGCACAGCTTTGACGGCCTCGTTCCAGTTGTCGTTCACGCCACGCATATCGGGGTGGGCACGCAGCGCTTGCTTGACGGTATCGCCCAGAGTGCGCAGCTGCTGCGGATCGGGCCCCAGCACCCGAAACTGCACCGGGTAGGGCACGGGTGGGCCATTGGAAAGCAGCTTTACCCGCGCCCGCACTTGCGGAAATTTTTCCGCCAGCAAGGGCGGCAATTGCTCTTGCAAGGCTTTGCGCTGCGCAATCCCATCGGTCAGCAAAATAAATTGCGAAACATTGGGCTGGGGAAAGACTTGGTCCAGCGGCAAGTAAAACCGGGGCACGCCCGAACCTACCCAGGCCGTCACACTTTGCACCCCGGCCAGGGTGCGGAAAACGCCTTCCATGTCTTGGACCACCGCTTCATTGGCCGCCAGGGCCGTGCCCTCGGGGAACCAGACATCGACCATGATTTCCGGGCGGCTGGAGTCGGGAAAGAACTGCTGCTGCACCCGCGTCATGCCCAGCAAGCCCAGGGCAAAAATCAGCACCGTGGCACCAATGGTCAGCCAGCGGTGTTCCACACAGGCATACACCCAGCGGCGAAAGCGGTTGTAGAAGGGGGTATCAAAAACCTCATGCGGATTGGGCGCAAACCCTTCACCCACTTGCCGAACACGCTCTTTTAAAAAGAGCATCCCCAGGTAGGGCACAAAGTACACCGAGGCCAGCCAGCTGAGCACCAAGGCAATCACCGTCACCGCAAAAATGGCAAAGGTGTATTCCCCCGTCATGGACTTGGCCATGCCAATGGGCAAAAAGCCGGCCGCCGTGATCAAGGTGCCGGTCAGCATCGGAATGGCGGTGATCTCATAGGCAAACGTGGCCGAGCGCAGCTTGTCGTGCCCTTCTTCCATTTTGCGCACCATCATTTCCACCGCGATGATGGCATCGTCCACCAACAGCCCCAGGGCGATGATGAGCGAGCCCAGCGACACTTTGTGCAAGCCAATGTCCCAATACCACATGGCCAAGAAAGTGGCCGCCAGCACCAGGGGAATCGTCACCCCCACCACCAGCCCTGGGCGCGGATCAATCGTCCAGCGCCGCCACCACACCGGTGCATCCTTGCGGGTGTGCAAGCCCAGGCTGACAAAGCTGACCGCCAGCACCACCACCACGGCCTCGATCAGCACCTGAATAAACTCATTGACCGAGCTGGCCACCGCCTGCGGCTGGTCTTGCACGTTTTTCAGCGTCACCCCCGCAGGCAGTTGCGTGGCAATCGACTGGGTTGCCTGGCGCAAGGCTTTGCCCAGGGCGATGATGTCGCCGCCCTTGGTCATCGCCACCCCCAGCGCCACCACCTGCTCGCCGTCAAAGCGCACCTTGACGCTGGCCGGATCGCTGTAGCCCCGGGTAATTTGCGCAATATCGCCCAGCCGCAATTGCCGCCCTGGGGTGGTCGCGGTGGCAGGGCCACGCAGCGGCAGGGCGCGCAAATCCTCCACCGCATCGAACTGCCCGCCCACGCGCAGCTGCACCTGCTCCAGGTCGGTGGTAATCACCCCGGCGCTTTCCACCGCGTTTTGTTGATTGAGCTGGCCAATCACCTGCTGCATGTCCAGGCCCAGGGTGGCCAGGCGTTTTTGTGAGATTTCGATGTACAGCTTTTCATCCTGCACGCCAAACAGCTCGACCTTGGCCACGTCTTTTACCCGCAGCAGCTGCTGGCGCACCCCATCGGCCAAGTCTTTGAGCTCTGCCGGCGTAAAGCCGGCACCGCTCAAGGCGTAAATCACGCCATACACATCGCCAAATTCGTCGTTAAAAAATGGCCCCAACGTGCCTTGGGGCAAGGTGTGGCGGATATCGCCAATTTTTTTGCGCACCGTGTACCACAGCTGTGGCACATCGCCAGGGCGCGAGGTGTCGCGCAGCTGAAAAATAATTTGCGACTCGCCTGGTTTGGAGTAGCTGCTGATCTTGTCGGCCGAGGGCACCTCCTGCAGCACCCGCTCGATCTTGTCGGTGACCTGCTCGGCCACCTGCTGGGCGGTGGCCCCGGGCCAATACGTGCGCACCACCATGGCGCGAAAGGTAAACGGCGGGTCTTCATCCTGGCCCAGCTGGAAATACGCCAGCCCCCCCAGCAGCAAAATGACCACCATTAAATAGCGCGTCAGCGCCATGTGCTCCAGCGCCCAGCGCGAAATGTTAAAGCCCTTGCGCGGATTTTCGGGTGGCGTGCTCATGGTTGCGCCCCCACGGCCCCGTGGCTTTGGCCTTGGTACACCAGCACTTTTTGCCCCTCGGTCAGCACATGGGTGCCTGCGGCCACCACCTGCTGCCCAGCCTGCAGGCCAGAGCGCACCACCAAGGCATTGCCCTGCACCCCCCCCAACTGCACGGTTTGCGCCCGCACGGTAGAAGTGGGCGCATCAAACACCCACACCGCCGCGCCGCCCTGGGCCTGCTGCCAAACGGCACTGCTGGGCAAGGTCAGCACCTCAGCGGGTGCGGCGCTGGGCGCAGTGGCGGCCATGCTGGTGCCGCCCGGCACCACCACCTGCACGGTGCTGCCCAGTGCCAGGGCCTGGCCCCCCACGGCAGGGGGCAGCGCCACTTTCACCAAAAAAGTGCGCGTCACGGGGTCGGCACTGGCGGCCACCTCGCGCACCTGGCCTGCCAACGCGGCACCGTCTCCCCATGGCTGCACCTGCACGGTCTGGCCCACGGTCAGTTGCGCCTGAAACCCTTCCGGCACCGCAAACACTGCATCGCGCGGGCCGTCGAGTGCCACCGTCAGCACCGGCGCACCCGCGGCCACCACCTGCCCCGGTTCGGCATGCACGCCAGTCACCACCCCTGCGGCATCGCTGCGCAATTGGGTGTAGTGGTTTTGGTTGCCTTGCACAGTCGCTTGGGCTTTGGCCTGCTGCAACTGGGCCTGGGCCGCCTCCAGCTGGGCGCGGCGGCGGTCCAGCTCTACGGGGCTGATAAAGCCCTGCGCCTGCAGGGCCGAAAAACGCTGCCAATCGGCCTGGGCCAAATCGCGCTGGGTTTGCGCCGCTTGCACCTGTGCCTGGGCCGCTTGCGCACCCAGGGCGTAATCTTGGGCATCAAGCTGGGCCAGCAGCTGGCCTGCCGTCACCGCTTGCCCCAATTGGGCCGGGCGCTGCAGCAGCTTACCGGCGACACGAAACCCCAAACAGGCCTCGGTTTGGGCGCGCACCTCAGCGGCAAAACTGCGCGATGCTTGTGCCGCATGGGCTTGCACTTGCAGCAGCTTGACCGCCCGGATCGGCTCTGGGGGCACGGCTTGGCGCGAGCACGCCGCCAGCACCAAGCCCAGGCCCAACCCAACAATCCCAGGTCGCAGGGATGATAAAAATTTCATAGCAACTCGCTTACGGCATATTTCGAAAATGGCGCGGCAATCTAGGGGGCGACCCAGGCTTTGTCAAGCGACAATGCGACAGTGAATACGCCCCTGCCTCCTCCCCATGTGCATGATCGTGCACAAAGTGTGACCGACACGCCCGCCCTGGCCGCATCGCACCGCACCCATTACGAGAATTTTCCCGTTGCCTCGTGGCTGTGCCCCGCGCACCTGCGCCCGCCGATTGCGGCAATTTATGCCTTTGCCCGCACCGCCGATGATTTGGCCGATGAGGGCGCTGCCCTGCCGGCCCAGCGCCTGGCCGATCTGAGCGCCTACCGCCACGACCTGCACGCCTGCGCCCAGGGCCACGCCACCAGCGCGCGCTGGAGCGCTGTGTTCACCCCGCTGCAGCACGCCATTGCCCGCCACCAGCTGCCGGTGCCGCTGCTCGATGATTTGCTCAGTGCCTTCATCCAGGACATTGAAAAAACCGCCAGCGCCGCCGGTTATGCCGACCGCGCCGAGTTGCTGGACTACTGCCGCCGCTCGGCCAACCCCGTGGGGCGCTTGCTGCTGCACCTGTACGGCATCACCGACGCGCAAGCGCTGCAGCGCAGCGATGCCATTTGCACCGCGCTGCAACTGATCAACTTTTGGCAAGACCTGAGTGAAGACCTGCCCCGGGGCCGCTTTTACCTGACCGAGGCCGATTGCCAGCGCTTTGGCATCACCCGCCAAGATCTGCAGGCCGCCCAAGTCACCCCGGCCATGCACCAACTGCTGGCCGACAGCAGCGCCTGGGCCGCCGCCCTGATGCACGCCGGGCAAGATTTGGTACACCAGCTGCCCGGGCGCATTGGCTGGGAGCTGCGCCTGGTGGTGCAAGGCGGCTGGGCGATTTTGCGCAAAGTGCAGGCCCAGCACGGGGGCAATCTGCACACCCGGCTGCAGCTAAAAAAGGGGGATTGGCCCGGCATCCTCTGGCGGGCGCTGAGGATGCGAGCAGATCAAAAATAATAGCTACTTCCGCTTTTATTTAATCATTTAAATGGTACTTTTATCTAAAAAAACCATTTAAATAAAGCGGAAATAGCTCACGTTATTAGGGCTGCAAGCGCGCAAACAACGCCACCACCAGCGGCATGGCCACGGCCGTGGCCACGCCATTCAGTCCCATGGCCAAAGCCGCAAACGCCCCCACCGTAGGGTGCATCTGCAGCCCCCGCGCCGTGCCAATGGCGTGGGCGGTCAGGCCCAAGGCAAAGCCTTGCACCGCCGGGTCACGCACCCGCAGCAAGCGCATGCACAGGCCACTGAGCATCACCCCCGCCACCCCGGTCACTGCCACGGCCACCGCCGCCAGCGAAGGCTCGCCGCCCAAGCGCTCGGCCATCGGCAGGGCAATGGGAATCGTGGCCGACTTGGGTGCCAAGGACACCAGCGTCTGCCAACTGCCGCCCAGCACCCAGGCAATGCCCATGGCCCCGGTCAAACCCACCACGCACCCCACCAGCAGCGCCACTGCAATGGGCCGCCACAAGGCCCTGATGCGCTGGCGCTGGGTGTACAGCGGCACGCCCAGCGCCACGGTGGCCGGGCCAATCAAAAACGTGAGCCACTGCACCCCTGCGCGGTACTGCGCATACGGTGTATTCGTGGCCAGCAGCACCGCCACCACCAAGGCCACCGCCGTAAACACAGGCACCAGCAACGGGTAAAAATTGCTGCGCTTGTACAGCCACACCGCCAGCAAATACGCACCCAACGTCAGCACCAGCCAAGGCAAATCGCCGTGCAACCAACTTTGCCACAACGCGCTCATGCTTTGGGCTCCGCAGCCTCAACCTCAGCCCCCGTCTTTTGGCCGCTGCGCTGCAGCATCCAGCGAAACACCGCCGCGGTCACCAGCAGCGTCAGCACCGCCCCACCAATGCCCGAAGCCAAAAACGGCAGCCACTCGCTGGCAATGCGTTCAAAGTGCAGCATCACCCCGGCCACAATGGGAATGAACAACAGCATCAAATTTTGCAGCAGCGCCCCGGATGTTTGCTCCAGCGCTTTGGGCAAACGCCCCAGCAGCAACAAACCCACCAGCAAGAGCAAAGCCCCCACCAACGCCCCTGGCAAGGGCAGTCCCAAGGCCTGCACCAGCACCTCCCCCACCCACTGCAGCACCAACAAAGCCAAAAAAGCGTAGAGCACGGCCATCTCCCTGATTCTGATTCTGAAAGGGCGCTAGTCTAAGGAGGTCTTCCCCAGCCTGCAGCACGGCCCGCATTGGCCTCCCCCCTGGGGCAGCACCTGCTCGCTTTCTAAGCAAAGGGTGGCAACGCACGCAAAAACAAAGACTTATGCATGCAAACCTTGTAAAACCCAGACTTATCCACACAGTTACCCCAATTTTTCGGGGATAGCGGGTTACTACCAGCCCCGCCCAGGGCGCATTCAACGTCCCCAAGCCCTGCAGGCGGCCGATAATGCCCGCTTAAAGGACAATCCCCACCCTATGACCATGACCCTTACCACCGACGACACCCTGGGCACCAACGACCTGCTGGTCACCCTGTGCACCTCTGTAACCCGTGTTTTAAGCATGGCCACCAACAGCCAAGTGCAGTATTCGGCGGTGGTGCAGCGGATCAAAAAGACCTACCTCAAACCCGATATTGGCTGCTTTGTGCTGTTTGACGGCGGTTTTTCTGGCTTGGTCATCATCAATCTCTCGGCCGATGCGGCCATGGAGCTGTACCGCAGCTATTTGCTCAATATGGGCTTGAGCAAGGACGACCTGGCCAACTCCCACACCGCCGACGAGGTCAGCAACGTCATGGGAGAGCTGATGAACCAGGTAGTGGGCGACTTCACCGGCAAAGTACGCCGCGAGATGCAAACCCACATCACCCAAAACCAGCCCAAGATGCTGGTGCTGAACAAGCAGGTGCAGCTCAGTGTCGATGCCAACCTGGACAACCCCGAAGCGCGGCGCGTGACCTTCTACACCGCAGGCGGCAATATTTTTTACCTGGAGCTGGCCGTCGATAGCACCGAGTTCATCAAACTGCACGACTTTGATGCCTCGGAAGAAATCGACCCCGATGCCATCATGGCGCAAACCAACCAAGCCACCGCCAACGCCAACCGCCCCGCCGCTGGCACAGGGGATGATGACGAAACCGCTGCCTTGCTCAAATCTTTGGGCATGTAAGCCCCTTTGCCTGCGCGATGACCACACCCCAAACCTATGTTCAGCAAAAAGCTGCTGCCTCGGGCAGCAGTTTTTATTACGCCTTTTTGTTTTTGCCGGAAGCCCAGCGCCAAGCCATCACCGCCTTCTACGCCTTTTGCCGCGAGGTGGACGATGTGGTCGATGAGGTGCACGACCCCGAGGTTGCCGCCCGCACCCTGCAATGGTGGGGCCGCGAAGTCAGCGCCGCCTTTGCCGGCAACCCCAGCCACCCGGTGCTGCAAGCACTCATGCCGCACACCAGCGCCTACGGCATCCAAGCGCGGCATTTGCACGCGGTGATTGAAGGCTGCGAGATGGACTTGGCCTACAGCCGCTACACCGACTTTACCGGGCTAGAGCGCTATTGCCACTTGGTCGCCGGCATTGTGGGCGAAGTGGCCGCCAAAATTTTTGGCCAAACCGACCCGGCCACCACCACCTACGCGCACAAGCTGGGCCTGGCCTTTCAGCTGACCAACATCCTGCGCGATGTGGGCGAAGATGCCCTGCGCGGGCGCATCTACCTGCCCCTGCAAGAGTTGGAGCGCTTCAACGTTCCGGCCAGCGACATCCTTGAGCGCCAGTATTCCGAACGCTTTACCGCCCTGATGCAATTTCAAGTTGCACGCGCCCAGCAGCTGTATGACGAGGCCCTGGCCCTGCTGCCCGAAGCCGATCGCCGCAGCCAAAAACCCGGGCTGATGATGGCCAGCATCTACCGCACCCTGCTGCGCGAGATTGAATCAAGCCACTACCAAGTGCTGCACCAGCGCATCGGCCTGACCCCCCTGCGCAAACTGTGGCTGGCCTGGAAGATGCAGGCCCTGGGCCGCATGTGAGCACCGCCCAACAAAAACCCCACATCGCCATCATCGGCGGCGGCTGGGCCGGCATGGCCGCTGCCGTCACGCTGGCGCAGGCCGGTGGCCACGCCATCAGCGTGTTTGAAAGCAGCCGCCACTGGGGCGGTCGCGCCCGGGGGCTGGACATTGCCGGGCCGCAGGGCGCAATGTGGCGGGTGGACAACGGCCAGCACATCCTCATCGGCGCTTACCGCGACAGCCTGGCGCTCATGCGGCACGTGGGCATCGACCCTGCCCACGCCCTTTATCGCAGCCCCCTGGATTTGCGCGATGGCCACGACCAGGGCCTGCACCTGCCCGATCTGCCCCCACCCTGGGATGCGCTGCTGGGCATCGCCCGCGCCCAAGGCTGGACTTGGCGCGAAAAACTCGCCCTGCTGCGCCGTGCCGCCCGCTGGCACAGGGCAGGCTTTGAATGCGCCGCCCAGGCCACCGTGGCCGACCTGTGCCAAGGCCTGCCGCCGCGTTTGCTCGATGGCTTTGTCACCCCGCTGTGCGTCTCGGCCCTGAACCTGCCGATAGAAACCGCCAGTGGCCGCGTGTTTTTGCGCATCCTGGCCGACAGCCTGTTTGCCGGGCGGGGCGGCTCCAACTTTCTGATCCCCCGCGTGGACATGGGGGCCTTGTTCCCCGAGGCCGCCGCCCACTGGCTGGCCCAACAAGGGGCCCAACTGCACCTGGGCGCACGGGTGCACACACTCACCCGCAGCAGCGCGGGCGCGGGCTGGCAGGTCAATGGCCAGCCCTTTGCCCACGTGCTGCTGGCCACCCCCAGCCACGAAGCGGCCCGTTTGGCGCAGCCCTGGGCCCCGGCCTGGGCCGCCACGGCCGGCCAACTGCCCCACACCGCCATTGCCACGGTGTACGCCTGGGCCGCCGGCGTGCAACTGCCCCGCACCATGCTGGCCTTGCAAGGGGGGCCGGCGCAATTTGTATTTGACAAAGGCCAGCTGGGCGGGCCCGCAGGCTTGCTGGCCTTGGTAGTCAGCGCCAATCAGCATGGCCGCGCGGAATTAGAAAATTTGGCTCTTGCGCAAGCCCAAGCGCAATTGGCCCTACCCCGCTTACACGCCCTGAAAACCGTGATCGACAAACGCGCCACGTTTGCGTGTACGCCGGCCGTCGCCCGCCCGGGCCAGGCCATTACCCCCCAGTTATGGGCCTGCGGCGACTATATCGATGGGCCCTACCCCGCCACGCTCGAAGGTGCTGTGCGCAGCGGCATCGCAGCGGCCCAGGCAGTGGGCGGCTAAGCCACGGGCCCGCTGCTGGTTGGCCGGTTTACATGTGGTTTTCCAAGTACCACTGAATCACGTACTTGGCGATAAAGCCAATAAAGCCCACGGCCAAGCCCAAAAACAAAACAAAGGTGCCGAACTTACCCGCTTTGGACTGCCAGGCCAAATTGCCGATGATGAAGACCATGAAAAGAATCAGCGCCCCTACGCCGTAGGTCGAAAAAAACTCTGAAAACTGCTCTTCTGTCATGCCAAACACGGTGCATCCTTTATTCCATTGCCATTGCATCCCAGCGGGGCCCCCGCCAGGCGGCGCGATTGTGCAACACCGGGCAAAGCCAGCATCGACCGCTGTGCTTTCTGCGGTGTACCGGGCTATCTACAGGGGGCTTTGCTGGCTTAAACCATAGCTGCTATCGCTTTATTTATAAGCATTTCAAGGCTTTTTAGCTTTAAAATCGCCTATATACAAGCGCTAACAGCTTGGTTTATTCATGCCGCAAGGCTTCAATCGGGTCAAGCTGCGCGGCCCGGCGGGCTGGAAAGTAGCCAAACACCACGCCAATCACGGCAGAAAACACGAACGACAGCACATTGATGCTGGTGTTAAAGATATACGGCACCTGCATCACCTGGGTGAGCAGCAGCGAAGCGACCGTGGCCAGGGCAATGCCCAGCAAGCCACCCAGCGCGGCCAGCACCACGGCCTCGATCAGAAACTGCAGCAGCACCTCGCGCTCCAGGGCCCCAATGGCCAGGCGCAGGCCAATCTCGCGGGTGCGCTCGGTCACGCTGACCAGCATGATGTTCATGATGCCAATGCCGCCCACCAGCAAACTGACCGCCGCCACCGCGCCCAAGAGCGTGGTCATCACCTTGGTGGCACCGGCCATGGTGTCGGCCAGCTGCTTGGTGTCGAGCACGTTGAAGTTGTCATCGTCGCCGGGAGCCAGTTTGCGCAGTTCGCGCAGCAGTTGGTTCAAACTGGCCTTGACGCGCTCGGGATCGCTGCCATCGGCCATCGAGACCAAAATCGTGTTCAGCCGCTGGTTGCCGGTCACGCGCCGCTGCAAGGTGGTCAGGGGCAAAAACACCACATCGTCTTGGTCATTGCCAAACGCGCCCTGGCCTTTGGAGCCAAGCAGGCCCACGATCTCGCACGAAAACGATTTCAAGCGCAGCTGCTCACCCAGGATATTGGGGGTGTTGTTGAACAGTTCACGGTGCAAGGTGCTGCCAATCAGGCACACCGCCGCCCCGGCGCGTTGCTCTTGGGGGGTGAAGGGGCGGCCTTGCTCCAGCTGCCAGTTGCCGGTAATCAGCCAGTCATTGCTGCTGCCGATAAAGCTGGTATTCCAGTTGCGGCCATTGGCCACCACGGTGCCAGCGGAGCGGGCCTCGGGCGCGACAGCGGCAATGCCGCCAATTTGCTGGGCAATGGTGGTGGCATCGCTCACCTTGAACGAGGGGGCCGGTGCCGCACCCGGCCCCAGGCGCTGGCCCGAGCGCACTTGCAGCAAATTGCTGCCCAAGCCGGCAATCTGGTTTTGCACCGCCTGCGTGGCGCCATTGCCCAGGGTGACCATGGTGATGACGGCGCTGACCCCAATCACAATGCCCAAAATCGTCAAAAACGAGCGCAGCAAGTTGCGCCGAATGGAGCGCAGGGCCAGCCAAATCGTGTTCCACAGCATGGTTAGGCCCCTTCCTGCACAGCGCCCAGCCCCACCGGGCCGCCCGCATGACTGCCTACGTATTCCGGGCGCAGGGGCAGCGGCGTATTGGGCTGGTCGCTGTCGAGCCGACCATCGCGAAAATGCACAATGCGCCGCGCGTAGGCGGCCATTTCGCTCTCGTGCGTGACCATCAGCACGGTGATGCCTTGGTCTTGGTTGAGCTGCCACAACAGCTGCATGATTTCTGCGCTGCGCTGGCTGTCCAGGTTGCCCGTGGGCTCATCGGCCAGCAGCACGGCGGGTTTGGACACAATCGCCCGGGCAATGGCCACGCGCTGCTGCTGGCCGCCGGACAGTTCGGCCGGGGTGTGGTGCTCCCAGCCGTTCAGCCCCACGGCCGCCAGCGCTTGGCGGGCGGCGGCGCGGCGCTGGGCCGTGCTTTCGCCCCGGTATAGCAGCGGCAGCTCGGTGTTTTCTTGGGCGCTGGTGCGCGCCAGCAGGTGAAAGCCCTGAAAGACAAAGCCAAAGTAGCGCCGCCGCAGCCGCGCCCGCTCATCGCGGTCCAGCCCCTGCACGGGCACGCCTTTGAATAAATACTCGCCGCTGGTGGGCCTATCCAGGCACCCCAGCATGTTCATGACGGTGGATTTGCCCGAGCCGCTGGGGCCCATGATGGCGACAAAATCGCCCTGGTGAATGTCTAAATCCACGCCTTTCAGGGCCTGGAACGCCAAGGCCCCTTCCCCATAGGTTTTGGTGATGTTGCGCAGGCGAATCAGGGGCGGGGCGCTGTCCTGCGGTGCTGCGCGGTGCGGCTGCGCACTCATGCATCGGCTCCGGCGGCGCGTTGGTCGGTGATGACGGCATCGCCCTCTTTCAGCTGGGCCGCGTCCTTGACCAGGATTTCGGTCATGCGGCCATCGGTCAGCCCGGTGCGCACCGGCACCATTTCGGGCTGGCCATTGGCCTGGCGCAACACCCACAGCTTGCGCTCTTGCCCGGCCTGGGTGCTCTCTCGCGCCCCATTGGGGTTGCGATTGCGCGCGGGGCCACGCGGCATGATTTGATCGACCAGGCCGCCGCCTTGGGGCTTGCCCGCGCCGGGCTTGCCCTGCGGGCCTGCTGCCGTAGCCGGGGTAAAGCGCAGGGCGGCATTGGGCACCAGGAGCACGTTTTTGTGCTCGGTGGCGTTGATGGTGGCGCTGGCCGTCATCCCTGGGCGCAGACTTAAATCGTCGTTTTGCACATCCAGTCGGGCCACGTAGGTAACCACGTTGTCGGTTTTGGTTGCGCCATAGTCCACGCGCGTAACGTTGGCCGGGTAATTGCGGGCCGGGTAGGCGCTGACCGTGAAGCTGGCACTTTGCCCTTGCTGCACGCTGCCGACATCGGCCTCATCCACGGCCACCTCCAGGCGCAGGCGGGAGAGGTCTTCGGCCACCATGAACAAGGTCACCGCCTGCAAAGAGGCTGCCACGGCGTTGCCCGGATCGACCGAGCGCGACAGCACCACGCCATCAATGGGCGATTTGATGGCGGCTTTCGATAAATCGGTTTCCACCGTCACCAGCGAGGCCTTGGCATCGGCCACCGCGGCTTTGGCCGACTCCACCCCGGCCTTGGCTTTGTCCAAGCTTGCAGTGGCCGTATCCATTTCTGCCGCCGAAGGCAGCTGGCCGCCCGAGATGCGCTGCACCTCTTGCAAGCGCTGCATGCTGGCCTGCGCTTCGCGCAGCGTCGCTTGCGCTTGGCCCAAACCGGCCTGGGCAGCGGCCAAATTGGCGCGTGAGCGGCCTAACTGGGCATCGAGCTTGGCCGTGTCCAGCTCGACCAGCACCTGGCCTTTTTTCACCCGGTCGTTTACATCAACCAACACACTGCGCACCGTGCCCGACAGTTCCGAGCCGATATTCACCGTGCGCGTCGGCTGCAGCGTGCCGTTGGCCGAGACGGTCAGCGCCAAATCACCGCGCTTGACCACTTCGGTCACGTACAGCGGTTTGGCATTGGCCGCGGCTTTGGCACTCCACCAGGCGTAGCCACCGGCGGCCAGCACCACGCTCGCCACCCCCATCCACACCGTGGGGCTTTGCCACCAACGGCGCTGCAGGTTGTCGCCCAGCAGGGCTTGAATGGCTTCGGGCGAGGGCGTATTTTTTTCTTTAGACATCAAGGTACTCTTTATTCTGTAGCGCTTACCGCTTGTGAAACAAGGTTTTCGTCGGTTAATTGATTGTTTTCTTTGGTCCAGCCACCGCCAAGCGCTTTGAATAGTTTGACAACATCGGTGCTAATGGCCGCTTGCGCACTGGCCAGGCTGTCTTGGCTGGAGAGCAGGCTGCGCTGGCTCTCCAGCACCGTGCGAAAGTCGATCAAACCACTGTCATAGCGCTGCTGGGCCAGCCGCTGGGCATTGCCCGCCGCCTCGGCGGCCACTTGCACATGCACCAAGCGTTGCTGGTCGCTTTGCAATTGCACCAAGGCATCTTCCACCTCTTGCAGCGCCGCCAAAACACTGCTGCGGTAGGCTTGCCGCGCCTGCACAACGGCGGCTTGCTGCGCGGCAATTTGCGCCCGGTTGGCCCCAGCATCAAAAATGGGCGCAGCCAAACTGGCTGCAATGCTGCGGGCCACCGAGGCCCCATCGCTCAGCGCCCCCAGGGTCAGCGCACCCACCCCCAGGCTGCCCGACAGGCGCAGCGTGGGGAAGTTGGCCCGCTCCTGCGCCGACAAATTGGCCAGCGCCGCTTGCACCCGGTGCTCTTGCGCTTGCACATCCGGGCGCTGGCGCAGCGTGTCGGCGGGCAGGCGCATGGCCCAGGTTGGCGGGGCAGCAGGCACCGGGGCGGGTTGCGCCAGCGCCTCCAGCAAAGCCGCCGGGGCTTGGCCTGTCAGCACGGCCAAGGCATGCTGGGTTTGCCGCACGCTGGCCTGCAGGCTGGGGATTTGCGCCGCCGTTTGCGCCAGGGTCTGGCGCGCTTGCTCGGCATCCAGACTGGCGGCCAGCCCGGCCTGGACACGCCAGCGGGTCATTTGCTCGGTCTGGGCTTGCAAGGCCAGGTTGTGTTGTGCGATGCGCAAGCGCTCTTGCGCATTGCGCAGCTGGATGTAGTGCAGCGCCACCTCGGCCGACAAACTCACATGCGCGGCATAGAGCGAGGCTTGGGTAGCGGCCAAGTTTTCTTGGCCCGCCTGCACCAGATTGCGCTTGCGCCCCCACAGGTCCAGCTCCCAACTGGCATCCAGGCCCACGGTGTAGCTGTTGCTGGCATCGGCCATGCCCTGCTGGCTGCGCCGCGCCCCGGCGCTGGCATCCAGGCTGGGCAGCAAACCGGCGCGTTGCACATCGACCTGGGCACGGGCCTGCTGCACGGCGGCCTGGGCGCTCACGATGCTAGGGTTGGCCGCCAGGGCCTGCTCAATGAGGGTGACCAGTTGGGCATCGCCAAAGCCTTGCCACCACTGGGCCAAATCCAGCGCGGGGGCCGCTGAGGCATCGCTGGCAAGGGCAGTGGCAGGCGCGGCGGCTGGGGCCGTAGCTGGGGCCGTGGTGTTGGCCCATTCGGCGGGAACGGGCAGGTTCTGCGGCTGCGCCGCCATGCGGGTGGTGTGGCTGCACGCGGCCAAGCTAGCGGCTGCAAGCGCACTGACCACCAAGGAGCGCACCGGAAAGGCCAAGAAGGGAGAGAAGGTATTGGAAAAAACCATGCGCCAATTGTGCCGCCGCCGTGTCGCCGGTTTTTTCCTGCTGTGTGAAGCCAGCGTAAAGCCGACTCAATTAATTGGCTACGGTGATGCTATCGAGCGGCCAGCGCGGTTTGACATCAAACGCATAGCTGCAATCGGCCTGCTGCTGGCCCGCTTGCAGGCGCATGGCGGCCGCCATGGCAATCATCGCGCCGTTGTCGGTACACAAATGCAGCTCGGGGTAATGCACACGAATGCCGCGCGCGGCACACACGGCGTTGAGTTGTTCGCGCAGCAAGCGGTTGGCCCCCACACCGCCGGCCACCACCAGGCGCTGCATGCCCGACTGCTGCACGGCTTTGACGGTTTTTTTGACCAGCACCTCAACAATCGCCGCTTGCGTGCTGGCCGCCAGATCGGCCTTGTGCGCGGGCAAGTCGGCCCCCAATTTATTCGCCTGGGTGAGCACCGCCGTTTTCAAGCCGGCAAAGGAAAAGTCCAAATCACCGCTGTGCAGCAAGGGCCGGGGCAATTTAAACGCTTGCGGGTTGCCGCCTTCGGCCAGCTTGGCCAGCTCCGGCCCGCCAGGGTAAGGCAGACCCAGCAGCTTGGCCGATTTGTCAAAGGCCTCGCCAGCGGCATCGTCAATCGTCTCGCCCAAAATCGTGTACTGGCCCACGCCATCGACGCGCATCAGCTGGGTATGCCCCCCGGAAACCAGCAGCGCCACAAACGGAAACTGCGGCGCATCCGCACTTAAAAAGGGCGAGAGCAAATGCCCCTCCAGGTGGTGTACCCCCAGCACCGGCTTGCCCAGCGCCGCGCCCAGGGCGCAGGCCACGCCCGCCCCCACCAGCAGCGCCCCGGCCAAACCGGGGCCACGGGTGAAGGCGACCACGTCAAGATCGGCCAAAGCCACCTGGGCATCGGCCAGCACCTGCTCGGTCAGCGGCAGCACCCGGCGAATGTGGTCGCGGCTGGCCAGCTCCGGCACCACGCCGCCATAGGCGCGGTGCATCTCAATTTGGCTGTGCAAACCGTGGGCCAGCAGCTGCGGCAGGCCGCCTCCAGCGGGCACACGCACCAAGGCCACGCCGGTTTCGTCACAAGAAGATTCAATACCCAGGATCAATTGCATGGGGCAGGAGTCTAGGGTTTACCCAAAGACCCGGAAAAAACAAATAAGAAAACAAATAAAAAAATAGCTTTCCCCGCTGTCATATCAGGATATTTTTGCAAAAACAATCTAAAACTGTTTACCTATCAGCGGAAAGTGCTTTTATTTTTAGAGCATTATTCAGCGCATTACCGCTTGCTGAACAAGCCGGCCCCCAGCTTGAACAAATCGCCCGCATCCAGCTTGCCATCGCCGTTTTGGTCCAGCAAGCCGCCCAGCAGTCCACCGGCCAAGCCACCTGGCTGGGGCACGCGGGCTGTTTCCTGGCCCAGCAGCTGGCCCACACTGGCGGCATCTAAATTGCCAGCGCGTTGGCTTAAAAACTGCAGCACCAAGGGGGCCAGCATGGTCAGCAGCGGGCCGATTTTGTCGCCCAGCCCCGAGGCTTGGCCCAACTGGCTTTCCACCTGGCCACGGGCACCGCCCAATATCTGCCCCAAAAGCGCCGCACCATCATTGCTGCCCGCGCCTGCGCCCAGCCAGCCACCGAGCAAATCGGCCACCCCTTGCGGCTGGGCGGCGTTGTGCCCCAAGGCGCCAAACAGCACCGGCAAAACCTGCCCCAAGGCGCTTTGCACCTGCTCGGTGCCTGCACCCAATTGCTGCGCCATCTGCTGCACAGGAGCCCCTTGCAGTTGTGCCAGGAGTTCTTCGCTCAAATTCATATCCGTCACCTGTTGATTAGCTACTCGTTGCGAGGGCAAGCAGTATGCAGCAAAAGGTATGGGGGCATGAATGCCTGATAGTTTGAATTCAAATTATTTCATTAGAATTAATTCATGCACAAAACCATTCCTGACATCCCCCCTGATGCCTACACCGACCCCAAACGCCTGCTGGGCGTACGCTTGGTCGGCCTGGGTCGGCGCTGGCGCAAGACACTGGACACGCAATTGGCCACCAACGGGCTGAGCGACGCGGCCTGGACACCGCTGATGCACTTGCTGCGCCTGGGCGACGGCCTGTCGCAAACCGAGCTGGCGGCGGCCATTGGGCTGGAAGGCTCCAGCCTGGTGCGCCTGCTGGACATGCTGGTTGCCCAGGGGCTAATCGAACGCCAAACCCACGCCAGCGATCGGCGGATCAAACTGATCTATCTGACTGCGCAAGGCCGCCAAACCGCCACCGAGGTACGCCAGAGCCTGACCGCCATCGAAGATGCCTTGCTCATTGACCTGGAGCCCCAGGCTGCGCAATGGATGTTGCAGGCCTTTGACCGCATTGAGGCGCGAATTGCCGCCACCCAGCCGAAAAGTTGATATGACCCTGTCCCCGCGACGCGCAGCGTCCTACCGCCTGTCCCTGCGCCTGCTGCTATCCCCGGCCCGGCTGCGCGAGAGCCTGACCACTCTCCAGCCGCAGCAACCCTCCCTGCGCAACGCCACCATTGCCGGGGCCCAGGTCGCCCTGGCGCTGGTGCTGATCGCGGCCGCCCTGCATCCCTCCCCCTGGCAGCACGTGCTCGGCTTTGCCTGCCTGGGGGCACTGGCGGCGCTGTTCGGGCGCTGCGCCACGGTAGCGCAGCGCCGGCGCATCGTGCTGATCGCCGGTGCCCTCCTGCTCGGGCCGGTGGCGGTGCTGTCCTGGCTATCCTGGCTGGGCCTGCCCACCCTGGCCCTGCTGCTGGCGCTGGCTGCCATTACGGGGGTCATCGCCGCCCTGGCGCACCGCCTGCAGACCGGGGTGCCGGGGGCGGTGATTTTCATTTTTGCCGCCAGCGCCGCCCTCAGCCCTGTAAGCAGCCTGCAATTGCTGCTGGAACGCTGCATCGCCACCGCGCTGGGGGTGGCCGTTGCCTGGGTGCTGTGCCTGCTGACCGATCGCCTGCGGGATATCAGCGCCCTGCCAGCGCACCCCACCGAGGCACTGCAACACCGCGTGCTAACCGTCCCCTCGCCCGGCTACGCGCCCCGGCAAGCCCTGCGCGTCGCCCTTTGCGCGGCATTGGCATCCGGCCTGGCGTATGCCGCAGGCTGGCCTCACCCGGCCTGGGCCGCCATCGGTGCGGTGGCCGTGCAGCAAGGGGCGCACCTGCCCGGCACGGCCCACCGCGCCTGGCAGCGCACCCTGGGCACCCTGGTGGGTGCAGCCCTCGCCTGGGCCTTCCTGTCCGCCGCCCCCTCGTTCTGGACGGTACTGCTGGCCGCCGCCGTGCTGCAGATTTGCACCGAAATGACGATCGGCATGAATTACGCCCTGGGGCAGATCTTCGTCACCCCCATGGCGCTGCTAATGACCACCTTGGCCGTCCCCGGCGAAGCCGCCGACATGGCGCTGGCGCGCATCCTCGACACGGTCCTGGGGGCCGGTGTCGGCACAGTGCTGGCCCTGGCGTTTTCGTCGGTGCAAGAGCGCATCGAGCTGGCCCGCCACCATCGGCGGATGGCGTAAATTTCCCCCCACCCAACCTGGCCAGCCGTACCCATGCCATCCACAGCGGGCCGAAGGGCACCAACAAAACGAAAGAGCTCAAAAGAGCGCAAAAAACATCCTATAATGTTGCGCTTTGCTGGCAATCCCCCGCCGTGCCAATACTAGTTTTTAGGCGGGGAACAACCGCTGACCCATGGCTTGCAGGCCCGATCTTCCCGCAAACCCTCTGACAGCACAGATATATCTGGAAATTGAATGACCACCATCCGCGTTAAAGAAAACGAACCCTATGAAGTTGCGCTGCGCCGCTTTAAGCGCACCATCGAAAAACTTGGCCTGCTGACCGACCTGCGTGCCCGCGAGTTCTACGAAAAGCCCACCGCCGAGCGCAAGCGCAAAAAAGCTGCTGCCGTCAAACGCCACTACAAGCGCGTACGCAGCATGCAACTGCCTAAGAAACTGTACTAAGCACAGCGCAGTTCTTCACAAAAAAACCGCACCAGGGACGCCGGGTGCGGTTTTTTTGCGCCTACCCGATCACTCCATCCCTGGCCCGGCGCATCGCTGCTGCCAGATCCTTTCGGCCCCTGTTTTCCAGGGTTTGCACCGTATTTTCAAAGTCCCTGGCATCGCGGTTCTGGCTGAGTTTGCGCTTGCCCTCGATGCGGGTCAGCTCGATTTCGATGCCAACGATCTGCCCCAGCTCCTCGGCCAGGTAGTCCGCAGGCGCATCGCTCATCCGCCAGGGCCGAGGTTCGCTGGCCTCATGCACCCGCGTCAGACGGCCCAGAACGGCACGCAGAAATTTTTCGTCTTCACGCACCCGGATGCAGCCATGCGCATGCACCGCTTCGTAATTCCAGGTGGGGACATGGCGGTGCGTTTCCTGCTTGCCGGGATACCAGTTGGGGGAGATGTAGCCATCCGTCCCCCGAAACACCACCAGCACGGCATCGCCATCGCGCACGGCCCGCCACAGCGGGTTGGCACGAGCAACGTGCGCCTGCAAGCTACCCAGCGGCCCCTGGTCGGCAATCAGCAAAAAGGGCAAATGATCGGCCTCCAGCCCATCGGGCCGCTGCGTCACCAGCATCGCCAGAGGATGCTCGCGCATGATGCGCTGGAGTTCTTCGGGGCAGGATTCTGCGAAAGGGGCAGGTAAATACATACAAAAAATTGAGAGAAGTTGAAAACACCGATCGGACCAACTCAGCGCAGCGGATGCAGCAACAGCAACCCACACAGCACCAGCATAAACACAGCAATGCACGCATCCAGCACCCGCCACGCATGGCGATTGCGAAACACGGGTTGCAAAAAGCGCGCCCCAAAGCCCAGAGCAGAGAACCACACCACGCTGGCCAGACACGCCCCCAGGCCAAAAGCCCACTGCGCCATGCCGGCATAGCGGGTGGAGATGGTGCCGATCAACACCATCGTATCCAGGTACACATGCGGATTGAGAAAAGTGAACGCCAAACAGGCCAACAGCACACGGCGGCGGCTTTGCGGTTGGCCTTGGCCGGGCTGCAAAGCCCCCGTGCCGCGCCAGGCCCGGTGCGCGGCCAGCAGGCCATAACAGGCCAGAAAAGCCGCACCGCCAAAGCGCAGCCCTTGCAGCAACTGCGGCCACGCCAGCACCAAAGCGCCCATGCCCGCCACCCCGCACACAATCAGCGCCATATCGCTGGCCATGCAGACGGCCACCACCAGCCCCACGTGGCTGCGCTGCACGCCCTGGCGCAGCACAAAGGCGTTTTGCGCCCCAATGGCGATGATCAAACCCGCACTGGTGACAAAGCCAGCAGCGGCAGAAGAAAGCAACATTCTGGTATCCAACAGTTCAAGAAGGCGCGTATGGTGCAGCGCCCAAGCGATGAAGTAAAACTAAAAATTCTTCATACCATCCAGAAAATCTAATCTCACAAAAACACCCCCATGGATTTGCTCCACCCCCAACTGGCCGCCTTTGCCGCCGTGCTGGAAGAAGGCAGCTTTGAAGCGGCCGCCCGGCGGCTGTGCGTAACCCCTTCAGCCGTGTCCCAACGCATCAAGGCGCTGGAAGACCGGCTGGGGCAGGTGCTGCTGGTGCGCCAGCCACCCTGTCGCCCCACGCCGGCCGGGGCGCTGCTGCTGCGCCGCGTGCGCCCGATGCAACTTTTGGAGGCCGAGGCCCTGGCTGACTTCCTGCCGGAAAAAAACGCACACCACCCCGGCGCAGCCCTGCGCCCCATCCCGATTGCGGTCAATAGCTGTTGCATCCCGGACGATCATATGGTCGCTTATTGAACAACTCAGGGTGAGTTTGATACCACTGTTTCA
>NZ_JBHSEY010000022.1:0-5664 GCF_042654745.1 Comamonas denitrificans
GGCCAGCAGTGGCAAACACTGGCGCAGATTTCAGGGCGATGGCAATGGCAATGGCAATGGCAATGGCAATGGCAATGGCAATGGCAATGGCAATGGCAATGGCAATGGCAATGGCAATGGCAATGGCAATGGCAATGGCAATGGCAATGGCAATGGCAATGGCGATGGCGATGGCAAAGATATGGGCATGAATGAGCAGGCCGGGCCAGTTATTCCCTTTGGTGCAATCCCCGCTCACCAGAAACCGCAGCGCGAAATAAATCCCACCGCGCCCCCTCTGGGCACCGCACGGCAGGCAGTGGGCCAGCCACTGGCCCAGGTGGGGCACAAGAGCACGGCAGGCCCAGGGCGAAGGCCACCACCAGGAGCAGCGCCTAGGGCCGCCAGCCCAAGCACCAGCACAGGCGGTAGCCCAGCAACGTGACACTGGCAGCCGCCCCCTAGGGCCAGCGCAAGCCACGGCCAGCAACGGCAAACACTGGCGCAGATCGCCCCCCCCTTGCCCACCGGCACATGGGCACAAAAAAGCCCAGGGCATGGCCTGGGCGCTTTTGCTGGGCAGGGGCAGGCGCTGGCTACAACTCCAACTCCATGATGGCGGGGGTAACGTGGTAGCACCAAGCATTGCCAATGCCAGGCAGGCGCGGCTTGCAGTCGTATTCACGCCCGTTGGCTGGTTGCAGGCAGCCATGTTGCAACAGGATTTTGCACACGGCCCGATAGTCAAAGCCCTTGCAAATCTCGGCGCGGAACACTTCAGGCAAAACGAAATATTCAACGCTTACCCCCTCACCAGCCCCGGCGGTCATCTTGTCGCCGTACTCGTGCAGGTGTTGCGAGTCCGTTTTAATCGGCTTGCCGTCTTCGTTCACCATGCGCCTAAACCCGGCCCTATGCAGCGTTTTGGCATTGTGGTCATCTGCCCCACGATGCCACCAGGTAAAGCGCCCTTCACCGTGCATTTCAAAGAAGGCCCGCACCTGGCGAAGCATGGCTGCAACCTCCCCATTACCAGCGCCCCCACGGGCGGCAAGCCAGGCATCAAAGCAGGCTTTAGCGGCGCGTTCGCTTTCGCCCTGGGGCCAGCCCGTCAGGCCCGCCGCTGTTGCCATAGCCCCGGCCACGCCCACCAAGGCAAAGCGGGCGGCCACGCGGGAAACCTGCCCACTGGCACCAGCAGGCACCCAGGTTGCAGCCAATGGCGCTACAGCTTGCCGGACAGAACGGGCCAGGGTGCCCGCATTGGCAGAACACCATTGCAGCCAGGCCAACCCCACGGCCCCATGGCAAGCCGCCGCCTCACTTGATAACAGCGTAGAAAACCCCGCCCCATCGGCGGCATCATGCAAGCATTCAAACGCGCCCATGCCCTGCCCCGCATCGGCAGGAATGTCGGCCATCCGCACCTCTTGCCCGGTTCTTGTTCGCTTGCCACCTTCGGCCATATGGTCAGCAAGGCCCAATTCCCCAGCACTCAGAAACAGCAAGCGCCAAGAAAGGCGGGCGCGGGCCGCACCGCTACGGCTGGCGCGGGCCTTGCTTTGTTCGTTGGCCAGCATATAGGCGCACTCCCCGGCCACCTTGCCATCTACCTGGGCCAGTTCGTCAAGAATTAAAAGGCCATCGCAATGCTGGGCTGCAATGGCTTCTAGCGCGTTATCAGTCGTTCGCCAGCGCTGCATATAGCTTTGCCCACCGTACACACTGGCAGCCAGGCGCAGGGCGGTTGTTTTGCCGCTGCTGCTATCGCCGCGAAAGTGAAAACCCCCGCTTTCCATACCGCCAGGGCGCAGCAGCGGCCCCGCAAAGGCGCAGGCCACAGCAAACGACAGGCGACTATTGCCAACGCACCGCGCCCCGATACGGGCCACCCAATCGGCAACATCGCGCTTTTGTCGGAACGTGTTTTCCATCTGGTTTTCAGACTGAAAAACCACGCGCTCGGCATCATCGCCAATGGTCATTGACGGCAGCACAAACGCCCCGCCATGCCAGCCTATCCGGTCGGTGCAGGTGGCGAAGGCTTCGGGCTTGCGGGTTTGAAGGTATTCGGTCAAGCGGTTCCGGGCCTGGGGCGCTGTTGCAATGCGTAGGCCCATACCCAGCAGAACGGCGCGGTATTCCCCGCCATCGCCCGAAAGCATACGGGCTGGCATGGCCCATTGCTTGGGCCTGCCCAGTGGGTCGGCAAAGGTCAGCAAGTAGCCCCAATCTGCGCCGTCCTGGTTGCGCGTCACCGCATCAACATTCAACGGGCTGCACAGCCACAGCGGGCGCGTGGGGTTGCCCTCTTTATCGCGGCCATGCCACCACACGCCCGAATTGTCCACGGTGAAGGGGTCTTCCCAGCCGGGCGATTGTTCCGGCTCCTGGGGAGCGCCCCGGCCCTTGCCGCCACGCCCACCACCGCCACTATTGCCGCCACCGTTACCAGCACCACCACGGCCAGCAGCACCAGGGGAAGGGGTTTGTTCTGTTTGGGCACTGGGGGCGCTGGGTTCGCCCCGTGCATCCATGGCAGGGGGTGCAGCGGGCGCAGCAGCAAGAGCGGCCATAACCGCCGCTTGCACACACGACTGCACCGCTTGCAGGCCCGCCGCCTGGTGCAGATCGTTAAAGTCTTTGCCGTCACCGGCGGGCACCCCCTCGGGCCAGCGCGGGAACACGGCCAACCCTTGCACAGCCTGGGCAGCGGCTTCGGCCTTTTCGCGGCCGGGGTTGCGGCCTGTGCGGGCTTGCGTGGCGCTGTCATCATCCCCACACACGGCCAGCAGGGCAGCAGGCAGCAGCGCCCGCACGGCCTGGGCCACGTGCAGCAGGTTGCCCGCGTCAAAGGCCACCACCACGGGCCAGCCCGTGGCCTGGTGCAGGCTGGCCGCTGTGGCGTAGCCCTCAGCCACCAACACAACGGTAGCGCCGGGCAGATGGCCCAGCACATGCCACAGGCCGGACTTGCGCCCGCCCTTTAAAAACAGTTTTGACGGCCCGCCATTGGCTGGGGCGCTGGGCGCGATGCGCTGCACATTCCACAACCGGCCCGCACCATCAACCAGAGGCACCAGCAACCAGCCATCGGCCCCATAACGAACGCCAAAGCCGCCCACCCCTTTGCGCTCAAGGTAGGCGCTACGCCCCTCGTGACTGCCCCCATCCCACAGCGCCACAGCCTGGGCGGCTGCAGCTTCGTGGCGGGCCTGGGTTTGGGCTCGCTCTTCTTCGTGGCGCTGGTTGCGCTCTTGGGCCAGGCGCTGCGCGTCAATCGCAGGGCGGGCCGTTTGCTGGCCTTGGCGGGGCAATTGAAAGCCGTTTTGTTTAGCCAGGTACAGCAGGGTAGAGACACCCACCCCGCCCCCGGCTTTAATGCTTCGCCAAGTAGAGCGGATAGAAGCCGCATCAAAATCACCCCCGCCGCTTGAGCTCCAATCGCTGAACAGTTGAAAACCCGTATCGTCTGGGTATTCGCTTTTAATCCCCATCCCCACCCGCACCCAGTCAGCGCGGGGCCCGTTGGCGGGGATATAGGTCAAAGCGTTGGCCAGCAGCTCCGCAGTTATTTTCGTCACCATCGGCTACCCCTTAATCAATCACCGGCCGCAAGCGGTCATCGGGCAACGGGTCAAATTTGGTGGCAAGAACTGTCGGATTTCCCGGCATGGAAACGGCCAGCAGCGCCCCGGTTTTTTTGGAATAAATCCGCAAAATCCCATCACGGTCAAACCGGCAGCGCAGAACCTCGCCATTTGGGCCGGTGCAAACCGCCGTAACAACTACCGTCCCCGCCGTCAAAGTGACACCGGCCCCCTGAAAATGAGCCACCGCCACGCGCAAGCGGCGCTGGGCCAGATCGCGGGCGGCCTGCTGGGCTTGATTTATTTTGTATTCCATAGTTACCTCTTAAGATTTTTCTTTATGCGGCTGGTATAAATTGGCGCAGCGCCTTGCAAGAAAGCCGCGTGCAGGCCCACAGCGCTTTGCACATAAGTTGCAACCAGGGGGCCAGCCACTTGACTAAGCAAGGCAGGGGCGCAGGTTTCAAGATCGCCACACAGGGCCGTCAATATGTCGCTACTGCTCACAAAATCCACGGCTATTTCAAAATAAGAATTGACCAATTCCATAACCTCGGGGCTTTGCTGCAGCGGATTAAATTGCGCATCCATTTAAACGGCTCCTTTGTTGATTCGATCATTCACCCACGCCAAAACCGCAGATTCAGGCCAAGCAACAGTTTTTGACGTGATATAGACGCACTTGGGGAACTTGCCTTCCTTCATTAGGGCGTAAATGCTACTTTTGCGAATGCCCACAATGTCCGACACATCGGGCAGGCGTAAAAGGCGATCACGCGGCACCAGGGGAACAACAACAGCAGGTCGGCGGCGGACTTCGATGATTCGTTTTTCCATCGGGTTTTCCTTTCAAAGGCCGTAAACCCTTGCTGCACCACCGTGGCGCGGCTTGTTGGGTTATGGCCATTGGGGGAAACTTTCGGCCATCAAGGGTCTTGTTGTCGCCTTGTAAGTGTGCAAACAAGCCCGTATAGAGGAAGATGGATGAAAACAAACCCAGCAAACGGCAAGGCAAAAAAAGGCATTTAACAAGGCGTTCAAGCCGATTTAGGATTGCACCCAGCAGATTGATACACCCGATTGATTGGCGATGCCGAACTTTCCAACCAGTCCTTGTAGTCTTCTCGTTTTAGTAATTCTGTAACTCTCTGGCTGCTTGTGCCCAATTCACTAGCTACGCGCTTTGTAGCTCCCTTGCTATGGCTTGCCTTTTCCGCCTTCAGCGCAGCGCCAAGAATCACAATATGTTCTACAGGCCAGCCCGGGCGTTTTTGCGCATCCAATTTCACAAACTGCTGCCGGTACCGCACCAAAGAAGGCCAGTCCGTCACGTCCCCCTTCTTAATGGCTGGTGCTTCTGGGGCGCTGCTGGATTCAGTAGCCAGCGCCACGCCCTGGGCTTTAAACCATGCGGCCAAATGCTGGGTTGGCACAAGCTCACAAGAATTAAACCAAGCAAGTAAATCAACCGGTTTAATAAAATACTCTCGGTGTTCTTTTGTTTTTTTGTTTAACTGTGGTCTGGCTGTTGATTTCAGGGAAAACTCGCTTAACCACTCATCAGAAGCAAAAAAAGGGTTTTTTTCTTGCACTGGTGGCGCTGGCGGGCTAATAACCTTCACCTCTTCAACACAAGGCAAAGCACCAGATAAACAAGCATCCTTAATCACTGAGGCTAATGCATCCATTTGCCGCCGCCCTTGCGTATCGACCCCAACAACATAAGGGCGCTGTAATGCAGCAGCTTGGCCAGGTGTTAAACAATCCGGCCAGTCACCGCGCTTATCTGCAGGGAATAATCTGGATATACACGGCACAGCAAGGGCATCACGCCAGGCCAAAATGCTCATTATTTAATCCCTTCACCCCGGCATAAAAAACAATTACAGCCGCTGGCGGGGCATTGGCAGCGGCTGTAATCGTTATCTAGGTGTAGCATCCCGGATGATTGCATAGACAAAAATCGCTATCCGCTGTTTATGGCGCGATCCGTGCTGCGGGAGTTGATAGAGTCCCTGCCATCAACTAGCCCGGATATTTCACCGTAGTAGAGCCACAAACGAGTACGGCATTGCCCTTGTGTGCCCGAAAATCC